>JALEZZ010000049.1 GCA_022773585.1 Selenomonas sp. | reverse complement strand
GCGCAATGCGGGATGAATTCTTTACGCACAGGCCCCTCCCAATCTCTCAGCCATTCAGCAACAGGTCGCGGCATCGGAAGCTTTGCGGGGATTTCCCATCCAGGATACAGCTTTCGGAAAATTTCACGAATCCAATACTTCGTATCACCGGAACGGACTCTCTGATAATCTAGTGGCACTCCCATGCACGTCATGGCATATGGGCCGACGAACGTGATGCCGGCCGCTTTACAAGCATTCGTATACGTCCCAAGCGCTTCCTGCCGAAAATACGTATTAATGAATGCGTGGCTATCGACATGCCCATTTTTTTCAAATTGCAAAAAAGGCTCTACAATCATTTTGGGGGCGCGAAGAACATAATAGGGCAAAATATAGGAATAACGATCGACGAACTCTTGATACGTCCAATCTTTTGCCAGAAGTCCATCCATTCCGCCATAGATGATGTCTGCATTCTCGCCAAAAATCAGCCGATCCATTCCTTCTTGCTTTGCTTTGCATGCAGCCAGATAGATCTGGCATTCAATCGAATGAATTGGCGCTCCCTTATGCAGCATGAGCAGATCTGCTGCGGCAGTGACATCGTCCCATGTAATAGGGATGATCTTATGCTGCAGACCGCACTGCTCGGCGAATTTTGCAGCTGCTGGAGACTCATCGACCACATCTATGCCCGGAACGATACAGCGAAAAGTATATGCCGTCGAACCCTGCGGCATCAGTTTTGCCAGAATAGCCGAATCCATTCCTCCGCTCAGTGCCAGTGCCGCTTTCCCATCCTGGCATACTTCTGCAACCAGCGACTGCAAAACTGCAAGCAGTTCATCCGAACTGCAAATCATACGACGTGGAAAATCCAGAGATACCTGCTGCACCGGATGTCGTTTTGAGAATCCGCGCTTCGCATCTACAACATAGCGGTACATCAGATAAGAGCACATCGCATAACCGCGATCGACTTCCATGTCCTGTCACTCCTCTCCGTCGCAAACCTTGGCCAGTGTCTTTGCAATCAGCGTAGACGAAACGCCTTGCGTGTACGGGAAATAGACCACGCGGATCCCTGCTTTCTCGCACTCCTTTTCATATGCCTTCCATTTCGGCGTATCGTACCAGTCATCGCCAACAAAGAGCAGCGTAGCTCCAACTTTCTTGCACATCGTGACCTTGTCCATATCGCGCTGTGGCACAACGGCATCCACCTGTTTGATATTACGGACGATTTCCAGACGATCTTCGAATGGAATCATCGCATGCTTTCCCTTGTAGGTGACAAGCTCATCTACTGTCACGCCGACAACCAGCTTGTCACAAAGCCCCTTCGCATTCTTCAGCAGATTCAGATGCCCGATATGAAAGAGGTCAAAAACACCTGCCGTGTAACCGATGACCATGATATTCACCTCTTCGAAAACGCTTCAAATGATACCTCCGTCCATACTGAGCTGGGCATAAATTGTACCAAAAATATTTTCAGCTGCTGTATGTTTTGAAGAATGATAATAATCCAGATACTTCGCAAAGAGCGCTTTGCGGTTCGATGCCTTCGAATCATTTCCTTTGAGAACGACATCCTGAATAAAGCGCTCGATTCCCGCTGCATCTTTGCCATCTGCTTGATATAGGGCTTCTTCCAGAATTTTTTCCCCAAACGCATTAAATGCCTGCTCTGGCCGACGCAGTTCCAACATAGGCTTGTTCACAAACAAATATTCCGCAAGGAAAGAACCACTGTCATTGATGATGGCATCGGATTCTCGAAATAAGCGATGATAGCCTCCAGACAACTGAACCGTGGCATTCGGCAAGGATTTCCATGCATCAAGATATGCTTCCCATTCCGTTTCGCTTTTGAATAATCCCGCTCGAATGGCCTTGAGCCCCAATTGTGGATGCGGCTTGAAAACCCATACGGTTTCCTTGCTATATTTCCTCGCCAGCTGCAACATCAGCTTGCCATTCGAAGCAAATGTCGATAATGTGATCACATCATCCGTTGCCAACGTGTGATGCGGTGAATAAATGATTTTCTTCGCATGAGGCGTGCCATTTTCAGACAAAAGGGAATCCCAGAGAGATGATTCTTTTTCGCGAGGCACGAAATAATCATCCATTTTCGGATAGCCTGTATATCTACAGTTCCGGCTTCCACTAAAACAATATTTTTCTGACAATTTTAAAGAAATGGCTGTCTCCTGGAAAATCAACCATGCCAGATTATGCAGTTCCTGATTGAACTGATCGTAATAAAAAGTTTTCTGTGCATTAGTAACTACGAAATACCCATAAGGAATATACGTATGCAGCGTCGTCAACGGGAAGTTCCAGATGCGCAGATCGCCTTGGAAAAGGTACATCCACGGCGACAGCCAGATGCAGATGTCGGGATGGACGGGAAGTTCCTGCCACGTATATTCCCGCTGCTCCTTCGTGTTGAAATTCTCGACGAGGCGCAGTCCCCGACGCTGGATATCCTGCACGAAGGCATCATATTCCTTCTGGTTTTCCTGCTCCTCTGCCGGCTTCGTGCGGCTGCGCAGGGCGAAGACATAAGGCTCGAAAACATTTGAATGCTCGAGCAGCCAATAGAGCTCATCTCCGATCCATTCGCTCGAATACCCGCACAGGATGCCCACGACGATTTTGCGGTGCAAGCTCGTCAGATGATGCGCGACCTTTCGAAAAAGGCGCTGGCGAAATGCGGCATAGAGCGCTCCGCCGTCCGGCATCTGTCCTGCCAGATTTTTGAGTTCCAAGAGATGCTGGTAGCGATACCCGCCCAGTTGCTCGTCCGTCAGTGTCTCCGCTGACAGACGGTAAAGCAAGTCCAAGGAACGAATTTGTAGATTCATTGTCAGCCTCCTTGTATATTCCTTCGAGGAAATTATAGCCCATTGTCACTGCTTTTCCTTGCTCTTCCAATAAAATCTCTGTAAAATAAGAAGCAAGAAAGGCGGTGAGCCTATGGCAGAAAAGGATATTGCAGAAAAGCAACTGCTATCATATGCAGATGTATTTGCAAATATCATGAATGTTATCTTGTTTCAAGGTGACGAGGTCGTCCATCCAGAAGAACTAACTGACGTGCTGCCGCAATCGACATACAAAGTGGACGGAAAACTGAGACAGCAGGAACGCGATGTTGCGAAACTCTGGAAAAACAGCGAACTCCGCCTCGCACTTTTTGGCATTGAGAATCAATCGGCCGTTGACCGCACGATGCCGCTCCGTATCATAGGGTATGACGGCGCAGCCTATCGTAACGAGCTAAATGACAAAAATGAAAAGATGTACCCCGTTGTGACAGTTGTGCTCTATTTCGGCTGTGAGCAGCGATGGAAGAAGCCCCGCTGCCTGAAAGATTGTTTCCAGATTCCCGAACGCCTGAATCCCTATGTCAGTGATTACCACATCAACGTAATCGAAGTTGCCTGGCTGCCAGATGAAATGATTGCAAAGTTTTCGAATCCCTTCCGCATGGTTGCAGAGTATTTCAGCCAGATGCGAAAGGATCAGGAGTATCATCCGAGCGAAGAAGCCGTTCGGCACGCAAAGGAAATGCTCGACTTGATGGCGCTGCTGACAGATGATGTTCGATTTACCGAAGCGAAAGAAAATGTGAAGGAAGGAGAGTCGATGACAATGCGTTCCATTCTTTTAGACAAGATCGAAGCTCGCGGAGAGGCGCGCGGGGAAGCTCGCGGGGAGGCTCGTGGCACGGAAAAAACCTGGGTGGCATCCGCGCGAAATATCATGAAAAATATGCAGCTGACCGCTCAGCAAGCAGTCGAAGCGATCTCCGTCCCAATGGATCTCCGCGCAAAAGTTCTCGAACAACTCTGAGGCTCTCCAGACAAGGCTCTGCCGTAGGCAGGGCCTTGTTTTTATTTTCCCTGCTCACAACGACTTTGATGACAGACCGCATACAGTTCAGAGCCAACTTCCGGCAGGTCTTCACTCAAGCGATAAAGGCCATCGAGCACATTTTCGTCAATGATATGGTGCTCGAGGCATGCTTCCATCTGTTGATGCGTGAACGGCTTGACAAAGAAGCTGCCCATTTCATCCACGGCAAAGCCTGCTTGGCCGAGCAGTGCCGCAAAGGATGCACAATCAAAAACACGATGCTGCTGGTATGCCTGGTTACGCTCCGTCATCACATGCGTATCGGCAATATATCCTGACCGCAGGCCGAGGAGTCGGTGCAGGCTGTTCGCATTTGGCACATTGAGCAGGACACACGTTTCCGAACTGCATAGTTGGCGAATGCCATTCAGGATTGCTAACGGCTGCTCCACTTCGTGCAACAAGCCCGTACACACAATCAGGTCAAACGCCCCCCCCCAGAATGCACACAGCATTCCTTCAGCAAAGCGGCCTCCTTATCAAAGAATCGATGAAGGCAATGAATGCGGTCATCTTCCTTCGATGCTCGTTCAGCTGCTGCATAAAAGGCATCTGCCGGTTCTACAACGACCCACTGTGAAAAGCTGTCCTGGGGAACGAAATGAAAGAGCGGCTCCATGCCGCATCCGATTTCGAGGACGCGGTTCGATGGCAGCTTTTCGTAGAGCTCCAGCACTTTCTTGCGACGGTAGCGCACCTGATAGCGCTCAAAATCATGTTCATCTTGCAGATATGCCTGTTCGTATTGATGAATGTTTCTCATAGCACTTGCAAATCCTTCCAAAACTTCCGATTGACGCTATGACGGCTTCCATAAGATTCTTTTGCGAAAATCAGTCCTTTGTTGAGCACTCGCCCGCGCTCTTCCGTACTGATGCCGAAAGAAAATTTTGGAATCCGCGCTGCCGCATCGTATCAATGAGATACGTGCAGAGAAAGGTCATCGGACTATAGCGACGATAATCGTTCACGGCTGCAAGATACTGCGTATGCGCCAGATGCACCTCGGAGAAATAGAACATCATGGCCCCCGCCACCATGCGCTCGCCCATCTCCTGCGGCAGGAAGACGCCATAAAATCCGCATTCCTTCGTCAGGCGCACCTGTGCGAAATCAAGCAATTCTTCGTAGCTATGAACGGGCTGTACGCCGTATTTTGACAAGCTTTCGCAAAGCACATCATAAAAATCGTCAAGTTCTTCCGGAAGACGGAGCGGCCGTCCATACATGCCGATTTTCTGTCCGTTATGAAAATCCGTGCGCTTTCCTTGAGAAAAATTCGCTTCCACAGGTTCTCGAAACTCGTCATAATCGATATACGTACTAAGCTCAACGGATTCTTTGTAATGATGGTGGAACAAGACATAGTCAAGCAGGTCTTCGCCTTGCTTGGAGAACAAAGATGGTGTGATACGGAGATCGACAGCAGCAAATCCCTCGGCCCGCCACCATGCTTCAAGTGCATCGAGCATGGCAAGGACTTTGGCGGCCTTGTAATGTTTTGGCGCAACAAGAATCCCGCCGAACGTGCTGCCCGGATGTGATACGAAGACACGCCTGCCATCCATCATCTGATCCGCGCCCGGGCAGAGTGCCGCGAGGTTCCCCTTCGCATCGTAAATCATCAGCGAACAATCCCGGAACCGCCCGGCCGGATGATAGCTCAGAAACCTGCGGCTCTGCAAGAACGTGCCATTCACGGTCTGCGGCAAGAATGCATCCCACGCGGCTGCATCCTCGTCCTCGTAGCGACGGATTTCATACGTTATCTTGTTCACGCCATTCCTTCCTCTCCATGTCCCGAACGTTTTCCGCTGGACATGCGTGAGGAAGGAATCCGTTTATTCCCGGAATGCGCGCAGGTATTCGCGTCGCAGCATCCCATACCACAGCAGGTTGCAGCGCCTGCCATGCAGGACGATCTGCTCTCTTGCCTCGCCCTCGCGTTGGAATCCCATGTGCTCATAGAATCCCACGGCATGCACATTTTCCTTCCACACGTTCAGATACACCTTGCAAAGGTCCAGCTTCTCAAAGGCGATGCGGAGGATTTCACGCGTTGCAAAACGGGCATAGCCCTTGCCCTGGGCCTGCCGCCGCAACACGATGGCATACTCCGCCGTGCCATTTTCCACGTCGATGTCTTTCAGGCTGATCGTTCCCTGATACGCATCTTCGTCATCGCAGATGGCATAATGGCGGGCTGCAGCGCTCTGCCCCCCCCGGATAAACGAACGTGCATTCTCCATGGTCATCTGTGCAAAATGAGCTCGAAAAAACTGGTTAACTGCAGGGTCATGCATCCATTCGAGCATGCTTTCTGCATCTTTATCGCAAAGCTTCCGCAGTTTCATGATGATTCCCTTCTGTTTCATGGTCGCTGATATGCTACTTGCACCTTTTTCCCGCAAAATGCGATGCCGTAACGATGAACGTCCTCGACGCCCCGCGTTCGGAAATCGGCGAGGTAGTCTTTCGTTTCCATCTGATCCAGGGCTTCCTGCGCCTTGGCTTCGAGTTCTTCTTTGCTTGCCGCTGTTTTGAACTCAAGGAGGAACCCCGGCTGGCTCTGTTGCTGCGGAATCGCTGCGAGATCATAGCGGCCGCGGCCGGATTCGCGATTGGAACGTACATCGTATGTTGGAACGAGAATGGCCGTCATGCCGAGGACGAAACCGTGATAGAAGGCTTCGTTTCCCTTTGCAGTGTCGTAGAAGCTCGCAAGTTTTTCCAAGTAGCTTTCAAATCCATATTGTACACGTTCGACGTCCCCGCGCAGAAGCGCACGCATGAGTGCGACAAGTGCGGACTTGCCGAATCCTTTTTGGTAGCGTTTCACGATCTCATGGCCGAACAGCGTCCGCATCTCGCGGTTCGGCAGGCGCAGGATATACTCTGTCTCTCCCGCAACACTGTCCGTATGATCGATTGTAAGGTATCCCGTTGTGCAAAGCATCGTGTAAAGCGCATCCTGATCTTCGCCAATATCGCTGTAGATGACACCCTCTTCCAGGAATGCTGACACTGTGCCGCCCTGGAGGAGCGTGTCGAGCGCTTCGAAATGCTCACGGTCCGCACTCTTCATAAGTTCTTCGAGGATGGCATTGCCTGACGTGTTCACCCAATAGGCCGCCGCTTCGCAGTTGCGACTGAAATATTGGACGACGGACCAGGGGTTGTAAATTTCCCGTCCGGCGAAGCGATAGCCATCATACCAATAGCGAAGCTCTGACAACTTGTCCGTACAACCGAGGTCTTCTGCCATCTTTCCGACCTCGGCAGTTGTGAAGCCGAATGCCTCCGGATAACGCATTTGCAGGACGCTGTCCACATCGAGATTGTTGAGCGCAGAAAAAATGTTTTCTTTTGCAATGCGCAGCACGCCCGTCATGACGGCGAAATCGAGCGAGGGATTCGTCTTAAGTGCCGTAGAATAGAATTCGCGGAAAAAGTCGATGGCTTCGTCATAGTAGCCATGCTCCCACGCTGACTGGATCGGGACATCGTATTCATCGAGCAGCAGGACGGGTTTCTTGCCATAGTGCGCTTCCATGAGGCGCAGCAGGAAGGCGAGCGCATCGGAAAGGGCGGCGAAATCGCATGTATCATCCAAAACACTTTGGAATTTTCGGCGATCATACGCTTTGAGATCATCCTGGAGAAGCATATCATACGCACTAAACAGGCCGCCAATCTGCTGTCGCACGCGCACTTGCAGGATATCCCAGGTCAGCCCTTTCCACCCTTTGAGCGTGAGAAACAAGACAGGACGCGTCCCCTGCTCGGCCATGGCTTCGGAGTCCTCTGCAATGGCCAAACCGTCAAAGAGCGATCGATGCACCTCTGCGCCTTCGATGTCGAGAAAATAACGCATCATGGAGAGCGTCAACGTCTTGCCGAAACGGCGCGGACGCGTGAAGAGCGTGACTTCTGCATGATCCTTCAGGAAATCACGGAGAAACGCTGTCTTGTCCACGAAATAATAACTAGCACATACTTTTGCAAAGTCATCGATTCCAATCGGCATTGACGTATGCACACCAAGGCCTCCTTCGTTTTGTATATTTGTCAGGCTTCAGCACCCGACTACCCTCTCCGGCCCCTGCGGGGCCACCTCCCCCAGTGGGGGAGGCTTTATTTGACGTACCCGTTCACCGTCTCAATGACGTATTGCACTTCATCCTCCCGCATGCCGTTGAACATCGGCAGGCTCAGCACGGTCTTCGCCATGTGCTCGGCGACGGGGTAGTCGCCTGCTTTGTGGCCAAGGTACTGATAACACTCGGAAAGGTGCGGCGGGATGGGGTAATGGATGACGGTCTGGATGCCGTGATCGGCAAGATAGGTCTGAAAGCCGTCGCGGTCTTCGGTCTGGATGACGAACTGATGCCAAACATGGTTGGCGTTCCTGCGAAGCTTCGGCAGACGGATGGCGGGATTCTGGATACCATCAAGATAGGCCGCCGCGATGCGCTCGCGTTCGGCGATGAGTTCTGCAAGATGGCCGAGCTTCGTGCGGAGCAGCGCGGCCTGCAATTCGTCGAGGCGTGAGTTGACGCCGAGAATCTTGTTGTGGTATTTCTTTTCGCTGCCATAGTTGCGCAGCATGCGGAGCGTTTTCGCGAGCTCGGCATCATCCGTCACGACGGCGCCGGCATCGCCGAACGCGCCGAGGTTCTTCGTCGGGTAAAAGCTGAAGCAGCCCGCATCACCGAACGCGCCCGTCATTGTGCCGTCGAATTTTGCGCCATGCGACTGGGCGCAGTCCTCGATGAGATGCAGGCCGTGTGCCTTTGCGATGCGGCAGATGGTATCCATCTGCGCCGCCTGCCCGTAGAGGTGCACGACCATGATGGCCTTCGTGCGCTCCGTAATGGCGGCTTCGATGCGCGCAGCGTCAAGCGTGAAATACGCGTCCGGCTCGACAAAAACAGGCGTCGCACCATTCGCTGTGATGGCAAGGACGGTCGCGATGTAGGTGTTCGCCGGCACGAGTACTTCGTCTCTGCCGCCGATGCCGAGCGCCCGCACGGAGAGCGTCAGCGCATCGAGCCCCGAGCCGACGCCGATGCAATATTTCCGCCCGACATAGGCAGCAAATGCTTGCTCGAATGCTTCGACTTCCGGTCCCAGCACATACCATCCGCTCCGCAGCACGCGCAGCGCGGCCTCTTCATATTCCTCCTGATAAAGCTCGAACTGCCGCCCGAGCACGGCGAGATCAATCTTCATGCTCTTTTTTCACCATCTTCAGAAATTCATCGTAGTCGCGGATGTAGTCGTCCTCGTTGTAGAGCTCCGAAGCGAGCACCATGAGGACAGCGCCTTCGGAAAAATCGTACATCTCGCGCCACATGTTGTTGGCAACATAGAGTCCCTCATACGGCTTTTCGAGCGGGACGATCTTTGTCTCATAGCCGTTGTCGAGACGGATCTTGCAGCTGCCGTGGATGCAGACGAGGATCTGCTCGAGCGATTTGTGCGCATGCTTGCCGCGCACGACGCCCGGCTGCGTATCGTACATGTAATAGACGCGCTTGATTCGGAACGGGATGTCGCGGAACTCTTCCAGCGCGACGAGCTGCCCACGTTCATCACCATGCGATTGAAAAACGTATTTATTGACCTGCATGTATGTTTCCTTCCAAAATCTCCATAGCATCAGACGTGCCCGCCAGAAGTCTCGCGGGATCTGCACCTGTCGATGCCATATACTGGATACTGAGCTGTATGACGTTCTTGTAATTTTTCGACTCGATGGCAGCGATTTCCTGCTGGAACACATCGAACGCCTTCTTTTTCGCAGGGGAAATCTTGTCCTGCAAGTATGTTTGACGCAGGTGGAAGTGGTTTCTCCAGCTGTCGCAACAAGCGGCGAAGTCTGCTTCCGTGCGCAGGTAGGTCTGATGGAGATAAGACAACACGAAGAGATTCATCCAGTCGAGATAACTGAGCAGGAATGTCTCTGGGTTATGCGTATTCTGTGCAGGGTGGTCGCGGAAAGCGCTGAGCTTTTCGTCAAGAAAGACGCAGACGCGGCCGTTCTTCAGGAGTTCCAACCATGTAGAAATGTCGCCCATAGAATCTTCCCGATACCCATAGAAAACGCCCGTGCGATAGGCATCCTGCTGCCAGAGCAAGGACTTGCGCAAAAGAACGGTACTCATTTCGCCGATGACATTTGTCTGATACTGGAGCATCTGCGGACAGATCTGCTGACCAGCATACGTGATGTCTTTCGCGCCGCCATAGCCCTGGATTTCTCCCTTTGAGCGGCCATCGGAATCAACGAAGTCTCGCCGTGACGTTATGAAGGCAATTTCTTCGTCAAGATCCTCCACCAGATGCGTCATCATTTTTTCAATCTTCGTCGGGTAGATCATATCGTCATGGAACAGCAGGTTGACGTATACTCCATGACACTCATTCAGCAGAAAGTGGACGTTGCGGGCAGCATTCTCTCCCTCTTGGTTGCCGCGATAAAAATACTGGATATTGCCGTGCTGCTTGATGATGGGCTTCAATGCCTTATGCACGCGCTGATCAGTGCTGTCATCGCCGATCAGAATCTCGATATTCGAATAGGTCTGATGCAGGGCGCTTTCGAGTGCTTCACAGCAGAACTTCGGTTGATTATATGCGGGAATCAGAATGCTGACGAGCGGATGGATCTGCGCACCATAGCGGGAAAGGAAGTGCTTCCGTGCCCTTTCAAACCACTCCGGAAGGCCAGTCAGGAAATAAGGTGAGGGACGTGAGGCGAGGACCATCGCGCCATCCCGCAATTGCGTCAAAACATACGTGCTGCGATGCTCGGCCTGCAGTCTGCATGCATGTGCCGTGGCGAGATATGCATCGTCCACATCTTCGTCCCACGGCACATCGACGCAGGTTGCCATGCAAGTGCCGTCGAGCGCCTGCACACGCTGATAGCAGATGCCTGCCCCTCCAAGTACCTGATGGGTCTTTCCATCGGCAACGTCTTTCCATGCATAGGTGCCATAGTTATGTTTCGCATGACGGAAATCGCCATCGAGCGGCAGAGACGACCCCCATGTCCCCACCATACCCGCTGCGTCTGCTGAGGAAAAAGCTTGCAGGAGCGATGGCAGGATAGCAGGCGCCAACGTAAGGATCGAAGTGTCCAGATAAACTTTGTAGCGTGCCGTGCTCTGCTGCATGGCAACATTGTAAGCCGTTGCCCGGCTGCCATACGCGCTGGACATCGCCACAAGCTCGCATGTCGTTGCTTTCCCGCCGATGGCCGGAATTTGCAACAACCGAATCTGCGACAGCAATCGCTGGTATTCTGCTTCGTCTCGCTTGTAGACGATGATGGTGATCTTGTGCTCGTCGATTTGCGTCATATCAGGGCTTCTTTCCGTGTGCTTCATCAAAATGGAACATACTTTTCATTCTGTCCACTATGATAACACTGGTGGCCCCCCCGGCAAGATAATTCACCTAAAAAATTAAATTCAACCTCTCCGTTCCTTCCGCTCCGCCGCTCCAAACCATTCAGGCCGTGCCGCGAGCATGGACGGCCACTGGTCGCCGCCGCGATCGATTGTCGCTGTATGTGCATGCAGGACGTCGAGGAATTCTTTTTGCAGCGCGGCATCTTCGATGCGCAGATGGCCACTTGAAAGTTCCGGATGATTTCGCTCGTAGAGCTCGGTATCGATTTCCCGAAGGTCGACCGTCCCATCCTCGTCAACGAATTCGTGCGATCGCATCTGGAACTCATGATCGAGCGTACGGATGGCGCAGCGATAGATCTGTCCCGGATAAAGCGTGTTGCTGATGACATAGCGCCGCGCCCGGCCGCCGAGTGCTGCTGGGAGGTTGCTGTCTGCCGTCTCCGGCACATCAAAGCCCGCTTCTTTTGCCAAGATGGCATACAGGTCGAGAGAGCTCGTGACCTCGTCGCGCACAATGCCGCACGCAGGAATGCCTGCTCCGCGTGCCATGAGTGCTGTCCCAACATGATGGTCGCTCAAAAGATAGGGTGCATCGTCAAAAATCGACGCTCCATGATCCGAGTAGAGATTCACGACATAATCGCCCGGTGCATAATGCGTTTCCAAATAGTCAAAGAGCACGCCGAGGCTGCGGTCCGTCGCATGGATGCCTGCGAGATTCGCTTCGCGATAGACATCATAGCCAGAAATGTAGACGCTCGCGTCCGCGCAGCTGCCGCCCCGAAGACGCTTTTCGAGCGGGAGCTTCGTCTGCGTTGCAAGCGGCAGATGGAATGACCGCGCCGACCAGACATGGACATCCATCGTGTGCATCATCAGATACTGGTCGCATTCGCCGAAGGCCTCCATCTGGCGGATGGCCCGCTCGACACCGAGATACGTCGGCGTATCGTACCCATTGCCGATGATGCGGTCATAACCGCGCACCACATCCGTATAAAGTCCCTCATTCATGCCGATGACATTCGTGCAGTAGTAGCCGAGCCGCTTCATCTGCTCCGACATCGTCATGTATTCCGGCGCGAGCTCATAGGCGGCATGCTCATTGAAAATCTGATTGTGATGCGGATACATGCCAGATTCAATGGCAGCAAACGACGGGAACGTATATTCGCTCGTCGAAAAGTTCTGGTCAAAGATGATGCCCTGGCTGAAGAACTTCAGGATATTCGGCACATCGCGATAACCGCGCTCCCGCACGATGCTCCAGCTCAACGCATCGACGAGGATGTTCAGGACGACGCAGCGACGGTGCGGACTGTGACGAAGCTCGACAGGCGTGCCGAAAATGAATGGTGCTTCCGCCTGGATGCGCGTCGGCTGCTCGATGCGGTAAAAGTCAAAGCTCCACTTGCCCAAGCGGCTTTCTGCATCCTCGCCAGCGACAAAATCGCTGCCATCCTCTTTGGAAAAGCGAACGGACTGCCCTGCGGTTTTCCCTGCAAGCGGTACGAGCACGGGCGCGCCATCCGGCTCAACTGTCACATCCTGCACTTCCTGTGCTTTCATCGTGTCAAAGACGAACTCGCCGCCACAGCGGTCGACGAAGCCCGGCTCCTCCTTGCCGCGCTCGGCAATCCAGCCCTTCGCCTCAAGATCCTCACGTCCTTCGTAGCAGCCGACCCAGAACCACGCTTCCGGCCGCGCATAAAAGCGCGGAAAGAATTCTCCAACGTAGATGCCGCGTCCCGTCTTTGGCTTCCCATCCACGAGGCGCAAGCGCGCTTTTGCAAACGGCGCATAGTTTCCGATGCCGAGACCGAGCGAGAGCATCCCCATCGACTCTTCCAAATAACCTTCCTGAAGATCGAGATGGAGCGGGACTTCGTAAAACTTCTTGCAGAGCGCTTCGAAATAGGCAAGATGCCGCACATCGCCAAGCGCTTCATAGCAGCGGACGAGCAGCTGCCAGACCTCAAAATTCAATGGGCGCAGCGAAAACGCCTGCTTCGCCTGCGCAAGTGCCTGCTGTGCATCGTCATGCGCCAACGCATACGCACCGCGGAAGACAGCAGGCACCTCGGAATGCGGATGCTCTGCCTCGTACGCATCCGCCAAGCGGAGGTACTCGTCATCAAATCCCTGCTGTTCCCGCTTCGCGAGAAGGCGTGCAAATGTTTCCGTCATGGTTTCCCTCGATTCTATCCGAATATGCCCATCTATGCTATAATTTTAGCAGAAATGACCCGTATTGCAAAGGAGCGTGCATCCATGGAAATCTACGAAAATACGACGATCTACATTACTTGCCCTGCGGGCAAGGTCTCCGGCGGCCCGGAACTCCTGCACCAGCTCTGTTCCGAGCTCCTGCGGCGCGGTCTCCATGCCTTCATGTGGTACCCGAATGCTGAAGCAGACAAGATCCCGCAGCCGAAAGTCTATCGGAAATACCTTGTCCCCACCGCCGAGGTGCTATCGGACCGCCCCGAAAACATCGTCATCCTTCCAGAAACCATGGGAGAAATCTATGGCCATCTTCACGAAATCGCAAAGTCTTCTGGTGGCTGAGCGTCGACAATTACAGATCCTCGCTTGCCCAGATACTCTTTCGGTATTCCGAGTTCTACGATACGCTCGCGCTCGTTGACAATCTCTTTTGCTTCTACCCAGACCCGCAGATGGAACACTGGGTGCAGTCCGAGTACGCGCGCCAGTTCGTCCATGCCAACCATGTCGATGACGCGCAGGTGCATTTTGTCGGCGACTATCTGCAGTCAGCCGCGCACCTCCGGCAGATGGATGCTGCTGCCAGCCGTCAGGACATCGTCGCCTACAATCCGAAAAAAGGGCTGGAATTCACAAAGCAGCTCATGGCGGCCGCGCCTGACATCACATGGACGCCGATTGAAAACATGACGGCCGAAGAAGTCCACGCGCTCCTCGCCCGCGCAAAATGCTACATCGATTTCGGCAATCATCCGGGGCAGGATCGCATTCCGCGCGAAGCGGCGGCCGCTGGCTGCTGCGTCATCACAGGACGTCGCGGCGCGGCCGCAAATGACATCGATGTCCCGATTCCCGCCTCGTACAAATTCGCCGACGATCCTTCCAGCATTCCCGCCATCCTCGATACCATCCGGACCTGCCTCCGCGACTATGATGCGCACGCACACGACTTTGACAGCTACCGTGCGATGATTGCAGGACAGAAAGCGAAGTTCCGCCGCGATGTTGCAGCGGCGCTCCCCGTCCGCTGCGACGTGCCCGAGCGCCAGCATGTCGTGCTGCAAAATGGGCCGCATACAGAAAAGCTCCTGCCTGCGCTGCTGCAGTCCGGCGGCATCGAGCTCATCGCTCTCTGGATCGCAGATGACGCTGATACAGCCATCACGGCCGTGCAGGCAGGTGACCGGACGCTTCCCACCATTCGGTTCTCCGAACTCGCATTCCTCTATCAGGAAGGCCGGATCGATGCCATCGTGCTCGACAGCGCTGATCCCCCAAAAGATGCCAGCCGCCTCAAGGCCGCCGGTATCCCCGAAACCATTTTCTGCTGATATACGAAAGGAACGCCTCGCGGGGCGTTCCTTTCGTCGTTCATCTTTCACTTTGCCAGCAGGCCGAGGTTCTTCATGACCTCTTCGACTTTCGCCGTGTCGATGGGCTTCGAGGCATAGGCGTCGCAGCCGAGCTCAAAGGCCTGATCGACGTACTCGACATCGGCGAGCGCCGTCATCATGATAATTTTCGAATGTGGCAGATTGTGCTGCTTCTCCATGGCGCGGACGACTTTGAGGACTTTGAGGCCGTCGACGCGCGGCATCATGATGTCGAGGCACAGGAGGTCGTAGGGCGCATTCGCCTTGACGGCATCCATGTAGAGATCGAGTGCCTCCATGCCGTCCACGGCAAGGTCGCACGTTCCATACGCTGACATGAATTTTTGGAAGAACGACCGGCTGACGCGGTCGTCTTCGGCAATCAGGATCTTCATACGCTTCCCTCCATCTACTTCTTATCATTCGCCGCCGGGTTCCCGTCTCCTTCGAGCTTCTGCTCGCAGTACGCGAGCAGGTCGTCGATGTCGCTGACGTCGGGCGGCGATTTCTCCGCCTGCGGCTGAGGTGCTGATGCATGCGTCGGCGCGAGAAAGACGGTCTGCCGCCCGGCCGGCGTCTCAGCGCCTTCGGCCTCGACGAGCGGAATCCAGAACGAGAACGCGCTGCCGCGATCCGGGATGGAATAGAGGTCGATGCTGCCGCCCATGCGGTGCACGAGTTCCTTGACGATGGCGAGGCCGAGCCCCGTGCCGCCGAAGCGCCGCGTCGTCGAACCATCGACCTGCTGGAACGGCTGGAAGAGCTTCTTCTGCGCGTGCTCGGGGATGCCGATGCCCGTGTCGCGAACGGTGATTTCGAGCGTCTTCATCGCAACCTGCTCACCCGGTGCCGCCTTGACGGAAACACCGCCCTTCTTCGTGAATTTCAGCGCGTTATTCAAGAGGTTGTTGAGAATCTGGCGCAGGCGCAGCGCATCGCCGACGGCGTAGCGCGGCAGATTCGAGAGGTCTGGCGGCGTGAACGTGAGCCCTTTGTGCTCAGCCATCTTCGCATAGAGCGTGCAGACGCCCTCGAGCGTCTCGTGCAGGTCGAAGCCGATGTTTTCGAGCTTCATGTGGCCGCTGTCGAGCTTCGCGAAATCGAGGATATCGCTGACGATGCGCAGGAGGTCGGACGAGCACTGCTTGGCGTTCGTGAGGAATTCCTTCTGCTCGTCCGTGAGCTCCGTGCGGAGTGCGAGGTCGATCATGCCGTTCATGCCGTTGATTGGCGTGCGAATCTCGTGGCTCATATTCGCGAGGAACTCGCCTTTCGCATGGCTCGCGGCCTCGGCGCGTTCCCGCGCCTCTTCGAGCGCCTGCTCGCGCTGCTTGCGCGCCGAGACGTCGATGAGCGCGAGGATGATTTGACGCGCGCCTTCGTCCACGGCCTGCGAGAGGAAGATGTGGAGCCAGACGGGCTCGGGGTCGTCGAACCGGTGCATCGTGACGGTGAACTCGCTCGCATACGTCTCGTCCGCAAGCGCTGTCTCGAGATTGTGCCGGACGGGGCAGCGCGGGCAGAGGTGACCGTGGCCGCAGCCGCTGATGAAGCTGTTCTCGCAGCGGAACGCATCACCGAACTGCATGCCGACGCTCTCCTGCCGCGCACGGTCGAGGATTTCGACGGCCGACTCGTTCATGTCGCTGATGGCCGCATCGCTGTCGAGCACGCAGAGGCCGACTTTCGCCGCCGTGAAAACGGAACGCATATAGGCGTGGTCGCGCTGGATCTTGCGCGCGAGGCGGCGCATGCGCGAGACGTCGCGCAGGATGACGGAACAGCCCGTCACACGGCCGTCGATATGCACGATGGGAGAGCAAGTCGCCGAAAGGTAGACAGGCTCGTTCCCGCGGTAGATGCCGACGTTGCGCGAAAGGCCGACGGACGAGCGGCCTTCCATCGCCTTTTTGAGCGGGTCTTTATAGGGACGGTTGCTGCCAATCCGGATGAAGCGGCAGACGTCCATGCATTCCATGCCGCGGACGTTCTCGCCCTCGCAGCCGAGGATGCGCATGGCGGCCGGGTTGATGAATGTGATGCGCTCGTCCTGGTCCGTCAGGATGACACCGTCGCCGATGCTGCCGAGCAGCCCCTGCAGGACTTCGGGCGTCACGCGGCCCTTCTCTGTCCCCACCATAGCTTTCATCTCTTTTCTAAAACAAATCAAGCATGCGCCGCCGCGAGGATGGCCCCCGCGATGGCATCGAGCGGCAGCTGGCGCTCGACGGCGCCGAGCTCGTAGGCCGCGCGCGGCATGCCGTAGACGACGCAGGTCTTCTCGTCCTGCCCGAGCGTCTGTGCGCCCTCCTCGCGCATGCGCCGCAGGCCCTCGGCGCCGTCCGCGCCCATGCCCGTGAAGATGACGCCGAGCGCGCGGCTGCCAACCGTCTTGGCCACGGACTCAAACAGCACATCGACCGACGGGCAGTGGCCGTTGACACGCGGCCCGCGCGCACAGGCGGCGAAGAAGCCTCCCGCCGCGCGCACGCGCAGATGCTGATCGCCCGGCGCAACATAGACGTGATTGTCCAAGAGGCGGTCGCCATCTGCCGCTTCTTTCGCCGTGAGCATCGACTCGCGGTCCAGCCTCTGTGCGAACAAGCGCGAGAAGCCCGGCGGGATGTGCTGCACGATGACGATGGGCGGCAGCGGTGGCACGAGGTTCTTCACGACGCGCGCGAGCGCCTCCGTGCCGCCTGTCGAAGCGCCGAGCGCAATAAGAGAGATGCGCCCTGCATGCTTTCCGAGGCATTTCATGGCCTGCTTGGGCGGCATGCCAGACACACCGCCCGCCTCTGCCTCCTGCCCCGCAATCCGCACGATGCGCCGCGCGAGCTCTTCGCAGAAGACGTCCGGCGAACAGCCGACGGGCTTCTGCAGGAAATCCCGCGCCCCGGCGTCCCGCGCGAGCGATTCATAGCGGGCATCGCCCGTCAGCACGATCGTCGGCTGGTCGTATTGCGCGAGCAGCTTCCACAGGAATTCGATGCCGTCCATGCGCGGCATCTCGACATCGAGCACCATGACGTCGGGCACGAACGCGAGAATCGCGTCGCGCGCCTCGAACGGGTCGCCTGCCGTCTGAATCTGGCTGCCTGCGGGAAGGAACGCATGGAGCTCCCGCTCAAGCATCGAGCGGAAGAGCAGCGAATCATCGACGAGCAGGACGCGGACCGGTTGCATGAAATCACTTCGCTTCAACAAATTTATTTTTTCCGATAGACCGACGGCATCACGTAGTCAAACGGCGCGGTCTGCCGGTCGATGACCTCGGAATGACCGATGAACAGGAACCCGCCGGGTTCGAGGAAATCGGCAAATTTCTGCACGAGCTGCCGCCGCGTCGGTGCATCGAAATAGATCATGACGTTGCGGCAGAAGATGACGTGGAACGGGCGGCGGAACGGGAACACGGGCTGCATGAGGTTGAACGGCCGGTAGAGCACCTGCCGCCGGATCGCATCGACGACCTGCACATGGCCGTCATCCACGGGGCGGAAATAGCCGCGCTGCCAGCCCTCGGGCAGGTTCTGTGTCGTGGACGCCGGGTAGATGCCCTCGCGCGCAAACGCGAGCACGTCGCGTGCGAGGTCGGTCGCGAGCAGCGTCTTTTCCCACATCGGCCCCTTGAGGCCGAAATGGTCTTCGAGCAGCATCGCGAGCGTATACGACTCCTGCCCCGTCGAGCAGGCCGCGCACCACGTCCGGATGTCACCGTCGCGGATCGTGCGCTCAAGGTACGGCAGCACTTCGTCGCGGTAAAAGGCGAAGTGGTCGGCCTCCCGCAGGAAGAACGTGTGGTGCGTCGTGATGGCCTCGGAGAGCAAGCCGAGGAGTTTCCCAGAGGCATCCTGCCGCAGCGCGCGCAAGAATCCCTCGGCCGTCTGATACTCAGCAGCCGGGCCGCCCTCCTTGAGCAGGCGGTAGAGCCGGGATTCGAGGAGCGCCTGCTTTGCTGGCGGCAGCTGGATGCCGAACTCCCGCGCAACGACGGCCGCGTACCCCTGAAAGACTTCCGGGCTCAATACTTGCCGAACCCTTCTTCTTCCGTCAGCGCAATCTTCGCCGGACGCTTCTTCGCGGCGGCTGGCGGCAGCTGCGGCTTCTTGATGGCCGGACGCGCCTGCGGCGGACGGTCAAAATGCATGGTCGAGTCGAAGCGGAAGCGGCCTGCCGTCTCCTTCAGGCGCTCGGCCTGTGCGCTGAGCTCTTCGCTGGCTGACGCAGCTTCTTCGCTCGTCGCGGAGTTCGACTGCACGACCTGCGAGACCTGCGTGACGCCCTGGTCAATCTGCGCGAGCGCGAGTTTCTGCTCGTTCGATGCCTTCGCAATCGAGCCGACGATGTCCGTGACCTCTGCCACATTCGACATGATGGCCTGCAAAGCATCCGCCGTCTTCGTCGCGATGGCGCGGCCGTTCTCGACCTTTTCGATGGAGTCCTCGATCATGTCCGTCGTCTCTTTCGCGGCTTTCGCGCTGCGCGCCGCGAGGTTGCGGACTTCCTCGGCGACGACGGCAAAGCCCTTGCCGTGCTGGCCCGCGCGCGCGGCTTCGACGGCGGCATTGAGCGCGAGGATGTTCGTCTGGAACGCGATTTCGTCGATGACCTTGATGATTTTCGAGATGTTTGTGGACGAGACGTTGATGGCATCCATCGCCTGAAGCATTTCCTTCATGTCGCCATCGCCGACCTCGGCCTGCTGGCGCGCTTTCTCCGTGAGCTCGTGCGCCTGGTCGGCGTTCTCGGCGTTGCTGGCCGTCTGCGACGAGATTTCCGAAATCGACGACGAAAGTTCCTCGACGGACGAGGCCTGCTCGGCTGCGCCCTGCGAGAGCGAAACGCTTGCATCCGAGACGTTGCGCGCGCCTGCCGCGACCTGGTCGGCCGCCATGTGGATCTCGCTCATGGACTGCTGGAGGTTCTGGCGCATCTGCTCGAGCGCGGCTGCGAGCTGGCCAATCTCATCGTCGTTGAGCACCTGCACCGGCTGCGAAAGATCGCCGTCCGCGATGGCGTCCGCACGCTGCTGGAGGCGCGTGAGGCGCTGGCTGATCATGCGCGCGAGCCAGAGGCCGATGAGGATGGCGATGACGATGACGATAATCGAACCCGTCATCATGACGACACGGTCACTCGTGATCTTTCCGCCGAGCGTCGACGTCTCCTGCGCCGCGCCCTTCGTGCCGATTTCTGCAATCTTGTCAAAATCCGACGAGAGGTCGGCACCGAGGTCATGGACGGGCTTGAGCTGCGGCAGATTGTCGACCGGGGCGCCCGGCGCCGTCTGCGCCTGCATGAGCGCCGTGCGCGCCGTGCGGTAGGCACTCAGGTCTTTCTGCAGCTTCTCCAGCGCCGCTTTCGCCGCATCGCTCTCGATGACGGGCTGGATGGCCGCGATTTCTTCGTCAATCTTCTTGTCCTGCGCCGCCATCTCATTTGCGATCTGCTGACGCTCCGCCGGATCCACGCGGAAAAGATAACGCGTCAGGCTGCCGCGCGCCTCGCTGAACGCTTTGCCCGCCCGCACGGCATCAAGCGCCGCCTGCGTGTCATATTTGTCGATGCGCTGATAGGAATTATTGATATTTTCAATCGTGCTCCCCGACAGGAAGACCGATCCAAACATCAAGATGCCCATGAACACGATGAGCGCCACGAGCTTCGCCCCGATTTTGATGTTCTTGACTCCGTTCATTTCTCCGTCCCTCCGTTTCCTGCACTTTCCGCAGGCGCTGCCTCATCTTCTGCCCCATCGTCTGCCATCGCCTCAAAGAGCTCGGCCTCCTCGCTCGAAAAGAGCTTCTGCCAGTCGAGCAGCAAGACGACCTTGCCGTCCTGCTGGCGCCCGACGCCCTTGATGTAGCGGTTCTGCGCCGCCTTGAGCTTCGGCGGCGGCACGACTTCGCCCTCGGGGATGTCGCGCACTTCGCTGACGCCGTCGATGATGAGGCCGACGAGCACCCCGTCCGCCTCGATGACGATGACGCAGGTGCGGTCGGTGTATTCCCGCGGCGTGCGGCGGAACCGCAGCCGCATGTCGACGACCGGGATGATTTTGCCGCGCAGATTGATGATGCCTTTGACGTAGGGCGGCACCTCCGGGACGGCCGTGATCGGCAAAATGCCGATGATCTCGATCACGACGCTGATATCGATGCCATAGAGCTCATCCTCGAGCGTGAATGTCAGGTACTTGTCTTTCTGCGTGTCTTCTTCCGACTGGATTTCCTCGTCCAAAATGATTCCCCCTCTGTTACGCGTAGATGAGGTGCGCTGTCTTCTCCGGGTCGATGATGAGGCTGATGCCGCCATCGCCAAGGAGCGTGCATCCCGTGATGCCGGTCTTTTCCGTCATGCCGCGGATGTACTCAGGCACGGGCTTCACGACAATCTGCTGGACGCCGAGGAGCTCGTCAGCTGCGAGCAGGAACGGCTTGCCGTCCGCCTCGACGAGCAGCAGGATGGCCTGCGTGAGATCTTCCTGCGCGTCCTCGATGTCATAGAGCTTCGAGAGCCGCAGGATCGGGCAGCAGCGCCCTTCGTCCATGACCATCTCGCGCCCCTCGGCATCGAGGAAGACCTGCCCCGGCTCGGGGCGGAACGAGCGGCGGATGGAGCGGATCGGCAGCGTATAGCGCGATGCACCGACCTTCAGCACCATGCCGTCGACGATGGCGAGCGTCAGAGGGATGCGGATCGTCGTGACCGTGCCCTTGCCTTCTTCGCTGTCGACCGCAACGCTGCCGCCGAGGCCGCGGATGTTCGAGACGACGACGTCCATGCCGACGCCGCGGCCCGAATACTCCGTGACCTCGTCGTTCGTCGAAAAGCCCGGCGCGAAGATGAAGCCGAAGACTTCCTGATCCGTGTAGTCTTCCTCGGGCTTTGTCAGGAGTCCTTTCTCGCGCGCCTTGCTCATGATTTTCTCGCGGTTCATGCCGCCGCCATCGTCGCGAATCTTGATGACGACCTCGCCGCCTTCGTTCTGCGCCGAGAGGATAATCATGCCCTGTTCGGACTTGCCGGCCGCCTTGCGCTCGTCCGGCAGCTCGATGCCGTGATCCATCGAGTTGCGGACGATGTGCATCAGCGGGTCGCCGATATGCTCTGCGATGTTCTTGTCGACTTCGGTGTCCTCGCCGACGAGCACGAGCCGCGCCTTCTTGCCGAGGTTTTTCGTCATGTCGCGGACGATGCGGTTCATCTTCTTGAACGTGCCGCTGATCGGCACCATGCGAAGCGCCATGACGCCGTCCTGCAGTTCTTCGTTGAGCTTGTGGAGCTGACGCGCGGCCTTTGAGAAATTCGCGAGCTCGAGGCCCGCGAGGTCGGGGTTCTGCGTCACCATCGACTCCGCAATCACGAGCTCGCCGACGAGGTCCATGAGGCGGTCGAGCTTGTCGACGCGCACGGAAATCATCTGCGATTCGTGTTCTGCTGAGGCCGCATGCGCCTTCGGCGGCGCGGGGCGCGGCTTCTTTTCGGGTGGCGGCGGCACGACGGGCTCCGAGGCTTCCGATGCCTCGATGACGGCCTGCTGCTGCGGCGTCGGCCAATATTCACATTCTGCCGTGCTCGCAAGCTCCTGGAATTCGAGCTTGTCGAGGAAAATCGTCTCTTCGAGGAACGCTTTCGCCGCGTCCGCCGCCATGTCCGTCTGGAACCAGATGCGGAAGCCGACGTCCTTGATCGTATCGACGGCCTGCGGGTCTTCGAGGATTTTCTCCGGCAGGAAATGGAACTCCGGCGAGACGTCCTTCATGCGGTTCAGCACGCCGAACGCGCGGACTTCCTCCATGCCGCAGTCAGGCTCGAAATGGAGCGTCGCCGCATAGACGTGGAGGCCGTCTGCTTTGGCCGGCTCAGGCTTCGCGGCGGGGATGAAGTACTGCTGCGGTTTTTCCTCGGGAGGCGGCGGCGCTGGCGCGGCAGGTGCGCCGCCCCCTGCCCCCGAGGCAGCTGCGGTCTTTGACGGCTTTGCCTTGCGGAGATCGACATCTGGGTCGTCGCCATTGTCAATTTTGAACTGCCGCAGAAAATCATGCGTGTGCTGGCGCATCTCCTCGCTCGAATCGTCCGGCGTCTCGCCCGCGTCGAGCTTGTCGACCTCGCCATTCATGAAATCGACTGCCGTCAGCACGATGTCCGTGATGGCCGACACATCGACCTTCTTCGGATGCAGCTCGCGGATATAGAAAAAGATGTCCTCGACCGCGTGCGCCAGCTTCGAGATCTCGTCGAGCATCATCATCGCCGCCGAGCCCTTGATCGTATGCATGGCACGGAAAATCTCGTTGACATCGTCAGACGAGAAGCTCCCCTCCTGCTCGCTCGTCAGCGCCATCTGCTCGAGCTGCTCGAGGAACTGCCGCGTCTCATAGATGAAGACTTCCACCATCGGCTCATGTTCCGCCACCGCGCATCATCTCCTTTACTTTCCTGGAGTGAACTTTTCTCGGTAGTTTTCTCGCTATCTAGTCGTATATTTCCATAAAAACGCGCAAATTCCTGCAAAAGGAAAAGATTATTTCTGTGTAAAGATATAGAAAAAGAGCTGTTGCCATGACGTGCAACAGCTCTTCAATGAGCTCAAATCTGAATACTGTGAAATCCGCTTGCCTTGTGCAGGCGGTTCATGATGGCGAGGCCGAGGCCGGTTTCTGCCGTGCCCTCGCCGAGCAGCGCATCGGCCTCCGTATCGTCGAAAGCGATCAGCGCCTCGTAGATGTGCGCGGCAATCGCGGAGAGGTCGCCCTGCGGGCCGTAGGATTTGCGGAGCGCATCGGGCACGAGATCCGCGAGCGCCTCGCAAGTCTCGTCGCTTGCGAGGATGCCGACCGTATGGCCGTCCTTCTGCAGCTGGCGCACCTGACGGCGGAACGCTGCCGCCATTTTCGCGGGCGCGCCTTCGAGCAGTGTCATCGGCGCTTTCGGCGCGTAGTGCTTGTACTTCATGCCCGGCGCTTTCGGCACCGTGCCTGCGCCGACGAGCGCAGGGTCGAGCTTCACGCCGCCGAGCACTTCCGTCAGCATCTCGCGCGTGATGGCGCCGGGGCGCAAAATCGTCGCGACAGGGCCCGTGCAATCGACGATCGTCGATTCGACGCCGAAGCGGCAGGAGCCGCCATCGAGAATCAGCGGGATGCGGCCATCCATATCGCGCAGCACGGACGCTGCCGTCGTCGGGCTCGGACGCCCCGAAATGTTCGCCGACGGCGCGGCGATCGGCACGCCCGCCGCGCGAATCATCGCGCGCGCCGCCGCGCTCTCGGGCATGCGGACGCCGACCGTGTCGAGCCCGCCCGTGATGCGGTCGGGCACGATGGATTTCCTGCGCAGAATCAGCGTCATCGGGCCAGGCAGGAACGCGGCCATGAGTTTTTCCGCCATCGGCGGAATCTCCGCCGCAATCGTCTCCGCCATCGCGCGGTCAGCAACATGGAGGATCAGCGGATTGTCCGACGGCCGCCCCTTCGCCTCATAAATGCGAGCGCACGCCTCGCCATCGAGTCCGTTCGCCCCGAGGCCATACACCGTCTCCGTCGGGAACGCGACGAGCTGGCCCGAACGGAGCAGCTTTCCCGCCTCGGCAAGGGCGTCTTGTGCCACCTCGCTCTTCAAATCTTCAATCTTTCGAACTTCTGTCTTCATTCAAATACGTTCTTCCTTATTTCAAGAAACGTGGGAAAGAATGCCGAACGATACGTCCCCAGCAGCCTCCCTCTTTGAGGGAGGGGGACCGCGAAGCGGTGGAAGGAGTAGTAGGATGCGATAGCCAAACAAGTTTTTGCGTTGCAACTAAAATCCTTTAGTCACAACGAGAATTCTGTTTGGTTACAGCACCTTACTACTCCCCCGCCACTCACGTGGCTCTCCCCCCTCAATGAGGGGGGCTGCTGGATAAGATGCGTTCATCATTCCATCGAAAGGTTATACGTCCTCTTTCATTTTTTCCACACGACAACGACCCGTTCGATACCACCGTAGTCTTTGAGGATTTCCGTCCGTGCAAATGCTCCGCTCTCTGTCGCCATCTTCGCAACCACCTGCGCCTGATGGATGCCGACTTCGACGGCGAGGAAGCCATCGTCTTTGATGAGTGCGGGGCTGTCCGCGACGAGGCGGCGGTAGAAGTCGAGGCCGTCCGCGCCGCCCGCGAGTGCCGTACGCGGCTCCTTGCAGCGGACTTCGGGCGCGAGCGTCTCAATGTCGGCGTCAGGGATATAGGGTGGATTCGAGAGAATCGCGTCGTAGCGAGCGCCTGCCGTCTCTTCCGCCGCACTTGCCTTATCACCCGCTCCACCGCTTTGCGCTTTGAAGAGCGGCGCCAGCAAATCGCCTGTATAAAACGTTATACGGCCCTTGACATCGAGCGCTTCGGCATTTTCCTCAGCGACCTTTCGCGCGGCCTCGGAAATATCCACGGTATCGGCTGTCGCCTGCGTCAGGTAATGCAGCACCGACAGGCAGATCGCTCCTGTGCCCGTGCCGATGTCGGCAAAACGCACGGGGCGTGCTTCCTCCACGCCGCTCATCTTCTTCAGCCGCTCGATGGCCGCCTGCACGAGGATCTCCGTATCGGGGCGCGGCACAAGCGTGTCCTCCGTCACATGGAACGTCAGCCCCATGAACTCGCGCTGTCCGATGATGTAGGCGACAGGGACACGGCGAATCCGCTGCTTGATGGCCTCGCGGTACTCCGCGAGCTCCTGCGGCTGGAGCGGCTCGTCAAAATGGACATAAAGATAGATACGCTCCTTTTCGAGCACATGGCCGAGCAGCACCTCGGCGTCGAGGCGCGGGCTCTCGATGCCCTTTTCCTTGAAGAAGTTCTCCGTCCACTTGAGAATGCGCCCGATCGTCCAGATTTCGTTCATTCATTCACCTGCTTCAGCCGCCGCGCCTGGTCAGCCGTGATCAGCGCGGCGAGGATTTCGTCGAGGTCGCCGCCGAGCACGGCGTCAATGCGGTGCACGGTCAGGCCGATACGGTGATCCGTCACGCGGCCCTGCGGGAAATTGTACGTGCGAATGCGCTCGCTGCGGTCGCCCGAGCCGACCTGGCTCTTCCGATCCGCCGCGACGGCATCCTCCTGCTCCTGCTGTGCGCGGTCGAGGAGCCGCGCCCTGAGCACCTTCATCGCCTTATCCTTGTTCTTTCGCTGCGATTTTTCATCCTGGCACTGCACGACGAGCCCTGTCGGCAGATGCGTGATGCGGATGGCCGTCTCCGTGCGGTTGACATACTGGCCGCCCGCGCCCGACGCGCAGTACGTGTCAATGCGCAGGTCCTTCGGGTCGATGTCGATGTCGACTTCCTCGGCCTCCGGCAGCACGGCGACCGTCGCGGCCGAAGTATGGATGCGGCCGCCCGACTCCGTCACGGGCACGCGCTGGACGCGGTGCGTGCCGCTTTCGTATTTCAGGCGGCTGTACGCGCCCTCGCCCGCGATCAGGAACGTGATTTCCTTGAAACCGCCGATTTCCGTGGCATTTTCCGAAAGGATGTCCACCTGCCAGCCCTTGCGCTCGGCATAGCGGCTGTACATGCGGAACAGGTCGCCCGCGAACAGCGCCGCCTCATCACCGCCAACGCCGCCACGAATCTCCATGATGACATTCCGCTCGTCGTTCGGGTCTTTCGGGAGCAGCAAAATAGGGAGCTCGTGATCGAGCTCCTCTTTCTGCGTCATGAGGTCTGCGAGTTCCTCCTCGATGAGGTGGCGCATCTCGTCGTCCGGCTGCTCGGAAAACATCGCCTTGTCCTCGGCAATGCGGCGCGTGACGTCCTTGTACACGCGAAAGCGCTCGACGATGGGCGCGAGCTTCGCGTGCTCCTTGTTCATGCGCTGCCAGCGGTCGATGTCCGCCATCGTCGCCGGGTCGGCAATCAGGGACTCCAGCTCCCGGAATTTGTCTTCGACCGCTTGAAGTTGTTCGAGCAAGAATGATGTTCCTTTCTTCTGCAATTTCAGGCCCCCTCTAGAGGGGGCTGTCAGCGAAGCTGACTGGGGGAGTAGTAGGGGGCTGGAGACAAACAAGCATACGAAACGTTGCTAAAGACCTTCGTAGCGCCTGCATCTTTGTCAGGCTTCAGTATCCTACTACTCCCCCCGCCGCTCACGCGGCCCGTCCCCCCCCTCAATGAGGGGGGGCTTATCACTGCGATACGCTCGGCATCAATTCGGAGGTTTCTGTCGCTGGCGCTACATCTTTCTCCAAATACGTTCCCGTCCCCGGCACGATCTCCTCTTCCGGCAGCACAGCTTTCAGCGACTCGATCGCCACTTCGACCATATCGTCCTCGGGCGGGCGCGTCGTGAGGTACTGGAGCCAGAGGCCCGGCTGGATGAGCTTCAGCGCGATGGGGTTCGTCGTGCGGCCCGCGAAGCGGATGAGCTCGTAGCTGATCCCCGCGACGACCGGCAGCAGCACGACGCGGCTCGCGATGCGTTCGACGAGGCTCGGCCAGCCGAGGAACGCGAAGACGAAGATGGACACGAGCATGACAATCAGCAAGAAGTTCGTGCCGCAGCGCGGGTGCAGGCGGCTGAATTTCTGCACATTCTCCACCGTCAGCGGCAGGCCTGCCTCGTAGCAGTGAATCGTCTTGTGCTCCGCGCCGTGATACTGGAACACGCGGCGGATGTCCTTCATGCGCGAAATGCCCCAGATGTAGCCGAGGAAGATGGCAAGGCGCAAAAAGCCCTCCATGAGGTTCAAGAAGACCGGGTCGTCCGTGATGAAATGGAAGAACTTCGCCGCGCCTGTCGGAATCGCGATGAAGAGAATCGCCGCGAGTACGAACGCGAAGATGATCGTCCCCGCCATCTCCTTGTCTGACAGCTGCTCGTCCTCCTCGCCCGCCATTTTCGCCGAATACGACAGCGAGCGGATGCCGAGCACGAGCGACTCCACGAGCGACACCGAGCCGCGCAGCATCGGCTTCTTCAAAATCGGATACTTGTCCGCGATGGAATGCACGGGGCCCTTCTCGACCTCGATGCGGCCGTCCGGATTCCGCACAGCCGTCGCGACCTTTCCCGGCCCGCGCATCATGACGCCCTCGATGACGGCCTGCCCGCCAACACTCAGCTTGCCCATGGTGACTCCTCCTTCAAAGGAGGCGCTGGCAAAATCCCTCCAACCATCTTGCGGCATCTTTTCCGCCCTCTCCGCGTCGTCAAATCCTCGGCGTAGCTCTGCTACGCCTTGCGGTTTGACTCCTTGAGAGGACAGAAAATCTGCGGCAATCTGGATGGACGTCTTTCGCCAGCGACTCCTCAATTTTGTCTATATAGTTTAACACATATTTGTGAAAAAACCTAGCAAAAGGAGCTGTTGCAATCTGCAACAGCTCCCCAAATTCCGACGCGCAATCAGTGCTTGCCGTAGCGCTTGTTGAACTTCTCGATACGACCGCCCGCCTGGACGTCACGCTGACGACCCGTGAAGAACGGATGGCACTTCGAGCAAACGTCAACATGGATCTCCGGCTGCGTGGAACCCGTCGTGAACGTGTTGCCGCAACCGCAGATGACCTTCGCGTCATCGTAATACTTCGGATGAATGCCCTGCTTCAATTTTTCCACCTCGCTTTTCCCCAAAGACTGGGAATAGGATACAAGGAAGCTCTGCGCCTCCTTGGTTCTGACCTAGCTTCCCGCATTTGGGGAATAGCCAGTCACATGTAACTGGAATCAGACGTCAGTACGTCCGATACGCCGAATAGTATATCACAATCGCAAAGCGCATGCAAGAAAATTATTGCTCCGCGCACATCAAAAAGCACCCACGAATCCGATTCGCGGGTGCTTGCAGCTTGCGTTGCTGCTGACGTTGTGATTTGAAATTTTCTTGTGCATCCGACGCTCCTGTTCTTCACGCCTGCATGTCGTAAAGCAGTCCCGCGTAATTCGCGAAGACACCGGCTTGGGTGTAGGCCTGGGTGACAGCATCCACGCTGCCATTCTGGCTGTATTCCGCTACCTTGATCTGCTGCGACGATATGACCTGGCCGTTCTGGAGCTGCTGGACGAGCAACGTGCCATCGCCGAGCGTGCGCGTCACGGTCGTAAGCTGGCTGTCCGTGGCATCTTGTCCGGTATCCTGCCCCGTGTCTCCTGCGGCAGCGGCCTGCTGCTGGGCCTGCAATTTCGTCTGCGTGGCCTGCGCGTCTTCCGTCGAGGCCTTCACCTCGGCCCGAACGGGCGCGGCGGATGGGGCGACGCCGTACATGACGCTGGTATAGGGCTGTACGGCCCTCGTTGCTTCGATGCTGCTGATGCGATCAAGTGTCAGCATGATCTTCACCTTCTTTCTTTATAGCCTCGATTGTAATGTTGTATATTTTCAAATGAATAAAAACCAGATAACATAACAGAAAGGAAGTGATAGAAAAATGAAGAAAGTTTGCTTCCAGATAAGTGTTGCTATTTTCCTCAAGATACGTAATAATAGGAGAGAAACACTTTTGATGATTTGACGTATCCGGAAAGGACGATTCCATAATGCCAGAGAGAAAACCCATCCAGCACCAGTGCAGCTTCTGCAAGCGCGTCATCGAGGTGCATGACCAATACGACCTGCCAATCTATGACCCGAACACGGGCTTTGCCATCTGCAAAAACTGCATCCGCGAAATCAACCGCTTCCTCGACGAGCACGACGCGGCCTCCGAGCAGGAGGAGCGCCACGTCTTTGCCGACCAGCTCGACGAGATGCTCCAGAAGAACAAGCCGCATATCATCAAGCAGTATCTCGACGAGTACATCATCAACCAGGATCACGCGAAGAAAATCCTCTCCGTCGCGGTCTACAACCACTACAAGCGCATGAAGTACGGCTACGAGCACGAGGACGGCACGGAAATCGAGAAATCGAACGTCATCATGCTCGGCCCGTCCGGCTGCGGCAAGACGGCGCTGCTGTCGCACCTCTCGAAGCTGCTCGACATCCCGTTCGCCGTGACGGACGCTTCGAGCCTCACGGAGGCCGGCTTCGTCGGTGCCGACGTCGAAGTCGCCGTGCGCAACCTCTACTACGCCGCTGACAAGGACGTCGAAAAAGCCGAGCACGGCATCATCTACCTTGACGAGTTCGACAAGATTGCCCGCAAGTCCGGCGCGAACAACTCCATCACGGCCGACCCCGGCCACGAGGGCGTGCAGCAGGCGCTCCTCAAAATGCTCGAAGGCAGCGTCGTCGAGTTCACGCAGCGCGGCCAGCGCAAGCACCCCGAAGCCCCGACCATCAAAGTCGATACGAAGAACATCCTCTTCATCGTCGGCGGTGCGTTCGTCGGCATCGACAAGGTCATCGCGAAGCGCCTCCAGAAATCGAGCTCCATCGGTTTCGGCGCCGAGGTGCAGGGCAAGGACGAGCAGCCGAAGTTCGACGAGCTCATCCATCAGGTGCGCCCCGAAGACCTCATGGAGTACGGCATCATCCCGGAAATCATCGGCCGCCTGCCCGTCATCTGCACGCTCGAGACGCTCGACGAAGACGCTCTGCTGCGCATCCTGACCGAGCCGAAGAACGCGCCCGTCAAGCAGTATGAAAAGCTGCTCGCGATGGACGGCGTCACGCTCGACTTCGAGGAAGACGCCCTGCGCGCCGTCGCGCAGAAAGCCATCGAGCGCAAGACCGGCGCGCGCAGCCTCAAGGGCATCATCGAGGACGTCATGCTCGACGTCATGTATGAAATCCCGAAGTCCGACGAAAAGCGCAAAGTCATCATCACGAAGGAATGCATCACCGACGGCGCGAAGCCGAAGGTCGAAGCGGCGTCGTGAAGGGCGGGACGGTGAGGCATCATGCTCATCAAGATCGACCATGATTTCCACGAACACCTGACGGAAACCGAGAAAAAAGTCATCAATTTCATCAACATGAATGTCGAGGCCATTTCGTCGATGTCCATCAGCGACGTGGCGGAAAAGACATTCTCGTCACCCGCGACGGTCTCGCGCACCATCAAGAAGTGCGGCATCTCAGGCTTTGCCGAGCTCCGCTACCTCTTGACGCAGGAGACGCAGACGAAAAAGGACGACGTCGATGTCAACGAAATCTTCAACAAGTCGCTGCTCGAGGTCTCGAACACCATCGACCACCTCTCCATCGACACGATTCTCGACGTCGTGAAGGAAATCCGCGGCGCGAAGCGCATTTACCTGCTCTCGCGCGGCCTCTCGGAGCACGTCGCGCAGGAGTTCGCGCTGAAGCTCCAGATTCTCGGCTTCAACGTCTTTGAGAACAGCGACCTGGCCATCATGCAGGAGATGACGAGCCATGTGAAAAAACAGGAGCTCGTCATCATCTTCTCGCTCTCGGGCAAGACGCCGGAGCTCCTGACGGCCGCCGAAAACGCCTCGTCGCTCGGCGCGCGCATCATCACGATCACCTGCGGCGACCCCGGCGTCCCGCTCGCCCGCATCGCGCACGTCGCGGTCTACGGCTACAAGCACAAGCACGTCTCCATCACGAGCGTCGACGCCACGAGCCGCCTGCCGCTCTACGTCATCAGCCGCATCCTCATCGACTACATCACGAAGCAGATGAATGCAGAAGAAGAAAAGGCGGCGCGAAAAAAGGAAGCTGAAAGAAAATCGAGGTATTTCTGAAAACCCCCCTCGCAACAAAATTCTCCACGAAGTTCCTATCTTCGCGGGGGATTTTGTATGTATTTATGTACGTGGTGATTGGACACTCATAATTCTCTTCAACTGTTCTGCTAATGCCTGACTAGCCATGGCCGCACCATGCATATTCAAATGTACGAGATCATAGAAGCAGCTATAGTCCAATTTCAAGTCAAACAAATCAATAATTTGTAGATTCATCGCATCATGAAGAGATCGCAAAATCGAACGAAAATCCGCAAGTTCTCGCTTCGGATACCGATCATGAATAACTGGAGAAAACGGCAACATAACGGCAATCGGCTTTGCCCCATGCTGATTGCATAGATGGATATAATCTTGAAAAATCTGCAAATTGTTCATAAAAGATTTCTGATGAAGTTTCACAATGACATCAGCTAAAGATTTTTCAACATTGAAAAATTTATTCACCAGAATCTCGCTCTGTAGCGTTCTTTTGAAGGTTTCATTGTTCAATTCTTCTGGAACTTTGCATTTTATATAAGCATTTTTGAACGAATCGCTGAGTAAGGAGAAAAAAAGATCTTCCTCAAGCACTTCATCTGGCAAAAGCAACTCATATTGACGCCCCACGCCTAAGGTCGAAAAGCTCCGACGCATTTCATATCCTAAAATATACGGACAAACACCAATCAAACAAAATTTCAAAGGATTTCCATGCGCGAAAATATCTACCGCTGTCCGGTATCCATAATAAAGATCTTGACTAGAAACAGCGAGATTCGCCCCATGATATGGAATCTGTGTTGCATCTAATCCTACTTCCATGTAAGATATCCCCGTTGCAATATAATCCAATGTCACATGTTCAGCGTATCGCAAATTTCCCTGATAATGCGGCATGTTGCCCACGTATCCGTTTAAAATATGGTCACGTGCGATTCCACGTTCTCTCAAAAGTTTTGCAATGGCTTCCAAATTTGCCGTTTCAAAATAAGCACTTCCCACAATCCAATACACATCCATATTTTTATACTTTTCAATATATGGAAGAAGCGCAGAAAACGACTTGATATCTTTCTGTTTTTCATCGAGAATCAACTTGATCTTTTCGTTATAATCAGAAAAAACTTCTAGCACTTGAATTCTTTCCATATCAACTTGTTGAAAAAACACCTGGATTGCCTGTGGCTGAAGCGCTAAAAGAATGACATTCAAACGTGACTCCATAACCGTCCTCCTTGTATCTTATTGACGTATAACATGATTCTTGATAAAAAACAAAATTCCTGCTAACAATCTCCACTTCATAAAAAAACATACAAAAAGACCGGTAAGGCTCTGGGGGAAAGCACTACCGGTCGTTTCGTATCTGTGGATTTTTCAGGAAAGTTTTTTCAGGCTCAATCATTTTTTCTGTGGGATGAATGATGCACAGCGAGTCAATGGCGACTCATGTCGATGAGCTTCAAGAAGAAGTATTCATCGTCAGGATATCCATAGGCCTGCCTGCGCAACGTCTTGATCTTGTTGTTGATGCC
>JALEZZ010000040.1 GCA_022773585.1 Selenomonas sp. | reverse complement strand
TTTGTTGCGCCAGTTGCTGTTCAGGGGTGAGTTCGCGTTTTGCCATTATGTTCATCCTTTGCGGTTGCGAGTGATTCTGTCAGTATGTCAGAATCGACGTTGACTTGTAAAGGCCTTTTACACAAACTATTTTACACTCCCCCATCATCCAGATACTCCCCCGAATGCGCCCCCTGAATCAATTCATAAGGACGGCCATGAATGTATCCTTGCGCTCCGACAATCGTTTTCTGTCCGTTGCTGAACTCCTTTTCCCGCCTGCAGGGACGCGAAAGTAAAAACTGATCTCGATCTTTTTCTGGGAACAGCGGCTCATAGCGACGCCAGTGCAAGCAATAGAGCACCGCAGGATCCAGAATCTCTAAGACCTGTCGGCACGAGAAATCATTTTCATCGTTCACGAGAAACTCATCGGCATCAAACGGCAAAACGAGCTCAGCACCGTGCTTAGTAATGGCTTCTCGCGTCAGACGATTCATGACTTCGCGATGCGCGAGCTCCACGCGATAAAGGCGATGAAGCGTCAGCGGCAATCCCTCGTCACGCAGCTTTTGCAAAATGTCCCATGTCGCATCCGAACTCTGATGGTCAGCGATAATCAACTCATCCGCGTACGTCAGGCTGTGACGCACAAAGCTCTCGATAATATCAGCTTCATTCTTCACCATGGAAACCAGTACAATCTTCTTCATAAACGCTCCCTCGCATCCACTCATCTTGTATTATTCTTTCTCAATTCTACAACATCATGCCGGCTTTTACAACACGCGCCTTATCTATCCGTCCGCCATAGTTGACGGTAAACCGAGAAAACGCTATAATGTTGACTATGGATTGATTTCTCGCAAATGCTATTAGAAATGAGGCTTTTTCCATGAACCTTCGCGAACTCACCATCGACCAGCTTGTTGACAAGATTATTGCGGGCTACCGCATTCAGCGGACGGACGATCTTTCGTATTTCCTCGATGCTGACCTCGAGGAACTGCGGCGCGGCGCGGGCCGGCTGCAATCGCATTTCTGCGGCAAGCATGTCGATTTCTGCACGATCATCAACGGCCGCTCGGGCCGCTGCGGCGAGGACTGCAAATATTGTGCGCAGGCCGCCTGCCATCATACGGGCATCGACGAATACGGCTTCCTGCCGAAGGAGGAAATCATCGCGAATGCGAAGGCGAACCAGGATGCTGGCGCGAACCGCTTCGCCATCGTAACGTCGGGTCGCGCGCTCGTCGGAAAAGATTTCGACAAGGCCATTGACACGTACAAGGAAATGAAGAAGACGCTCACGATCGACCTCTGCGCGTCGCATGGCCTGCTCTCGCGCGAACAGCTCCACCGTCTGCATGAAGCCGGAGTCACGAGCTACCATCACAACATCGAGACGAGCCGCCGCTTCTTCCCCCAGATCTGCACGAGCCACACGTACGACGACCGCATCAAGACGATCAAGATGGCGCAGGAGGAAGGCTTCTGCGTCTGCTCGGGCGGCATCATCGGCATGGGCGAGACATGGGAAGACCGCCTCGACATGGCGATTTCCTTGCAGGAGCTCGGCATCGAGTCCATCCCCATCAACGCATTGATGCCGATCAAGGGCACGGAAATGGAAGGCCGTCCGCGCATCCCGGCCGACGACATCCTGCGCACGATTGCGTTCTTCCGCTTCATCAACCCGACGGCGAACATCCGCCTCGCGGCCGGACGCAAGCTGCTGCCGCAGAATGGCGCGACGGCGTTCCAGACGGGCGCCTCGGCATCCATCACGGGCAACATGCTCACGACATCGGGTACGACGATCAAAGAAGACATGCAGATGCTCAAGGAGCTCGGCCTCACGAACAAGGACGAGGACTGCGAAGTGTCCACAGGGACGTGCGGGGCACACTGAAAAACAAATAGAAAAAGAAGACCTGTTTTCTGCGGCGCACCCGCGGAAGACAGGTCTTCTTTTTTGTGAAGTCATACAGGGGACTCCCACCACCGCTTCGCGGTCCCCCTCCCTCTGAGAGGGAGGCAGACTTCAAAAGCTACGCAATATTATACGTCTGCTTTCCAGAGGCCGTGGAGGTTGCAGTAGGCGTATGCTGCGACGGCGGTATCGCCGGGCGCGAGGACGAAGGTTGCTTCGGGGGCTTCGCCCGGAGCGAGGTGCGCCATCTGCGCGCCTTTCTTCGTCGCGAGATGAATCCACTCGATGTAGTGCTCCGGCGCCATCGGATGTGCCGTGCTGCCGACGACGACCTTGACCGTCGCGCCATCGACCGTCACGACTGGCACATGCTTTTCCTGCGCTGCGTCCGTCGTGTTCGCCTTGAGCTCTTCCATCGGCTTTCCGCAGCACACGAGCGATCCGCCGCCCTCATGCACGAGCCCGACGATGTTGCCGCACGTCCTGCAGATGAAGAAACGTTTTGCCATAAAGAACCCTCCTATCGAATCAAACAATACACATCAAGTTGCTTTTATTGTACCGAATTTGAAGGATTTTGGCAAGAAAATCTTATCATTTACCCTTCTACGTAATGGCTGAAGCTGCCGATGACGAGCTGGGGGAATTCTTTATGGAGCGTCGCAAGGAACGTCTTGGTGCCGACAGGCTGGCCTTTTGCCTCTGGCATGATGTCGAGGAACGCATCGGGGTCGAGGTTGAGGTTGCGGACCTGGATCATCTGAACGGGGAGCTCGCGGAAGAATTCCTGCCATGCGGCAAGTTCTTCGGGGCGGTCGTTGTAGCCTGGGAAATACAAGAGGTTCAGCGAGACATAGACGCCGTGGTCGAGCGCGTAACGGATCGAGGCCTTGACGTCGGCAAGGTGGTAGCTCGCGCGATAATAGGCGTCATAGCCCTCGTCGCGCGCGCTGATGATCGAGACGCGCAGGCTGTCGAGGCCGGCATCGACGATTTTCTTGACGCCTTCGGTATAGCCGGAATTCGAGTTCATGTTGATCTGGCCTTTTTTTGTCTGCTCGCGGATCAGGCGGATACCGGCCGCGATGTTGTCGGCCGCGAGGCTCGGTTCGCCCTCGCAGCCCTGGCCGAAGCTCACGATGCCGTCGGGCGCGACGGAAAGATGGTAGACACCGACCTCGGCGATTTCCTCCGGCGTCGGGCGGAACGTGATGCGCTGCTGCGGCGACGGGCAGCACTCAGCGGGCTGGAGCGAAATGCAGCCGAAGCAGTTTGCATTGCAGACGGGCGAAGCCGGAATGCCCGCCTCCCAGCGGCGATAGAAGAGATTCTGCGCCGTGCAGCAATGCCACTTGAGCGAACAGCCTGCGACCTGTTCGACGATGCGGTTGTTTGGCAGGTCCTTCTTCGTGCGCTTGACAAGCTTCTTGAGCTCCGGCGTATTGTAGTGCACGGGGTCCCACTTGTCGTTTTCGTCCGTGTAGACGGCCGCACAACAGAGCTCGTCGTGGTAGACGACGACGGCCGTATAGCCATAAAGCGGCAGACGCTCGGCATCCGCCGCACGTTCGTAGGCCGGCAGATAGAGACGCGTATAGCCCGCAGGCAGGATGGCGGCCACGGCCTGCCCCGTCACGGGCAGCACTTCGCCGTCTGCCGTCCGGCCGACGGCCTGATGGCCTGGCAGCAGCATGAGGTCGGCGCTCTCCGGCAGCGGAATCAGATCATCCGGCGTCAGCCGCACGTTCTCACGCCCCGTTCGGCCCATGCCTTCAAGGCCTGCCGCATCGAGGATGTTGCCGTCTTCATCGGCATAGACGGCCGTGATGAAATCATTCATGTTCCTGCACCTCCTGCTTCTTCTTTTTCTGCTTCTTCGGATTGAATTTGTTCATCGCCATATCGACATCGTCGTTCACGATGCATTCGACGGCAGGAATCAGATAGTTGATGGCCTCGGCAACTTTCGGCGCGCCCTCGTTGTCAAATGGCGCGAGGACGTGGTTGACGACCGTCCAGCCTGGCAGCGGCCGCCCGATGCCGATGCGCACGCGCGCAAAGTGTTCATCGCCAAAGTGCGCGAGGATGCTCTTGATGCCGTTGTGGCCGCCCGAGCTCCCCTTCTTACGGATGCGGATCGTGCCGACTGGGATGTCCATATCATCATGCGCGACGATGAGGTCTTCGGGCGCGAGCTTGTAGAAATGCATGAGCGGGCCGACGGCCTTGCCGCTGTCGTTCATATACGTCTGCGGCTTCACGAGCAGCACCTTCTCCGTGCCGATGCGCGTCTCTGCAATAAGCGCGTCAAATTTCTCGCGCCAATCCGTCACGCCGAGATGCTTTGCAAGCGCATCAACGAACATGAAGCCGACGTTGTGCTTCGTCTGCGCGTATTCGCGGCCGGGATTGCCGAGGCCGACAATAACCTTCATAAAAAGAATGCCCCTTTCGTATCACAAAATGGCTCCCCCGCTGGGAAAGCAGACACTTAGCGCTTTAGCGCTTAGTGATCGCTTTATCCTTTAGGTAATGACTGCTAAATAACTCTAAAGCCACGAAAAAGCAGGAATTTAGATAGTCTGTGTCGAATATAAACTACAGATATTTCAGACGACGAATCCTAAAATCCATGCACTTTTTCAGGAGCGAGCACCATGTACAAGA
>JALEZZ010000092.1 GCA_022773585.1 Selenomonas sp. | reverse complement strand
CATGCCAAACGTTGCTAAAGGACTTTAGCGACGACTGCTTTCTTGTCAGTTTCAGCATCCTACTACTCCTTCCACCGCTTCGCGGTCCCCCTCCCTCTAGAGGGAGGCTGAAGTTTGAATGACTTCACGCTTAACTTAATGGCATTACCCTCTGGGAGGGGGGCTGACCTTACAGTTACTTTTCAAACAGAGCGGCAATCTCTTCGTCTGTGAGTTTCGACAGGAAGTTTTCGCCGGGCTGGATCATCTGATCGATCAGGGATTTCTTCTTTTCCTGAAGCTTGTAGATTTTTTCTTCGATGGTGTCTTTCGTGATGAATTTCAAGACCTGCACGTTGTTTTTCTGGCCGAGGCGATAGGCGCGGTCGGTGGCCTGGTCTTCGACGGCGGGGTTCCACCACGGGTCGAAGTGGATGACCATGTCAGCCCCCGTGAGGTTCAGGCCCGTGCCGCCCGCCTTGAGCGAAATCAGGAAGACCGATCCGCGGCCGCCGTTGAACTCCTTGACGAGGCGCAGGCGCTCAAGCGACGGCGTGCTGCCGTCGAGGTAGAGATACGGCACGCGGAGCTTTGCGAGACGCTCGCCGATGTGCGCGAGCATCGTCGTGAACTGCGAAAAAATCAGCATGCGATGGCCGGCCGCGATGGCATCGGTCACGACCTCTTCGAGCATGTCGAGCTTGCCCGAACCGCCGTCATAGTCTTCGAGGAACAGGGACGGGTCGCAGGCGACCTGCCGCAGGCGCGTGAGGATGGCGAGAATCTTGAGGCGGCTGCCGTCGATGCCATGTTCCTTGAGGACGTCGCGGAATTCTTTCTGCCCCTGGATGAACCATGCGCGATAGACTTTCTCCTGTTTCGGCGTCATCTCGCAGGCCATGCGGCGCTCGACCTTGTCCGGCAGTTCCTTCAGGACGTCTTTCTTCAGGCGGCGCAGGATGAACGGCATGACGTGGCGCTGGAGATTCTTCATGGCGCGCTGGTTTTCTTCCTTGATAATCGGTACCTCGTAGCGCGCCTTGAAGCTGTTGTGATTCAGCAGGTAGCCGGGCATCAGGAAGTCGAAAATCGACCAGAGCTCTGTCAGCGTGTTCTCGATGGGCGTGCCCGTCAGCGCAAAATAATCCGCAGCTCGGAGCTGCTTGACGGCGCGTGCAGCCTGCGTCGACGGATTCTTGATGTGCTGCGCCTCGTCGAGGAAGACATAGCGGAACGTGCGCTCGGCATAGAGGTCGATGTCACGCCGCAGCATGTTGTACGTCGTAATCAGCACATCACATTCCGTGCCCGTCGCCGCAAGCAGCTTCTTGCGCTCGGCCTTCGTACCCGCGATGACTTTCGCGCGGAGTTCCGGCGTGAAGCGCTCCGCTTCGTCGAGCCAGTTGTAGACGAGCGAAGTCGGCGCGACGACAAGCGATGGCGCCTTTCGTCCATCGCGCTGCGCGAGCAGGAACGCCAGCACCTGCAGCGTCTTGCCGAGGCCCATGTCGTCGGCGAGGATGCCGCCAAGACCGTAATACGCGAGGCTCGAGAGCCAGTTGAATCCCGTGACCTGGTAGTCGCGCAGGACTTTTTCGAGGCTCTTCGGCACGTCGGTTTCGACATCGGCATCCTGCGGATTGCGGATGTCACGCACGACGCGGCGGAACGCTTTGCTGCGTTCGAGATGCAATCCTTCGTCCTCGCGCGCGATGGCATCGAGCACCATCGCATTTGAGAGCGGCAGAAGGGCCTTGCCATCCTCGTCAGCAACGCCTTTCTTGAGCCCCGTCGTCTCAACAAAATCCGCAAGGCCGCTGAGCTGCTGTTCGCCGAGCGTCACGAACGTGCCGTCCTTCATGCGGTGGTAGCGGCGCTTTTCGCGGTAGTCCTTGAGGATTGCGAGGATTTCGTCGAAGTCGATGTCCTCCATCGAAAACGTGACTTCGAGCAGGCCCTCCTGGCTCACCGAGACGCCTGCCGTGACCTGCGGCATCGGCTGCACAGGCTTCTTCTGAAACGCGTCAGCATAGTAGACCTCGGCCTTTTCCGCAAGCGCGGGCAGCGCCTCCGTCAGGAAGTCGTAGCTCCGCGCCTCGTCCTCCTGCACATAGGCCGGCCCTTCGGGCGTGAAGCCATACGTCAGAAACACGTTCGTGATTTCCTGCTCGCTGCGGTCGTCGCGCACGAGGATGCGGCCATTCTTTTTCTTCTGCGGCCCTTTCGACGTCAGCGGATTGAATTCCTGCTCCTCATAGGCAAAGACCGGCCGCACCTCGACGCCGTCGCCGTGGTAGTCGAGATAGAGGCTCGCATGGAGCGGCGCGAGCTGGAAGCGCTTTTCAAAGCTATCATCCACCTTGACATCGAGTGCGTCCTCCATCGCGGGCAGGACCTTTCGGAAGAACGGCTCGAGGTCTTTTTCGTCGAGGTGAAGGCGCCGTGTCTCGCTGAACGCCCGCAAGGCGGGAATCCTTTGCGCACTCTCCTCCACCGTGTTTTGATAAAGAACGCCTTCATAGGGTGCATAGGAAATATCTGCATCCGTCGTCAGCGCCTGCAGCGGCCCGACTTTGGAACGCATTTCGATGGTCGCGCCTTTCCTCCCCTCGTCTTTCAGCTCGAGATAAATAGGGAGCGGCTCATGCACGACATGGACATCGACGGGCTCTTCATCCTCAAAATGCATCTCGATGGAGGTATCCCCCATGATGGCCAGGAATTCGCGGAGCAGTGCCGGCGTCAGCTTGAACCTCTTCTGATCGAACAGGAAATTGCCATAGCCGTAATACGAAAAGCCCGTGCTATACTGCATGATTTCGCGCTCCGTCTGCTGGGCGCGCCGCAGGAGCCCCCAAAGCTTTTCCGACGTCTCATCCGCAAATTTCATATGGCGCGTGTCCAGCTTGAGCCCCTTGCCGAACTGGACGATGTCGCCATTTGCCACCTGCTTGAGGAAGTCATGGAGATTGCGCAGTACATAGAGTTTCTCCGCGCCGATGCGGAATTCCAGCCAGCGCGAAATCTGGCGATACTCCGTCACGGCAAAGAGGCGCGGTACGAGATGAACGTGCGTCTCGGCCTGCGGCGCGACGGCGACGGCTTTTTCCGGTGCAAAAAGCTCCAGCAGGCGCTTCGCATCGCTCGGACGATTCTCCTCCTTGCTGCGGACAACGCGCGAACCGCTCCGCGTGCTCCAACCATGCTGCCGCTCCATGATTTCAAACAGCGTTGCAACGACATGCTTGCACGGACCGTCATACAGTTCCGCTGCAGGGCAGGTGCAGCCGTAGTTTTCCACATCTCCATGTTCATCAATCGCAACATAGACATGATATTTCCGGGTGCCCTGGACATCCGCATAATATCCGAACGACTCATTTCTGTAAAGTTTCTTCACGCGCCCGTTCCGATAGTAGCTGCGGCCGCGCTCATATGCTGCATCGCTCGCCATCGAGCGGATATCGATCTCGCTGAGCAAATTCTTTCCCTCCGCCTTTGCGCTCCTGCGCACTCTATGCTAAAGTAGTAATCAGCTTTTATTTTACCATGAAATCCACTTCAAAGGAACGAATCCCATGAAGAAACCTGACGCGCAGAAAAACGGCCTGCGCATCCTCATCGTCCGCATCAGCGCCATCGGCGACGTGCTCCACGTCACGAGCGTCGTCCACAATCTGCGCCGCCTGCTCCCCGATGCCGAAATCACCTGGCTCGCGAGCCCGCCCGCAAGCCTGCTGCTCGAAACGAATCCCGACATCGACCGCCTGCTCGTCTGGGACCGCCGCCCGATGGACGAGGCGAGCACGCACTTCGACTTGCGCGGCTGCTGGCACGAGCTCAAAAAAGCGCGCGCGCTGCTGAAGCCGTACACGTTCGACATCGCGCTCGACCTCCAAGGGCTCTTTCTCACCGGCATCCTCACGCGCCTTTCGGGTGCGAAGCGCCGCATCGGCATCCACGAACGTCACGAAGGAAATCCCTTCTTCATGACCGAAATGGCGCCCGACATCCAAGACCCGCACAAAATCCGCCGCTACTACACGGCACTCGCCCCGCTCGGCTTCGGTCCCGAGACGTTCGAGCCCGGCCCCGTGCTCGTGCTGCCCGAGACTCTTTCAGGCTTCGCCCCGCAGTTCTGGGCCGCGCACGGCATCGACACCGCGCGCCCCATCCTCATGGTCTGCGTCCGCACGACCTGGCCCGACAAGAACTGGCCGCCCGCTTATTTCGGCGAAGCCCTCGCCGCCGTGCCCGAAGACGTCCAGATCGTCTTCTCCGGCGCCAAGGGCGACGCGCCCTATATCGAAGAAGCCCGCCAGGCCCTCAAAGCAAACCACCCGGGCCGAGCTTCTCTCTCCATCGCTGGCGAAACCACCCTCCTCGAACTCGCCGCCCTCCTGAAATCCGCCGACCTCCTCTTCACCGGCGACACCGGCCCCCTCTACATCGCCGAAGCCGTCGGCACAAAGACTCTCTCCCTCTGGGGCCCGACCATGCCGGAAATCTACGGGCCGCTGACGGAGGGACACGAATTCCTGCGGAGCCCGTACGAATGCGTCGCGTGCTGCAAGACACGGTGTGAGAAGAAAACGAATGGATGCATGAAAGCGTTGAAGCCAGAGATGGCTGCGGAAGCCTTGCAATCCTTTTTTGCACATTAAAAGAGCCGCTCTTCCGAGCGGCTCTCTTCATGTCTTTGGTGGAGATGAGGAGAATCGAACTCCTGTCCAAAATACATCCACAATCACACAGCATTATCGCAATAGCCCGAGCATGCGGGCATCATAGGAGCGCATCTCTGGGATTCAGAGACCTCCACCACCGTCTTTTACAAAGCCGGAAACTCCCACCTTTATTTAAAACCTCCGGGTTGGCTGATGGTTGGTACTTCCAGAGGGGCCGGATGGCCTAGCCTTGTGGCAGGTCAAGCAGCGTAAGCGTATTCAGCTTCGTCAGTTGAATTTAGCGGTCGATAGGTACGTTTGACGACCATGGACGTGCGAACTGCGTGGCTTCTGTACCCTGTCGAAACCATTACATCCCCGATTCGTGAGGAATAGTATACCACTTCTCACGCAAAGATGCAATCGTTACTTCGCGACCTTGACGTCGTAGCCATAGATTGTCTTCCAGTCGTCGCGCATCGAGACCGGCGTCCAGCCGTTCTTTTCGCAGTCGGCACGCATCTTGTCGGCCTTCGACGTGCTGCCGAGGTCGTCCTCGAGGTCGTCGCAGAGCAATGAGAACGCCATCGACTTGTACTTGTTCTTCGAAAGCGTGTAATTGAACATCGAAGCATCGCCCGAGGAATTGCCGAATGCGAGCACCGGCTGGCGGCCGATTTCACGCGCGATGTTCGAGACCTTGTTCATCTTCACGTCCTTCAGCACGAACTGGCCGCGCACGAGCGTGTCCGATTTCTGGTTGTAGACATAGTCGAGACCATCCGTGTCCCCCTGCCCCGATGCGAGCACCCAGGCATCCGTGCCGATGAAGTGGTCGCGCTCGATCGGCAGTACGCCCTCCATGAGTACGCGCTGCGCCTCGCGATCCGAGCCAGAGACGACCCAGACATCAAAATCATTTGCCTTGAGGTACGAGACAACTTCGGCCATCGGCAGATAGAACTCTTCACCGCGCTTGAGGTTCGTGAGGCCTTCCGCCGGCGTCTCCATGAATTGGCGGACATAGTCGTCATATTCTGGAATCGTCATGCCGGCAAAGACCGCCGCCTGCGATTTCGCCTCTTTGCGCTCCATGTCACCAGGAATCGCATGCGCATAGATGGCGTCCTTGACGACCTGCGCATACGCGCGATCCTCCGGTGCCGGCGTGTACGTCGGGTCTTCGAGTGCGCGATGCACGTACATCATCCACTCGAAATACGACGGCGTGCGCTCGCCGAGCAACGTGCCATCCATATCAAAGACAGCGATGCGGTCCTCGACAGGGATGAAGTTCGGGCTCTTCTTGTTCGTGACGTCCTTGACGTAGTTCGTCAAAGCTTGGAACGACGCCGAATCCTTGTTCCAGTACTGGAAGTTCGAACCCTTCGCGTTGACCTGGATTTCCCCGATTTCCGAGCGCGAAGCCGCCTGCACATCCATGCCCGTGCCGACGCCGACCGCAAAGCTCATCGCGAGCAGAGCGGCGCAGAGTTTCTTCATCTTCATAAAAAATGTACCCCCTTGGTAAAGTAGAAAGAAAACGTGTTTCCTCCTCTTTTATCCACATACAAGATACATTATATCGGATTCTGTTCTTTTTGTCTATTGAATTCTCGTTATTTCTTCCGCTTCGGGCATTCCGCGATAGCCTCGATCTCGCAGAGCGCGCCCGCCGGGAGGTCCTTGACCGCTACGCAGCTGCGCGCGGGCTTGCTGACAAAATGCTTTGCATAGACCTCGTTGAATGCCTGAAAATCACCGATGTCGGCGAGGAAGCAGGTCGTCTTCACGACGTCCTTCATGCTCGCGCCCGCCTCGGCGAGCACGGCCTCGAGGTTCTTGCAGCACTGCTCGGCCTGCGCCGCGATGCCGACAGCGACAATCTTGCCGACGGACGGCTGGATGGCAATCTGCCCCGAGAGATAGATCATGTCACCCGCAGCGACCGCCTGGCTGTACGGGCCGACCGCTGCCGGCGCCTTGTCCGTGTGGAATATCTTCATCCATATCATCCTCCTGAAAAACGAGTGCGCGGCCTGTCGTGCCGCTGTCAAAGAAGCAACGTCTCTCTGTGCTTCTCATTCATTCTACCGCAAACGGCCTTCCTTGACAATGTTACACGCGCCGCATGCGAACGAAAAGCAGCGGGCTCATGCGCCTTGGAGGACGACGCAAGAGCCCGCTGCAGTTATGAAAATAGGGAATAAAGAAGTATTCCTTATTTCAGCGTGTCAAAAGTGAATGCTGCCGGCTCCGCAAAATAAGACAGAAGGTAAGCGGCCGGCGCGATGTAATCGATCGCATACTCGTTCGTCGACCAGGACATCAGCACATCGAGATACGATTTGGCAATGGGGATCTTGCCGCTCTCGAGGTATTTCGTCTGGTCGGGATCGCCGCCGCTGACATGGTTCGGCCCGCCGACGACGAGGCCTGGTACATAGGCGCCCGTGCTCTCGTGGATGCGGTTGTGCGGGTGGAGCGGCATATTGCTGCCCACGCCCGTCATGAAGCATTTATCGAGGCTGTTGCGCCCGAAGAGATAATGGAGCTGCGAGAGCGCTCCCTCGACATACGCGGGCTTGGGCGCGATGCGGTTCGCCATGAGGAGCAGAGAGCCCTCCGTCAGCGCGTTCTTCGTCGAAGCCCAGGTGTACTCCTCCGCCGAGAGCGCACAGCCGAACGGATCCTTCTCCGTCTTGGCGAGCAGCTCGTCCGCGTAGCCGAGGAACGCGCGGCGCACCTGCCCTGTGAGCAGGGGATCCGCGCCGGCGGCGCTCAGATACGCGTACTGGCCGAGCGCGAGGCAGTTGTCCCAGGTGTAGAAGCCAGGCTTCTGCGTGAAGCGGTCGCTGACCTTCTTGAGATAGGCCTCGTACTTCTTGTCGCCCGTCGTGCGGAACATCTCCGCGGCAAGCCAGATGCGCTCCTCAAGATCCGTCGCCTTGTTGTACGGGCCAGAGCCGCTTTCCTGGCCCTCGTCCGTACGGTAGAGCGGCTCGGGATGTTGCTCGAGATAGCGCCAGACGCGCTCGGCGTTCTTGCGCAGCTGACGCGCGTAGCGCGCGTCGAACGGCGCGTAGACGCGCGCGCCGATGGCGAGGCTCGCGCCGTACATCGCAGAGCTAGAGGAGCAGTTGCCGAACACGAAGCGCGGCTGCGTGTCCGTGTCCGGGGATTTGTCGAATCCCGGCCACTGCATGCCTGCCACCTTGTGGAACGTGCTGCCGTCCTTGCGCTGGAGCTTCTGCATCCAGTCGAGCTCGAACTTCACCTCGGAGAGTGCGTCAGGCAGGCCTTTCTCCGCCTTGACGCCCTTGGGGAACACGAGCTGTCCCGCGCGGAAATGATCCGGCTCCTCCTCATAGGCCATGAGGAGCTGCGCCGAGGCGATGGCGGCCGTCGTCATGTATTTCCCGTAGTCGCCGGCATCATACCAGCCGCCCGTCGCATCGAGCTTGTCGCCCTTCTTGTTCAGCGCGTCGGTGAAATAGACCTCAGCCGCCTTGTCCTGCGGATGACCGCCCGCGAGATGCAGCCCCGTCACGGGATCGTCGATGGGCGTGTTGCTGCGCGCGAGCGTATAGGAACGCCAGGCGTAGACCGCGGGTTTCGCGTAGACATTGTCGCCGATGGCAAAGGGATAGGAAGTCTGCGCGCCCACCTTCAGGCGGTACGTGCCGGCCTTGCGCAGCGCGGAGAAATCCGCCTGCCGCAGGCGCTCGCCGGAGAGCGCATCGAGCTTCGCCGCCGAGAGCTTCCCCTCGTAGACCGTCGCCCCCGTCGCCGCATCGACGATGGAGAACGCGGTCTCCCCGCTGTCCTTGACCGCCGCCTTTTTCTCATGTCCGGTGAGATAGCCCACCTGGTCGACATGGAGCCCGGACTCCGGCGCGGTAGCCGCCGCGTCCGCCGCGAATGTCACCGGCGCTGCCGTCAGGCAGCTAGCGGCAAGCGCCGTGCCGGCGAGTACGAGACGCGCGATCCGTTTCATCTTATATGATTTCATCGGCTCAGTCCTCCGACGGCGTGTACTTCACCCACTGATACTCCGCCATGATCGGCAGATTGGAGTCATCGAACGCCTTGAGCCATGCATCGACATTCTTGCCCGCCCAAGCGTTCATCATGATCTTGCCTTTCGTCACAGGCATGTTCGCGCCCTCGATGCGGTAAGCCTCCTTGCCGTCGACGAACCAGATAATCTTGTCCTTGTGCCACTCGAACGCATACGTATGGAAATCCTCCGACGCATCAAAGCCGAGATCGTACATGTGCTCATGTCCGCCCTGTCCGTTGCGGAAATAGTTGAACTGCACCTTCGTCGTGTCCTTGCCGAGCACCTCGACGTCGATCTCATCCCAGGGATTGCTGTCGCTCGGGCCGGTGTACGTGAAGAACGAGGAGACGACGCCGTCGTTCTTCATGGCCTTCATCGAGACCTCATAACGGCCGTAGCCATAGAACTGCTTGCTGCGGAACTCACCGCCTGAATACGGCACCTGGCTCTGCTGATCGTCGTTATCAATGATGAGCTGCATCAAGCCATCCTCGAACGTCACATTGCTCTTGTGCCAGAACACGTTGAACGGATTGCCGTTCGTCCAGCCGTCAGACGCCTCGAAGAGCGCCGGGCAGCCCTTCTTGAAATCCACCGAGAACGCGTCGCTCGCCTGCGTCTCCGCCGCCGGGGACGCGTAGGCGATGCCTGCCACAGGCTGCGCCGGTGCCACAGACGCGAGCGGCGAGAGCGCCGCCGCGAGCACGGCTGCTGCCAGCATATGTTTTTTCATCTTCATGAAAATCTTCCTCCTTTTCATTCTGTCACGCGCGCGGCGCAGGCCGCACCGCGAATGAAATGCGACATTCATTCCTGTGTCGCAGGTACATCCTCTACGGAGAGGTCCTCCCCGTTCGTCTTGATGACGTTCTGATACCAATAGAAAGATTTCTTCGGCACGCGCTTGAGCGTACCGTTTCCCTTGTTGTCCTTGTCCACATAGATGAAACCGTAGCGCTTCTCCATCTCGCCCGTACTCGCCGAGACGAGGTCGATGGGGCCCCAGGGGCAGTAGCCCATGAGCGCGACGCCATCCTCCTCGACCGCGCGCTTCATCTGCTCGATATGCGCGGCGAAATAGCGGATGCGCTCGTCGTCGTGCACGATGCCGTCAGCCGCCGGCTGCTCATGCAGCCCGATGCCGTTCTCGACGATCATCAGCGGCAGCTCGTAGCGCTCGGAGAGCACGTTGAGCGTGTAGCGCAGGCCGACCGGATCGATCTGCCAGCCCCAGTCCGAGGCCTTGACATAGGGATTCGGGACTTCCTTGCGCGCCCCGGGCGCCGCCGCGTCATATTCGCTCACGAAACTCATGTAGTAGGAGAGCGCGAAATAATCGACCTTGCCCGCCTCGAGCAGCTCCATATCGCCGTCCTCGACCTGCAGCTTAAATCCCTTTCTTTCCCACTCGCGCAGGAGATACGCGGGATAGTGGCCGCGGCACTGGACATCGGCGAACGCGAACGTCCGATCCATCTCCTTGAGCGCCGCGATCTGGTCGAGCGGCCGACACGAGGCCGGGTAGACAGGAGACATCGCGAGCATGCAGCCGATCTCGAAATCAGGATTGATCTTATGACCGAGCACGACGGCCTTGGCCGAGGCGATGAACTCATGGTGCGCGACCTGCGCGAGCACCGCCTCGCGGTCCTCGCCCTCCTGGTAGCGCACGCCCGAGTTGGTGAACGACGCGAACGGATCGTCCAGATTGCGCTGGTTGTTGATCTCGTTGAACGTCATCCAGTACTTGACCTTGTCCTTGTAGCGCTCGAAGCAGACCCCGGCGAAGCGCACGAAGAAATCGACGAGCTTGCGGCTGCGCCAGCCGCCGTACTCTGTCACCAGATGATACGGCAGCTCGAAATGCGAGAGGGTGATGACCGGCTCCATGCCGTACTTGTGCATCTCGTCAAAGAGGTCGTCGTAGAACTTGAGCCCGGCCTCATTCGGCGTCTCCTCATCGCCGTTCGGGAAAATGCGCGTCCAGGCGATCGAGGTACGGAAGCATTTGAAACCGAGCTGCGCGAGCAGCGCGATATCCTCCTTGTAGTGGTGATAGAAGTCGATCGCCTCGTGGTTCGGATAGTACTTCCCGGGCAGGACGCCATCCGTGATCTCGCGGGGCACGCCGGGGCCGCCGACCGTCATGACGTCAGCGACCGATGGTCCCTTGCCGCCTGCCTGCCACGCGCCCTCGAGCTGATGCGCGGCGACCGCACCGCCCCAAAGAAATCCTTTTGGAAAGCTCATACTGTCTCCTCCTTGCCGTCCAGACGCTGATAGACGCTGATGAACTCCAGCGCGATGGTCTTGAAGGCCTCCGCGCTCATGAGCTGATCCTCCGCGTGGAGAATGAGCAGGCTCACGATGTTCTTCTCGCCCGACGCCTCGCGCGTCAACAGGCTCGTGTGCGCGTCATGCCCCTCGACGAATGCCTCGTCGCCTTCCTTGATGAGCTGCTCCGCCTTAGCGTAGTCGCCCTGCTTCGCGGCCTGGATGGCCTCAATGTAGGAGCTGCGCGCCGTACCGACCATCGAGATGATCTGGAAAGCAATCTGCTCTAAATCACCCATGTCGCTCACCCCTTCATGATCTTCTCAGCGAGTTCCACCGTGCCCTTGCCGTCCATGCGGCCGTACATGCGCATGTCGATGGCCTCGACCGGCACGCCTGGCAGCTCCGCGGCGATCTTGTCCTTGGAGAAACGGATCTGGGGACCGAGCAGCACCGCGTCGGCGTCCGCAGCCTTCGTGGCCGCCTCCGAGGCGGAGTAAGCGGCAATCTCGTAGTCCTTGCCAGCGGCATCAGCAGCCTCCTTCATCTTTTTCACGAGAATACTCGTCGACATGCCGGAGGCACAAAGCAACACAATCTTTTTCATAAAGAACACACCTTTCATCATTGTGAACTGCACACCTGCATACATAGAAGCAGGAATGAATTGAGTGCCCTGTCTTCACGCGTCTGCACACTCCCCTCATCACATGCCTAGCAGAACGCGGTGAAACGTCCTGCCATCGCATTTCTGATTGATTTCAAAAAGAGGCAGCGCAGATGTGCAAGTCAGGGCACCTTATCAAACCAGTACTAATTTAAAAGTGGAAATCGAGCTGTGTGCGGAAGAGATGACGCTTGGCCTTTTGCTTCATGTCCTCACTCGTTCCAGAACAGTTCTGTTTCTGATCGGAATAAAACGTCTCCCAGACGACATCTTTATACGGCACATAGCGGAAACCGACAAGCCAGCCGCGGGTATCTGCCGGCAGTGAGCCCCACTCATCATCATGCGAGACATCGCCATAGCGCTCGAAGTTGAAGATACGCGTATAGAGGTTCCAGCTGCCGACCTTCTCCATATCGAGATTCCGGTAGTCGAGGCGAATCTCCCTGCTCGAGCGATACGCTTCCGCATTCGTGCGCGTATACGTTCCCGTCAGCCGCAGGTCTTTGTTAAGATTCGTCCCCAAATCAATGGCGTAGAGGCGGCTCATCTTCTGGTCGCCGCGGTCGCCATCCCGGCCTTTGTAGTCCTTATTCCCCATGAATGTGAGCGCCGCGTCAAAACTGTGTCCGAGCTTCCCCGTCACGCTCGCGCCGTAAATATGCGTATCCTGCCCGTCCGGCATCGAGACGAGATCGCCCTGGCGCGGACGGAGACCGAATCCCTTGATATTCCAGTTCGGCGCGAAATCATACGAGAGCTGAACTCCATCTGCCGCATGACCAAAGGAGACATTCTGAAAGCCGTAGCCCCACCACTTCGTACCGACCGTGACGCCAAGCTTGCCTGCATTCCCTTCTACCCAGATTCTCTGGAACGTGCCGTCCTGATCGTCATCCCTGGAGTTCTTGCGCCATGACTGGTTGACCGTATAGCCCTTGCGCGTCTCGCTCTGGAAATGCGCTGTCCATTTGTCCCCTACTTTCATACTGCCTTCCAGATCCATATAGAAGTGCTTGTTATTATTCTGAGAGCCGACACCCTTGTCGCCGCTGTCGCTGTCATATTTCGCCCGCACAAAACCGGAAAGCTGCACCTTATCAATTTTCGACTTCAGCTCCTCGTAACGCGCTTCATTTTTCTCATCCATCTTCACAAGCTCCGCCTGATACTCATTCGCGAGCTTTTCGATGAGCGCTTCATCAGCGGGGTTCGCCGTCTTGAGCTTGTCCTGTGCGCGGGCGATGACCGCTGCCATCTCGTAGCGGCTCATCGCACGATCTCCGGCGAACGTGCCGTCCCCATTGCCCTCGAGAATACCATCCTTGACGAGCTGGTCGATGGCGCCATAGCTCCAATGTCCTTCCGGCACATCGGAGAAGCTCGCCGCTCCCTCGGCGGCAAACGCCTGCCCACTGATGCCAGCCGTCAGAGCCAATGCGGCAAGAATGCTTGCTGTCTTTTTCATACTCTTCTCTCCTTTATTCCCCAAACAATTTACTGCAAGGGCGATGTACAATGTCCACGAAGTGGATGTTTATACATGCAGCTTACTATCTATATCTGCGATTCCACTGCTCACTCTGCTTCTTTGCTGTGCTCTTCTTTCAGGAACTCCTTGTCCTGTGCTTTCAGGAACGGGAAGTAGATCACCGTCGCCATGGCCAGGTTCACGATCTGGATGACCGCACCCTGCCAGCCGTCGAGCAGGAAGCCCGCGATGACCGGCGGCGTCGTCCACGGTACCTGCACGGCGCTGAACGGCGCCATGAAACCCGTGGAAATCGCGAACCAGGTGATGAACATCGCAAAGAGCGGCACGAGCACGAACGGCACCAAGAGATACGGATTGAAGACGATCGGCAGGCCGAAGATGATCGGCTCGTTGATGTTGAAGAGTCCCGGCACGAACGCCATCTTCATCAGCGACTTGAGCTGATCGGACTTCGCCGTGAAGAGGCCCGCGATCAGCAGACCCAACGTGAGGCCGCAGCCGCCGCTCTTGACGAAGACATCGTTGATCTGGCAGGTGAAGATCTTCGCCTGCGGATTGTTGACGAGCGACATGCCCATGTCGAGCAGGTGCTGGTTGTCGAGCGAGTTCGCGATGAGCAGCGGACTCACGACGCCGCCGACGACGTTCGGCCCATGGATGCCGGCCCAGAAGAGGATGCTCTGCAGGCTGACGATGATCGTGCCGCCCGCGAGCGAGTCCGAAAGGCCCTGCAGCGGCGTCTGGATGACCTTGAAGATGAGCTCCGGCAGCGTCGTCGCACCAACGTAGTGGCAGAGGCCGTAGAGCACGGACGCCGTCGTGAAGAACACCATGCCCGGCACGAGCGCGGAGAACGCGCGCGCCACGCCCTGCGGCACGGCGTCCGGCATCTTGATGCCGATGTGGTGCTTCTCGAAGTAGCAGAACACGCACGAGACGAAGAACGCGATCAGGATGGCGGTGATGACGCCGTTGCTGCCCGCCCAGGCCTTCGGGATGATGTCGCCGACGATGGCGCCCTCCTTCGTCGTGATGGTCGGCGGCATCAGGATCAGGAATGTCGAGAGCGCGAGGATGGCCGCCATCATCGCGTCACAGCCTTCATTCTCCACATACTTATAGGTGATGGATAATACAACGATGAGCGCGAGTACGCTGAACGTACCGCCGGCCACAGCGTTGAGCGGCGCCGTCCAGTCCTTGCCGAACAGCGAACTCATGAAATCGCCGTAGCCAGGCACAGGAAGATTTGCCAACAACAGGAACACCGAGCCGCAGATTGTAAACGGCGTCGTCATGATAAAGCCATCACGCAGCGCGGCAACTGCCTTGAGCTGCGCGAATCGTCCCATGAACTCGATGAAGCTGTCAAAGAGTTTCTGTCGATTCATATAGTCCCCTCCTATTTTTCCCCATTCGGTACCAGATGACGATGTGTCCGAGAAGCGTCTGTGATCTCAATGCTCCTCAAGAACAATGACATCATAACAAAGACGCTCTTCCCGCTCAACAAGAGGAAAGCAATAAGAAACAATGCTGTTTCATTTTTCTTTCATGAAAAGTGCCGCCTGTAACAGCGCTACAAAAAACGCCCCAGCAAGCGCTGAGGCGTTTTGGTCAAAAACAATCAATAATGAAAATGGCCGTTGAGCCATTGTTCTTTTTTCTTCGCGTCGGAGAAATCGAGCCGCGTCATGAGGACGGCGAAAAGGAGATCCGTCACATACTTCGCGCCGAGCAGGAAGATGCGCGGGCCGAGCTTCTCCATGGTATTGACGGTCGCGACGGGGAACGTTACGTCCGCGAGGGAGGCGAGCGTGCTCGAGGGAGCCGATGTGATCAGCAGCCGTGGCACGGAGCGCAGGCGCAGGAGGTGCGCGATGTCGATGAGCATGCGGTTCTCCCCCGTGCGGCTGATGAAGAAACTGACGTGGCCCTTCTTCATGCCCGCCGCGGAGAGGTACTGCATTGTCATCGCCGGATGCACCGTCGTTCCCTTGTTCGCCATGAGGAATCCAGAGGCGGCCATCTGCGCGATATTGAGGTTCTCATCCATCGCGTAGAAGTCGATGTGCTGCGCCTTGGAAAGCAGGGCGAGCGCGCGCATGAACTGCGCCGCGTCGAGCATGCCCCGCGTCGAGCGGAGCGCCTCGACCTCGAGCCCTGTCACCTTGTCCATGAGCGACTGGACGGTATCGCGATCCGTCATGGAGAAATCCGTCACCTGCGGGTTGCGGATGCGCTCCATCATCTCCGCGAGGAACTGTACCTTGAACTCCGTATAACCGCCGAAGCCGAGCTTCTGGCTGAAGCGCACGATAGCCGCGGAGTTCGTATACGTCTCCTTCGCGAGCTGGCGCGTCGACATCCCGGCGAGCAGCCGGAAATTCTTGAGCAGGAAATCAGCGAGGATGCACTCGGACGGCGAGAAGCCCTCCTTCGCCAGCAGTTGTTCGACGAGATTCTTCATGCGGTCACGCTTTCATGCGCGGCACGACCATGTGGCCGCGCTCGATTTCCCTGCGATGGCAGTGCGGGCACTCGTTCTCGATGATGCCCGTGTAGCCGCAGACGGGGTCGCGGTCGACGGGGTGGTTGATGGAGAAGTAGCCCATGTCGTTGTCGTGCATGGCGCGGACGATGGCTTCGAAGGCTTTGACGTTCTTTGTTGGGTCGCCGTCCATTTCGATGTAGGCGATGTGGCCGGCGTTTTCGAGCGCATGATACGGCGCTTCGATGCGAATCTTGTCGATGGCCTTGATGGGATAGTAGACCGGCACATGGCTGCTGTTCGTCATGTACGGGCGATCCGTGACGCCTTTGATCTTGCCATAGACTTTCTGGTTCGCGCGCTGGAACTGACCCGCCGTGCTCTCGGCTGGCGTACCGAATGTCGTCCAGTTCATGTGCTCCTTCTGCGTGTAGTCGTCCGTGCGCTCGCGCAGGTGGCCGACGATTTCGAGGCCGAGCTTCTGTGCTTCCGCGCTCTCGCCATGATGATGGCCTGTCAGCGCGACGAGGCATTCCGCGAGGCCGCAGAAACCAATCGAGTACGACGCATGCTTCAGCACGTCCTTGATGCTGTCCGTCGGCTTGAGCTTGTCGCTGCCCATCCAGACGCCCTGCCCCATGAGGAACGGATAGTTGTAGACGTGCTTCTGCTCGATGACGTGCAGGCGCGCGAGCAGGTAGTCATGAGAGATGTCGATGTACTTGTCAAAGAGCTCGTAGAACTTCTTGACGTCGCCCTTCGCTTCGAGCGCGAGTTTCGGCAGGTTGATCGTCGTGAACGCGAAGTTGCCGCGGCTGCCGGATTCTTCTGGGCCGTTGATGTTGCTCATGACGCGCGTGCGGCAGCCCATCGTCGCGACGTAGCTGTTGTAGTCGCCCTCTTTGTAATACTGGAGGTTGTACGGCGCGTCGAGGTTCACGAAATTCGGGAACAGGCGCTTCGCGCTCGTCTTGCACGCCTGCAAGAACAGGTCGTAGTTCGGGTCGCCCGGATTGTAGTTGACGCCCGCCTTGAGCTGGAAGACGGAAATCGGGAAGATGGCCGTCTCGCCATTGCCGAGGCCCGCCCAGATGGCGTTGAGCGTTTCGCGCGTCGCAAGGCGTCCCTCAGGCGACGTGTCCATGCCATAGTTGATGGACGAGAACGGCACCTGCGCGCCCGCGCGGCTATGCAGCGTGTTGAAGTTGTGAATGAGTGCCTCCATGGCCTGATGCGTCTCTTCCTCGACGTCGGCGCAGGCGAGACGGTAGATGGCGGCCGCATCGACATAGGCGTCGCGCACGGGCTTTTCGTGCTGCTCGAGGATTTTCGTCAGCGCGTCGCCGACGGCCTGGATGCCCTGCTTTGCGCGCTCCGTCTCCATGCTCTCCGCATAGCGGCAATTCGCAAAATCCACGAGTGCCTTGAAGTCCGTCTTGAACGGCTGCTCCGTGAGGAACTCGTCGGCCTCGAAGCGGTAGATCAGCGCTTTGCGCGCCTCGTCGACAACGGCCTTGCGGAACGATTTGCCAACGCCTTCGGCCATCGCGTAGTCGAAGCAGTTGATACTTTGCCCGCCGAACATGTCGTTCTGGTTGCTCTGGATGGCGATGCAGGCAAGCGATGCATAGGCACGGATGCTGTTCGGCTCGCGCAGGAAGCCGTGGCCCGTCGAGAAGCCGCCGTGGAAGAGCTTCAGGAGGTCAATCTGGCAGCAGTTGAACGTGATCAGCGAGAAATCCTTGTCGTGGATGTGGATGTAGTTCTCGCGGTCAGCTTTCGCGAAGCGATCCTCGAGCACGTAGTTGTCGACGAAGTGCTTCGCCCCTTCGGCGCCGAGCTTCAGCATGATGCCCATCGAGGCATCCGTGTTGATGTTCGCATTATCGCGCTTGAGGTCGGAGTCTTCAGCCGGTGCGAAGAAGATGTCCTGATATGTCTCCATCAGGTGCTGCTGCGCCTTGCGGCGTTCCGTGTGGCGCTGGCGGTACGTGATGTAGCGCTTGGCGATGTCGTAGAAGTCATATTTCATGAGTTCCTTCTCGACCATGTCCTGGATCTCTTCGACCGTGACATTCTCGCGCTCCTGGAAGTCCCATTCGACCTGGCTCGTGACTTCGTCGATGTCCTTCTCCGTCATCTGCGCGTCGCCGTCGCTATTCGCACCTGCGATGGCATGAAAGATCTTCTCTCGGTTGTAGGGCACTGTGAATCCCGTGCGTTTCGTTACCGTCTTCAGCATGGACTGCCGCGGCTCCCATATCTAGGAGCCGCTCTCCCTCCTTGTATCTATATGTTGTGGTCTTCGTTTTGTCTGACAGGAATATATTGTAGCAGATGGCGGCGTCGCGTGCAATATCAAATTGACGAACGTTCGCGTTTCATGTAAAATATTCTGTGTTAAAAAGACTCCTGTTTATAGGTAAGAAACTTAAAATTTCAGAAGGAAGAAACGTTCATGCACCTTTCGACTGCGCAGCAGGATACGCTCATCCGGCAGCTCGTCTACGCCGCGATTTATTTCCTCTGCCTCATCGCTTTCTACATCAACATCGGGCAGGACATGGGGGCCGGGTACTTCCTGCCCATCCTCGTGCCGATGGTCGCCGTGCTCATGCTTCAGCAGCATGCGACAGCTCTGCCGCTCTTCACGAAAACGGGCCTCGTGCATCTCTTCGCCGGACTCGGCTGGGCGACGGCGTTCCCGCTGCTCTATACGTGGACGTATAACAGCGTCTGGTATCAATCGCTCATCTGTTTCGACGCCGTCATCGGCACGGCCATCTGGGTCTTCCTGACGGGGCTCACGGGCGTTCTCTCAAAGGCGCCATTCAAAAAGCTCTGGGCCGCACTGCTCGCCGTGCTCGACTTTCTGTTCCTCGCCGTGCCATTCATCCAGTACGCCTATTACTGCATCGTCTGGCACTGCCTCTCGCCTGCGTCCCTCATGGCGCTGTATCTCACGAACTGGCGCGAGAGCATCGACTTCATCGAGTCGAATGTCGGCGTCGTGCCCGCCTGCATCATCCTCGCGGGCTTCGCGGTCTTCCTCGCGCTTGCCGCCCGCGTGAATTACGCGTTCCTCCGGAAGATGGCGAAAACGCGCACGGACACGCGCTTCGGCACGTCATTTTTCCTTGTGCTGCTCGGCGCAGAGGCTCTTCTTTACTACCTGCCGATTTCTTCTTTCGGCGAGCTCGTGACAGACGTCACGACATACGTCGAGCAGACGCAGTCGTATGGCAACGGCCACGACGAACGCTATGCATCGCTCGACATCGACGGCGCGCAGACGCTGCCGTCACGCGCGCCCGGCACGGTCATCGTCGTCATCGGCGAATCGGCCTCGCGCGACTACATGCACGCATTCACGCCCGACTTCCCATACGAAGATACGCCGTGGCTCGAAAGCCAGATGGGGAGCCCGGATTTCAACATCTTCACGAATGCCTATTCGTCCTGGTCGCAGACCGTGCCCGTGCTCCAGCGCGCGCTGACGGAGCAGAGCCAGTACAACGACAAGGAGTTCTTCGAATCGACGTCCATCCTCGATGTCGCGAAGAAATCCGGCTACACGACGTACTGGTTCAGCAACCAGGGACGCTATGGCCAGTATGACAGCGCCATCACGCTCGTCGCGAAAACGGCCGACCGCGCCGAATGGACGGACGACTCCTACAATTTCTCCGACAAGTACGATGACACGCTGCTCTGGTACCTCACGCAGGTCGATCCGAACGCGAACAACTTCATCGTGCTCCACATCATGGGCAGCCACATCTACTACAACAACCGTTACCCGACGGAGTTCAACCAGTGGCACGGCGACAGCGAGGTCACGTCACCCGAATCGTATGCGAACAGCATCCACTACACGGACTACATCCTCTCGCAGGTCTTCGACTACGCACAGAAAAACCTGAACCTGCACGCGATGGTCTACTTCTCCGACCACGGTGAAAACCTCGAGATCTCGCACAACCCCGACGTCTTTTCCTATGACATGGTGCGCATCCCGATGTTCATCTACCTCTCGCCCGAATACCAGCAGGCACTGCCGGGCCGCACGCGCGCCATCCGCTACCATCGCAGCCGTTACTTCACGAACGACATGCTTTACGATACCATCAGCGGACTCCTCAATGCCCCGTCCTCGCGCTACATCGAAGCACAGGACCTCACGAGCCCGAACTACGCTTACACGCGTGCGAACCTGACGACCATGCTCGGCCAGCAGACGCTCACGGATGATCCCAAAGGCGGCACGGAACAAGGATTCTGATCCTATTTTGCCGCTCTGATGACTTGCACGTTTCTGACGCCCTTGCACGTTACGGAGGGTTTCCCCATGAAAAACGAACTTCTTAGAAACTTTATCACAGCCTACGACCTGCTGCCGACGGCCATCTGCTTCTTCCGCGCCGATGGCTCCGAAGAGCTCTTGTTCGCGAACCGCGCGGCGCTCGCGCTCTACCAGTGCGACGACCGCGTGACATTCAAAAAGCACATCGGCGGCCATTTCCGCGGCCTCATGCTCGAGGACGACTATCGGCCGCTCGAAGCCTTCACGCGCCACGGCACGGGCCGCGAGCACTACCTGACGTTCCAGTACCGCTCGCATCACCACCACGTCCTGCGCGCCGAAGGCTATGTGCAGGCCATCGTGCACCCTGATTTCGGCGCGCTCTACTGCGTCATGCTCTCCGATGTGAGCCAGCGCAGCGCCTCGCTCGAAAGCGACCAGGTCACGCACCTCATGGGCATGCACGCGTTCTTCCGCCGCGTCGCGCAGGAAGCGAAGTTCCGCGTCGCCGATGGGACGTTCACGGAGTACTGCCCCGTCTATTTCAATCTCACAAACTTCCGCCTCTACAACACGACGCATGGCATCCAGCGCGGTGACGCCTGCCTGCGCCATGTCGCAAAAGTCCTGCGCGATTCATTCCCAGGAAAAATTCTCGCACATCTCTCGGCTGACAATTTCGCCGTCTTCGCCGACGCCCGCGACGCTCAGGAGCGCATCGAGTACGCGAGCGAGCAGGTCGCGCTCTTCATCAACAACCCGAACATCGAACTCAAGGCCGGCATCCGCATCTTCACGAGTGACGCCGATGCCTCGCAGACGACGCGCGCCTTTGACGAAGCGAAGCTCGCATGCGAGAGCATCAAGCGCGACGCGACGCGCATCTACGCCGTCTACAGCCCAGAGATGGGCCGCCAGCTCACGATGAAGAGCTACGTCCGCGAGCATTTCGACGAAGCGCTCGACCTCGGCTACATCAAAGTCTACTACCAGCCGGTCATCCGCACGCTGACGGGCAAGCTCTGCGGCTTCGAGGCTCTCGCGCGCTGGGAATCGCCGACGCATGGCCGCCTGTCGCCTGCCGACTTCATCCCCGCGCTCGAAGAGGCCCGCCTGATCCACCGCCTCGATGCCTATGTCGTCGAGCAGGTCGCGAAGCTCCATCACAATCTCGCGCAGAACGACCAGCCGACGCTGCCCGTTTCGTTCAACCTCTCGCGCCTCGACTTCGCGCTCATGGACTGCCCGGCCGTCGTCGAGGACATCGTGCGCCGCTACAGCCTGCCGCGCAGCCTGTTCCATGTCGAGGTCACGGAGAACGCGCTCGTCGAAAATGCCGGCCTCATCCAGGACGGCGTGCAGCGGTTCCGCGAGCTCGGCTATGAAGTCTGGCTCGATGACTTCGGCAGTGGCTATTCGTCGCTCAACGTCCTCAAGGACTACAAGTTTGACGAGCTCAAGCTCGACATGGCATTCCTGCGCACGTTCAACGAAGCGAGCACGAAAATCATCCGTTCGAGCGTCTGCCTTGCGAAAGAGCTCGGCATGCACACGCTCGCCGAGGGCGTCGAGACGGCGGAGCAGGTCGCTTTCCTGCGCTCGATTGGCTGCGAGAAGATGCAGGGCTGGTACTATGGCAAGCCGCTCCCCTACGAGGAGTGCCGCCAGCAGATGCTCGAAGAGGGCTATGTCAATGAAACGCCGACCGAAGCCTTCCTCCTCTCGGCCGTCGGCCTCGTCGATGTCACGGCAGCGACACCGACCGCGCTCTGGCTCACGACGCCGGAAAAAGTGCAGGTCTTGCAGATGAACCGGCCGTATGCCAAGACGCTGTCCTATCTCAAGATCCGTACGGAAGAGGAAGCGAGCCGGGGGCTTGCCAATCTGCCGACCCCGATCCGCGAAAAATTCCAAGGGCTCGTGCGCAAGGCCGTCGCCTCGCGTCAGCAGGAGACGCTGACGTATGTCGATAACGGCTTCTACATGCGCATCAAGCTCCAGACCATTGCCTCGGTCGGCAAGACCTGCGTCCACCGCGCCGAGTTTTACAACATCACGGCGGACAAAGCGACCCGCGAAAAGGACTCGGAAGACCTCGACAAGATTCTCCGCATGATCCTCTCCGCCTATGACGGCGTCTACTACCTCCAGCCTGCCCGCGACCGCGGCGACGTGCTCGTCTCCATGATCGCCTCTGGAAAATCGGGGCAGTCGTTCTACGGCCTGTCCGCCATGCGCCACAGCTTTGCCGAAGGCCACCTCCACCCGGCCGACCGCAAGCGCTACATCGACTTCCTCCAGCCGGAGAACATCTATGCCATCGCGGGCCGCTCCGAGCGCTCGCTCGCCGTCTCCGGCTTCCGCGTCCTGCGCGCCGACGGCAGCTACATGTGGATGAAATTCACGTTCTTCGTGCTCGACCGCCAGCCGGGGAAACCGTATCTGCTGCTCGTGAGCCGCAACGCGCTCGCCGAGCAGCCGGGCTATCAGGACTTCCTGCGCCTCATCTACGAAGGTACGGGCCTCGACAAGGATCTCTGCAACCAGGACGAGAGCAATCACCTGCTGCCGCTCTGGCGCTCGTTCCTCCAAAACACGGAGCTCAACCTGTTCTGGAAAGACAAGGACCGCCGCTTCCTCGGCGCGAGCCGTGCCTTCCTCGATTACTATGGCTTTGACTCCATCGACGCCATCCTCGGCAAGACGGACGAGGAAGTCGGCTGGCACATCGACGACAATCCGTTCCACGACGGCGAGGACGACGTCATCCACAAAGGGCGCGTCATCCGTGGCGCCGTCGGCCACTGCCTCATTGGCGGCGAGCTCCACACCATCCGCGCATCGAAAGCGCCGATTTACGAGAACGGCAAGATCGTCGGCCTCATCGGCCATTTCGAAGACGTCGACGCCGCTGCGCAGAAAGACGACATGAAGCGCAACATCTTCCTGACCGACCCCGTGACGGGCCTCATGGGGTATCGCGGCATGCTGATGTCCGGCCTGCAGTACGTCGACAACTACCGCAAGAACGGCGAGGATTTCACAACGCTCGTCATCGACATCCCGGCATTTGACCAGCTCCACCAGGTACTCGGCGATGACGCGCAGAAAAAGCTTCTGAAGCACATCACGGACGTCCTCACAAGCGTCATGCCGCCATCGTCCGCCATCGCGCATATCGGCAGCTGCACGTTCTTCATCTTCCAGAAGGACCTCAGCGACGACAGCTTCCACGAATGCATCACGAAGGTCACGGACGACATCCATGCCATCCACGAAGTTGACGGCTTCCCCTGCACGCTCTATCCGCATTACGCGACAGCGCACGGCTCGGAAGCTCTGAGCTTCGACGCGCTTTTAGAGCTCCTGATGGAACGCCTCAAAGACGCCAAGGAACAGAACTATGGCCCGTCCATCTACGTCGGAAACCGCATCGCATTCGACCGCGAGTGCTTTGATGACTTCAATGAATGCGTCGCCATCATCGACCCCGAAACGTACGAGCTCGCCTACTGCAACAAGAAGGTGCTCAGCCTCCTGCGGCTGCCGGAAGACATGCCATATCAGGGTGCGCACTGCTATGAGCTCATCTACGGCCACACGGCGCCCTGCGACAACTGCCCGAAGGAACGCCTCACGCGCGGCCGCTTCCATGCGCAGCTCCATCACAACGAATACGCGAGCTGCGACCTCCTGATGCGCGGCACGCTGATTCCGTGGCGCGGCAAAAGCTACATGTTCATCCTCGGCCTCGACCTCGGCGACTATGAAGCGCTCCAGCAGGAGCAGAATACCGTCGTCCAGCGCGAATCCGCCGCCAATGATGCCATCCGCGTCGGCATGCGCGATCCCGAACCGACATCGGGCCTTCAGAAAATCCTCACGAGCTACGGCCGTCGCTTCGGCTGCGACCGCGTGCTCTTCTTTGAAGAAAAACGCGACGACATCCGCCTCGCCTACCGCTGGGAAAGCCCGGACATCCTGCCGCTCGCAGAGGACTTCGCACCCGTCCCGCGCCGCGAGGTCGCACACTTCTACGAGCACTTCGCCCACAAGGACACGTTCGTCGTCCGCAACTTCCACGAATACTGGCGCAAGCATCCACAGGACGCACCGCACATCCCGAACCTCCAGAGCGCCATCCTCTCGCGCGTAAGCCTCGACGGAAAGGCGTATGGCCTGCTCGAAGCTGTCAACCCGCCCGCCGAACAGATGGATGACGCCGCGCAGGTCCTCGCGACGTTCTCGCGCTTCGTCGCCATCCTGCTCCGCAACCGCGACGTCATGCACCGCCTCGACCGTGCGGGCAAAGTCGACCAGATGACCGGCGTCTACAACCGCCGCGGCCTGCTCGAATCCGTCGAGCACCTGATTCCTGACGTCAGCTATGCCATCGTCTTCCTCGACGTCAACGGACTCAAGCGCACGAATGACACGCTCGGCCACAAGGCCGGCGACAAGCTCATCCGCGGCACGGCCTCCATCCTGCGCTCCGTCCCGTCCGCCGCGACATTCCGCATGGGCGGCGACGAGTTCCTGCTGCTGAAGCGCATCGAAAGCGAAGACGAAGTCCCCGCGCTCCTCGAAAAGCTCCGCCAACGCTTCCGCGACGCCGACATCAGCACCGCCCTCGGCGCCACCGTCGTCCGCGCCCCCATCGACGACATCGACGCCGCGCTCGCCAAAGCCGACGCGCAGATGTACGAGGACAAAAAGAAGCATTATGAGTCCCGCCACGAACGGGAGTGAACGATTGCCAATAGCCCCAAGCCCCCTTCCCAGAGGGGGGAGGGCCACGAAGTGGCAGGGGGAGTCCCCTGCACAACATGACAATCAAAAAAGACGTGACGTCCGCGGGTGCGATATCGCACTCAAAGACGTCACGCCTTTTTCTTTCAAAATTTCACAGCACTCAGCTTGACATGGGTTTCCCGTCCCGCCTCAACCGTCACCTTCTGCACAACGCAGCTCTTGACGCCGACGAGGAACAGCATGTACTCGTCGGGATGCGGCAGGCGGCCCTCGAGTTCGAGTCGCGCCTCGCGCTCGGCACGTCCCTCGTCAAATGGCTTGCCAAACGGGTCGAGATTCACGAGATAATACGTCCCGACCGGCACGTCCGCAAAGCGGTACGCCCCTTTTGGGTCGGACGGCGCGAAGTAGATTGCCGCGCCCGGTGGAATCTTGCCCTCGCGATACCAGGCCGAGATGGCCGCATCAGGAATCTTTTGAAAATCGACGGCCGTCGAAATCAGCCAGTTTTCTGCCGTGACCTTCGGCCGCGAATTCTTTGGTGCGCTGACATCCCAGCTCACCGTCCCCGACCCGAGCACATCATCCGAGCGGATCCGCATCGCCCGCTCCGTCCCCTTCGTATGCGTCGAGCCCGTGACCGTGCCGGTCGGAGGGGCGGCAAACGCGGCACTGGAAGCGCAGAACCAGAGACACATGAGCAAGCTGAAAACTTTCTTCATCCGACCACCTTCACTTCACGCGTGCCAGGATTGCCACGGTCGCGAGGATGCACGCGCTCCCGAGGAAATCCATCGCCACGAAGCTCGTTCCGAACAGCACGACAGACAGCACGATGGCCGTCAGCGGTTCGACAGACGCGAGCACGCCAGCCTCGCTCGGCTGGATGTACTTCGTGCTGGAAAGATACAATCCAAACGCCGCGACCGTGCCGAACAGCACGAGATAAGCGAGCGCGAACGCCGATGTCATCGTCCAGGTACCGCTCACGAGCGGCGGCTGCAGCACGAACACCGTCGCGATGCCGCCAACGAACATGCCCCAGCCGACAATCAGCAAGGCGCGCCATTCGCGGATCATGCGCTTTGGTGCCATCGTATAAATCGCGCCCGTGATACCAGCGCCGACGCCCCAGAGGAAGGCAGGCAGCGGAATCGCCATCGTGCCGAGATCGCCATGCGTTACGAGGAAGAACGTGCCAAGCATCGCGAGGACGACACAGCCGACCTGCACGCCGCTTGGCGCCTTGCGATAGCGCAAGACCGCGTAGATAACCATGAACGCCGGCATGAGGTATTGCAGCACCGTCGCCGCCGCTGCATTGCCGTAGCGAATGCTCGCGAAATACGTATACGACACCGCCATGAGCCCGAACACGCCGAAAAACAGCAGTTCGACCACATTCTGGCGCGATTTCCAAACGCGGAAGATATCCCCGTGGTGGCTCATCGCATCCATCAGCAGCAGGATGAGCCCGCCGAAGACGAGCCGCACCGTCACGATCCATTCCGTCGCAAACGATGCGTCCTGCAGCAGGTACTGCCCGGCCACGCCAGAACCGCCCCAGAACACGCCGCCCGTCACCGCGCACGCAATTCCCTTCTGCCGGTTCGTCATCAGATCACCTCGCCTGTTACTTTTCCTCTGCTTTCTTTTTCAGCATCTCCACGATCGGGTCGAGCTCATCATTCATGACGAACTCGATTTCGCCCTTGTCGACGGCCGCTGCAAGATCCGGGTCGATCGGCAGCTGGCAGTACGTCTCGATGCCATACTTCTTCGCGATTTCCTCGGCATGGCTCTTGCCGAAGATATGATGGATCTTGCCGCAGTCCGGGCATTTGAAATAGCTCATGTTCTCCACGAGCGCGACGACCGGCACCTTCATGAGGTTCGCCATCGTGATTGATTTCTCGACGATCATCGCGACCTGCTCCTGCGGCGACGCCACGACGATGATGCCATCGACTGGCAGCGACTGGAACACCGTCAGCGGCACGTCGCCCGTTCCCGGCGGCATGTCGACGAACATGTACTCGACCTCGCCCCAGACGACCGAAGACCAGAACTGTGTCACCGTGCCGCTGATGATCGGGCCGCGCCAGACGACCGGATCCGTCGTCTTCTCGAGCAGGAGATTCATGCTCATAATCTCGACGCCCGTGCGGCTGATGACTGGATAGAGATGCTCCGCGTCGCCCGTCGCATGCTCCTTGAGGCCGAACGCCTTCGGGATGGACGGCCCCGTGATGTCCGCGTCGAGGATGGCCGTCTGATACCCAGCCTGCCGCGCCTTGACCGCCATCAGCGCCGTCACCATGCTCTTGCCGACGCCGCCCTTGCCGCTCACGACGGCATAGACCTTCTTGACCTTCGACTCCGCATTCAGCGGTGCCTTGAGATCCTGCGGCGCCTGCCGCGACCCGCAAGCTTCCCCGCACGCCGAGCAGTCATGGTTGCAATTTTCTTCGCTCATGATATGAAAAACCTCCTGCTTGTTGCATTTTTACACATGTACTTAGTATAACAGAAAACGCGGAGAAATGGCAGATACTATGCAAAAGAATAGCGCGTGTCCTTTCCTTTTCCCATGCGATGCAGTTTCCCTTCCTGCACCATTTCCCGCAGATAACGTGCAGCCGTCGCGCTGCTCACCTGCAAAGCCATCTCAACATCTTTTCGCGTAATTTCAGATTTTTTCTCCCGCAAAGAAAGAACATCCGCCATCTTGCGTGAAGAACGACTTCTGGCGCTATGAGATTTTATGGTTGTCTCCTTCTCATTTTCTTTCTTCTCATCTTTTCTTGTCATCTTTGGCAATATGATTTTGAATGCATTCTGTGTCACGAGGATTTCCGGCTTGGCCACGCTTTTTCGATACGCATTTTTGATTTTCAACAACCCGGTGCCATAGGCTTCGATGAGATCCAGTCGGTAAAAAATATCTGCCAGTCTCTTGTTCCGACAGACCGACAGACCAAGCAAGACGTCCTCCTTCTGCACGCCAGGCAAGAGACCGCCAATTGAAACGAATTCCATCCGGTCGTTATAGATGCTGATCAGCGTACTCGCACTAAATGAATAATCTCGATGCACAATGCAGTTGAGCAGCGCTTCACGAATCGCATCATCCGGATAGCTTTTCTCATCCTGCCGATAGAGTCCATGAAATGTTGCTGCCACTGGATTGTTCAACTGCAAGAATGTATAACAATCTTCCAACTGCTTCAAGAGCGGACCTTCAAACTCGCGTCGGTCTTTGAATTCAGTCTGGTCATTTCCTTGAAAAACAGCCGCCTTGATTGTAAACGGACACTGATCCGACAGCAGAAGCGCAAGATTCGTAAAAGAATGATCTTGACGTTCCACCCCCAGCGTTTTCATCTGCTGTGTCTCAAACTTCAACTGATGTGCCTGAAAGATTTCCTTTGTTTTTTGAAATGTCAGTTCCTGCTCCAGCGAAGTATTGTCCTCAAAGACATCTCCATCCGTCTGCTTGATCATCTGGCGAATCTGCTCTGCGGAAGCCTGCACCGATGCGCTCCCCTGCCTCACATAGACGCCTGATGGCTTCAAACCATTCTTGATTAGATAATACGGCTTGTTCGTCCCCTCCGATACAGCAATATGGACGACCTTCTTTCCTTCCAGCATCTCTGCCCGGATGCTGACAAACATCATGATGTCCGGATGAATCGAATCGCGCAGCATGTTGCTGCACTGCAACATGACCTCGTCTTGATTCTCAACGCCGATGACACGACCATCATCCGCTACTCCAATGTAGATATTTCCGCCGGCCGTATTCGCAAACGCCAGCACTTCCTTCTTCAATCCATCCGTCAATACAGACTTGTATTCCGTCACTTCATCTTCTAAAGGAATCATCTCATCACCATCTTTCTTATCATTAAGTATAATGATTCGAATCATTTTCGTCAAATCTATTCTACAAAAAAGGACTTCTCAATAAGAGAAGTCCCTTCATATTACATAATATGCAATCTCAAAGTCCAAATGTATCCTTCATTTGATCCCATCCCGACTTATTCGCATTTTTTTGCAACAAATATTTGAAAGACGGATGCATTTTGATGTCACTTGCTGCGTCCATAATATCAATTTTCTTATAGTTCTCCCAATGCATCCCACTTGCCCTCTGTTGATTCATACTAACAGTATAAGCCGGAATTGTTTCCTCAGTCCCTGTACTCTTATCTGTAGTTTTCATATATACTGTCGCGGTCACATTGGAAATATTGGTTCCCGGCTTGATTTGATAAAGCGCAGCAATCTCCTTCTTGATTGCATAATTGAATTCTGCCAGCGTCCTATCAACCGTCAATCCTCTAGCTCCTTGAAATGCAATCGTAACATTCGCGCCTCCAGCTCCATCTGAATCGACCTTCACCTGGCCTAACTTCAGCCCCGAAGTGTTGCCCTCTTCATTAAAATTCTGGCTCAATCATTTTTCTTGTGGGATTCGCGTAGTACCATCCATCAGTGACGGCTCATGTCGATGAGCTTCAAAAAGAAATATTCATCATCAGGATAGCCGTACGCTTGGCGGCGCAGCGTCTTGATCTTGTTGTTGATTC
>JALEZZ010000039.1 GCA_022773585.1 Selenomonas sp. | reverse complement strand
CAATGTCATTAAGTTAAGGGTCAGGCCCCCTCTAGAGGGGGCTGTCAGCGAAGCTGACTGGGGGAGTAGTTGGGTACTGGAGTCAAACAAGCATGCCAAACGTTGCTAAAGGACTTTAGCGACGGCTGCTTTCTTGTCAGTTTCAGCATCCTACTACTCCTTCCACCGCTTCGCGGTCCCCCTCCCTCTAGAGGGAGGCTGAAGTTTGAATGATTTCACGCTTAACTTAACGACATTACCCTCTGAGAGGGAGGCAAGACTCACATCTCCCCAAATCTACCCCCGCCGCCCCCTGCCGCAAGCATCTGCTTATCGGAACGCCGTGCACCCTCAGGCGGACAGGGAGCGAAGCGACCGCTTCCGCCCTCCCAGCGCACGCCGTCCCTCCCCCAAATCCACCCCCCGCCCCCGAGGCCGCGCGCCCCAAGCCACACTTCGGGAAGGCGGGGGCTTTGCGACAGCGAGCGAAGCGGTGAACATCCGAGCGGCGCCGAAAACCACCTCCGCCCCCTGAGGCCGCGAGCTACGATCCTCTCTTCGGGAAGGCGGGGGCTTCCATAAGGGATCTTTTAGCTGTAAGGAAACGCAGCTAAAACCTGAAACCGCCGATGTGAACCTATCGCCCCATTCCCCATCGACCCGCGCAGGCCGTTTCAGCGTTGATCCCGTTGGAAGCCCCCGCCTGACCGCGACCACGAACATATCTTCGCGCGCCCTCTTCCCCTTATCTTTTCGCGTTCTCAATTGCATTTTCCTCCCCCGCAACGTATAATAAGAACGAACAATCACCAGAAAATTCCACCAACCATGCACACAGGAGGCCCTCCACATGCAGAAAATCGCCATCTACGGCAAAGGCGGCATCGGAAAATCCACCATCACCAGCCACCTCTCCGCCGCCCTCGCCGCCCAGGGCAAGCGCGTCATCCAGATCGGCTGCGACCCCAAAGCCGACTCCACATCGAACCTCCTCGGCGGCGCCCCCCTCCAGACCGTCATGGACTACCTCCGGCAGCACGACGACCCGCCCCAGAGCCTCGATGAAATCACCCGGCAGGGCTTCGGCGGCGTCCTCTGCATCGAAACCGGCGGCCCCACCCCCGGCCTCGGCTGCGCCGGCCGCGGCATCATCGCCACCTTCCGCATCCTCGAAGACCTCCAGCTCTTCTCTACCTTCCAGCCCGACATCGTCCTCTACGACGTCCTCGGCGACGTCGTCTGCGGAGGCTTCGCCGCCCCCATCCGCGAAGGCTACGCCGAAGACGTCCTCATCGTCACCAGCGGCGAAAAAATGGCCCTCTACGCCGCCGGCAACATCGCCAGCGCCGTCGAAAACTTCAAAGACCGCGGCTACGCCAAAACCCGCGGCCTCATCCTCAACCGCCGCAACATCCCTCAAGAAACCGAAAAAGTCCAAACCTTCGCCGACGCCCACCACCTCCCCATCCTCGCCGACCTCCCCAGAGCCGACGAAATCAACCAGGCCGAAGAACAGGGCAGAACCACCCTCGAAGCCTACCCAGACGCCGACATCAGCCAGAAATTCCGCGACCTCGCCCAAACCCTATTGAAATAACCCCCTCCCCAGAACCCCCCGTACTCCTCCAGGCGGCCAGGGAGCAAAGCGACCACTGCCGCCCCGCCGAACCTCCGCACTCTCTCCATGCGGCCAGGGAGCAAAGCGACCGCTGCCGCCCCGCCCGCCGCAAGCGCCATGGGACTGTTGCAGTTCCGTTCCTATGGCTCCCCCTCTGGGGGAGCTGGCACCCGCAAGGGTGACTGAGAGGGTAGCTGTGTTTGGAAATGCAGGATTCTAACGATAGAATCACTGCATCTTGTTACGGCGCTACCCTCTACTCTGTGTAAGCGACCTCTAGGCGCTAAAGCGCCAAGAGTCTGCTTATCCGCCCCGTTGGGGCACCTCCCCCAACGGTAATGTCATTAAGTTAAGCAGGAACACATCGAATTTGAAAGCCTCCCTCTCAGAGGGAGGTGCCCGAAGGGCGGAGGGATAAGCAGGCGCAAGGCGCTTCAGCGCCTATGCGATCGCTTATGCCGTAAGGCTGTCTCACAAGCACGTCATATGGAATGCATGATTGTAGCTTATGCGGGCTTCGCAGACTCTTCGATGCCCGCGTAAGATGCAATCGTATATCTCACACGCCCATCTTGTGAGACTCCCTCAGTCACCCATTCGGGTGACAGCTCCCTCTGGGAGGGAGCCAAAGCATAAAGATAAAGGAGGTATCGCCCAATGTACGGCATCCTGCTCATCTTCGTCCTCGTCATCACCGGGGGCGCCATCGCCTTCATCGGCGACCGCCTCGGCTCGAAAGTCGGCAAGAAGCGGCTGTCGCTCTTCGGCCTGCGCCCGCGCCATACCTCCATCATCGTCACAATCGTCACGGGCATCCTCATCACGACGACGACGCTCGGCGTCATGACGGCCGTCTCGAAAGACGTGCGCACGGCGCTTTTCGGCATGGAAAAGCTCAACCGCACGATGCAGGAGACGAAGGCGAACCTGCTCGCGACCCAGGCCGACCTCGACAGCGCGACGCAGCAGAAGGAAGAGGCCGACCGTGCGCTCGACGCCTCGCAGCAGGAAGTCGAGAAGCTCCAGACGCAGCAGAAATCGCTCGAAGAAGAGCAGGCGCGCCTCAAAGAGGGCAACATGCTGCTCGAGCAGGCGAAGGCCGCGCTCATGGCGCGCAACGATGAGCTCGCCACGGCGAACAACAACCTGCTCGGCGAGAATCAGAATCTCGCTAGTACGAACCAGTCGCTCCTCGGCGAAAACGGCAAGCTGACGGAAACGAATGCGCAACTCACGGGCGAGAAGCAGACGCTCGAACAGCAGACGCAGCAGCTCGCGAACGGCCTCATCACGATTCGCGAAGGCGACATCATCTTCCGCGCCGGCGAAGTCATCGCAAGCGGCGTCATCCGCGGCGGCCGCCCCGAAGCCGATGTCCGCGCCGACCTCACGACGCTTGCGCAAGTCGCGAGCCGCAACGTTTCCGTGCGCGTCGGCGAGAACAAGACCGACCAGGACATCTGGATCTACCGTCCCGAGTTCGAAGGGGCTGTCAAGACCATCGCGGCGAGCCCGCAGGATATGGTCGTGCGCGTCGTGGCCGCTGGCAACCAGATCCGCGGCGAGGAAATCCGCGGTGCGCTCGAACTCTACAAGAACAGCATCATCTACCAGCCGCATGAGTTCATCCTCGCGCGCGCTTACCAGGTGCAGAGCGCGAACAAGGGCGCGGCCGAGCAGACGCTCATGAACTTCCTCTCCGACGTCAACCAGTCCGCGACGGCGCGCGGCCTGCTGCCCGACCCGATTCGCGGCACCGTCGGCGTCATCGAGGCGGCGCAGTTCTACAGCGTCGTGCAGAAAATCGCCCCGATTGATGGCGGCGTCGTGCTTTCTGCGTATGCACGCGAAGCCACGAACGCCCTCGGCCCGCTGCGCCTCGACGTCAAAGTCGAGCGCATGAACGAGGGGGAGCAGCCATGAGCGCGGCGGAGGAAAGAGGGCAGGCGTATCCAGATACACGGGCATCATACGTCGTGCTCGGCCTCGATCCCGGACGTGACAAATGCGGCTTTGCCGCACTCGAACGCAGCGAAAATGGCGGCATCCGCATCCTCATGCAGCGCGTCATCGAAACGGCGAACCTCGAGCAGGAAGTGGCTGCGGCCGTCACGAAATATTCGCCGAGCCGCCTGATCGAAGGCAACGGCACGACGAGCAAGGATGCGCGAACGCGCATCGAGCGCGCTGTCCCGAGCCTCGCCATCACCGTCATCGACGAATACCGCACGACGGAGCAGGCGAAGAAGGAATACTGGAAGGCCCATCCACCCAAGGGCCTCCGCCGCCTTTTTCCAACGACCATGCAAGTCCCGCCCGTCCCCGTCGACGACTTCGTCGCTGTGATTTTAGCGACACGATACCTATCTTCTGCACAGCCCCCCTCCCAGAGGGGGGGCGGACCGCGAGAGCGGTGGGGGGAGTCCCCTGCACGTCAAAGCAAGCAGCATGACGCAGCTTCCGCGGGTGCGAGCAAAGGAGGAACTACCCCGTGAGCAATCCCCAGAACCGTCCCGACTGGACGACATACTTCCTCGACATCGCGCGTGCCGTCGGCCGCCGTGCGACCTGCCTGCGCCGCCGCTATGGCGCCATCATCGTCAAAGACCACATCATCATCAGCACGGGCTACAACGGCGCGCCCAGAGGCGAAGCCAACTGCATCGACACCGGCATCTGCGAGCGCGAGCGCTTGCACGTCCCGAAAGGCAAGAACTACGAACTCTGCGTCGCCGTCCACGCCGAGCAGAATGCCATCATCAACGCCGATCCTGCTGCCATGGACGGCGCGACAATCTACATCGTCGGAATCAACGCCGACGGCACGCTCGCAAGCGGCAAGCCCTGCCTCCTCTGCCGCCGCATGCTCCGCAACGCAAAGCTCGCGAAAGTCGTTTACTACGAGACCGACGGCAGCGTCGTCGAATGCCGGCCAGACGAAATTCATGACTGAAACCAACAAAAAATGAAAAGGGATGCGGTTCTTTCTTTGAATCGCATCCTTTCTTTGATTGACACCGCTATTGCCTTGTTGTAGAATGAAACTGTTTCTGAACACGGAAGACACTTGATATTCGTAGAACCAAAGGGGTGCGACCATTTTATGCCAGATTACGTTTTGGCGTTCGTCATTGCTGCCGGCGTGGCGCTTTTAGTGACACCAGGCGTTATTTTTTTCGCGAAGAAGACGGGCGCGATGGATGCGCCGGATCCGCGCAAGGTTCACAAGCGGCCGATTCCGCGCATCGGCGGGCTCGGCATCTATCTGGCATTCATGGCGGCGATGATCACGATCGTGAATTCCGTGCCGGTCGAGCCGGATGTGGCGTTCGAGCTTACGGGGCTCGGCGTCGGCGGCACGCTGATCGTGATTCTCGGCCTCATCGATGACTACACGAACCTGCCCGCGAAGGTGAAGCTCCTCGGCCAGATTGTCGCGGCCTGCGTGCTCGTCATCGGGTTCGATGTGCGTATCGACTTCATCACCGATCCGTTCGGCGATTATCTGTTCCTCGAATGGCTTGCCATTCCGGCGACGGTCTTCTGGATTGTCGGCCTGACGAATACGGTGAACCTCATCGATGGCCTCGACGGCCTCGCGGCCGGCGTGTCGTGCATCGCGTCGACGACGATTTTTCTCGTCGCGCTCCAGCAGGACATCATGGTCGTCGCGGTCTTCTGCGCGGCGATTGCGGGCGCGGCCATCGGCTTCCTTTACTACAACTTCAACCCGGCGCGCATCTTCATGGGCGATTCGGGCAGCATGTTCTTCGGCTACATGCTCGCGGGCATCAGCGTCATCGGTGCGGTGAAGTCGGCGGCGACGATTGCACTGATTGTGCCGATTCTCGCGCTCGGCCTCCCGATTCTCGACACGACGTTTGCCATCATCCGCCGGTATCGCGGCGGCGTGCCGATTTTCAAGCCGGACAAGGGGCATCTTCACCACCGCCTGCTCGACCTCGGTTTCACGCAGCGGCAGGCCGTGCTCCTGATGTATGTCATCAGCGCGCTTCTCGGTCTCTCGGCCGTCGCGCTCACGGAGGTCAGCAGCCAGTTCGCGATCCTCATCGTCTGCGTGGTCGTGTTCGTGGTGCTCTTCGGCGCGAAAAAAATCGGCATCTTCCATTTGAAAGAACAGGCACATGAGAATTGAATGACTTGGGCAGGCGAATCCTGCCCTTTTTTCATGATAAAAAGGAGATCCTTATGGAAAAGAAGAAAATCAAAGTCATGACGGTCTTCGGGACGCGTCCGGAGGCCATCAAGATGGCGCCCATCGTGCTGGAGCTCCAGAAGCATCCCGACACGATCACGCCCGTCGTGGCCGTGACGGCGCAGCATCGCGAAATGCTCGACCAGGTGCTCGGGTTGTTCCACATTACGCCGGACTACGACCTGAACCTCATGGCGAAAGGGCAGACGCTCTTCGACATCACGACGAAGGCGATGAACGGCCTCGATGGCGTGCTGACGAAAGAAAGCCCTGACATCGTGCTCGTGCATGGCGACACGACGACGACGTTTGCGGGCGCACTCGCGGCGTACTACCATCAGACGACGGTCGGCCATGTCGAGGCGGGCCTCAGGACGCACAACAAGTATTCACCGTTCCCGGAGGAAATGAACCGCAAGCTCACGGGCTGCATCGCAGACCTGAACTTCGCGCCGACGGCGACGAGCGAGCAGAACCTGCTCTCGGAAAATGTGCCGAAGGATTCGATCTTCGTCACGGGCAACACGGTCATCGACGCGCTGCATCATACGGTGCAGGATGATTTCGCGTTCGACGACGAGCTGCTGCAGAACATCGACTTCGCGCATAAGCGCGTCATCCTCGTGACGACGCACCGCCGCGAGAACCTCGGCGAGCCGATGCGCCATGTCTACAAGGCGCTGAAGCAGCTGACAGAGGAGTTTGACGATGTCGAGATCGTCTTCCCCGTGCACAAGAACCCGAAAGTCCGCGAGGTCGTCAATGAGGAGCTCGGCGGGCTCGCGAAGGTGCATCTCATCGAGCCGCTCGACTATGAGCCGTTCGCAAACCTCATGCACCGCGCGCATCTCATCCTGACGGATTCGGGCGGCGTGCAGGAGGAGGCGCCGGCGCTCGGCAAGCCCGTGCTCGTGCTGCGCGATACGACGGAGCGCCCGGAGGCTGTCGAGGCGGGCACGGTGAAGCTCATCGGCACGGATCGCGAGCGCGTCTACAGCGAGGCGAAGCGCCTGCTGACGGACGAGGCGGAGTACCGCCGCATGGCCGAGTCGTGCAATCCGTACGGCGATGGCGAGGCATCGCGCCGCATCATCCAGGCCATTCTCTATCACTATGGCCTTGCGGACAGCCGTCCTGACCGCTTCGAGGCGAAATGAGCGCCGAGGATGCGGGCGGCAGCAAGACGCCACAGAAGCCGCCCTTGAAGGGCAGCGGAAATCCGTGGCAGCAGGACAAGCATGAAGGCGTCCGGCAGGCGATGAAGGCGTTCTCGATGCTCGGCGGCGTCGGCGTCTACTTCGTCGTGTTCGTCGGCATCTGCGTCTTCCTCGGCTATGAGGCCGACGAGGCGTTCGGCCTCGGCCACACGGGCCGCCTCATCGGCATCGTGTTCGGCTTCCCGGCCGCGATGTACTCGCTCTACCGCCAGCTCAAGAAGGGCGGCATCGTCTGAGACATTGGAATGGATGCCGTTTTTTATAAGTGCCGCCTATTTTATCATTTACAAAAAATAAGATTCTCAGGAAAGGTTTTTTTGAGGGTCTTGTCGAAATGTACTGTTTGGGAAAAGTGTTTATGAAAGACATTTTATCCGCATACCGCAAGCGGCTTGCGAAGAGCCTCGCCGTGCTCGTGATTGTCGCGGTCGCCCTGCTCCTGGCAAGGGGGGAAGGGCACCTCGCGTTCGCGTTCCTGCTCGGGCTCGTCGCAGCGCTCGTGTTTGTCTGGAACATGGCCTTCCGCCTCTGGAATCTTTCCACGGACGTAAAGACCGCCCACAGGCAGATGCTCTGGGGCATGTTCCTGCGCCTCGCGGTGCTCGCGCTCGTCCTGCTCGCGGCGGCGCTGGCCTCTTCGGAGGTCATGCTCGCCGCTGCGGCAGGCTTCGCCCTCACGTACTTCGTGGCACTGGGACAGCTCATCTTGTGGAATGCGGGAAAATGATACCCAGAAGGTTTTTCTCTGGGAGGGAGGTTGAGGTATATGCATGAAATCGGTGTTCGCGAAACAGTGCAGCTCGCCGGCTTTACCTTCAACTGGGAGACACTCGAGATGACCTGGCTCACGATGGCCATCGTCATCCTCATCGCTTTCCTCGCGACGCGGAGTCTTTCGCTCGTGCCGCGCGGATGGCAGATGGTGGTCGAGCTGATCATCGGCTGGTTGCATGGCCAGATCGATGCGATGATGGGCAAGAGCGGGAGATTCCTCGCGCCGTTCATCGTGTCGCTCTTCATGTTCCTGCTGGTGGGCAACTGGATCGGCCTCGTCCCCACGTTGTCGTCGCCGACGAATGACTTGAACACCACATTGGCGCTTGCCCTCACGGTCATCGTGATGGTGCATTTCCTGGGCGTCTACAAGAAGGGCTTCCACTATCTGGCGCACTTCTTCCAGCCGACGCCGGTCTTTGTCGTCATCAACATCATCGAGGAAATCGCCAAGCCGATCACGCTGGCTTGCCGTCTTTTCGGCAATATCCTCGCGGGCGAGATCCTGATCATCGTCCTCCTGATGCTGATGCCGATCTGGATGCCGATTCCAGCCGTCTGCTGGCTCGCGTTCAGCATCTTCATCGGCGGTGTTCAGGCCGTCATCTTCACCATGCTTTCGATGGCGTACCTTGCCAACGCCGTGAAAGAGGATACAGAAGAATAAAAGATAGCTCTTGGCGCTATCGAAAATGTTTTTGCAATCTTAAGGAGGATTTTTTCAATGGAAAACGCAATCATGGTAGCCGCAGCCCTCATCGGTGCAGGTATCACGGCAGGTCTCGCAGCTGTCGGCGCTGGTCTCGGTGACGGCCTCGTCACGAGCCGCTTCATCGAAGGCATCACGCGTCAGCCGGAAGCGAAGAACACGCTCTTCACGAACACGCTGATTTCTGTCGGCCTCATCGAGGCTATGGCCATCATCGCGATCGTCATCGCCTTCATCATGCTCTATGCGAACCCGCTCATCAAATAATTTCGTGTTATTTGATGCCCAGAAGGGAGGCATAAGGAATTGATTGATCTGAACATGACGTTTTTCGCGCAGATCCTGAACTTCCTGATCCTCGTCGCCATCCTGCGCGCGCTGTGCTACAAGCCGGTCGTGCGCATGATCAAGGCCCGCGAGGACAAGATCGCGGAAAGCCTCGAGAAGGCGGATGCCGATGTGGCAGCCGCAGAAGAGCTCAAGGCGAAGTATCAGGCGCAGCTCGCCGAAGCCCGGCAGCAGGCACAGGCCATCACGGACAAGGCGGAGAAGGTCGCCAGCCAGCTCAAAGAGGACAAGCTCCAGGAGACGAAGCGCGAGGTCGAGCAGATGAAGGAGTCTGCCCGTGCCGAAATCCAGCGTGACCAGGAGCGCGCCCAGGACCAGATCCGGGCGCAGGTCGTCGCGCTCTCCATCCAGGCCGCCGGCAAGATTGTCAGCGACAAGATGACGGCGGACGCGGACGCAGAGGAAGTTGGCAAATTCATCGACACGCTTGACAAAGATAAGATTGGTGATCTGTCATGCTGAACCTGCAACTTGCACGCAAATATTCCCGCGCCATCTTCGAGCTGGCGCAGGACGAGGGAAAGCTCGTCCCGTACGGTGAGGAGCTCGCAGGCGTTTACAAGGACCTTGAAAGCGTCCCGGGCATCTGGGGCTATTTCTCGAACCCGGAGCTCCAGCGCAGCGACAAGAAGGCGCTCATCAAGAAGCTCTTCGAAGGGGAGCTCTCCGAGGACGTCTACCATTTCCTGCTGCTGCTCGTCGACAAGCGCCGCATGAGCCTCTTCCCGGCCATCGTGAGCCAGTATGAGGAGCTCTCGAACGAGGCGCGCCACATCGTCGTCGCGGACGTGACGACGGCACGCACGCTGTCGAAGGAGCAGAAGGACAAGCTCGAAGACAAGCTCGAAGTCGTGACGGGCAAGACCGTGAAGGTCCGCCTGCACGAAGATCCGAAGATCATCGGCGGTGTCATCGTCCGCATCGGGGACAAGCGCATCGACGGAAGCGTCACCGGCAAACTCTCCGCACTGGCGGGCGAGCTGATGGCAACGAAATGAGGGGTGACTGCTAGGTATGAAAATGAATCCGGAAGAAATCACCGCCATCATCAAGGATCAGATCAAGAACTACAATGTCGATCTGAACGTCGATGATGTCGGAACCGTCATCGAAGTCGGTGACGGCATCGCCCATATCCATGGCCTCGACAAGGCCATGGCCGGCGAGCTGCTCGATTTCGGTCATGATATTTATGGTCTGGTCCTGAACCTTGAGCAGGACAACGTCGGCGCTGTTATCCTCGGCGGCGACACGAAAATCGAAGAAGGTGACGAGGTCAAGCGCACGGGCCGCATCATGCAGGTGCCGGTCGGCGAGAACATGATCGGCCGCGTCGTTGACGCACTCGGCCGCCCCATCGACGGCAAGGGCGCCATCAAGACGACGGAGACGCGCCCGGTCGAGTTCCACGCGCCGGGCATCGCTGACCGCCAGCCGGTCAAGCAGCCGCTGCAGACGGGTCTCAAGGCCATCGACGCCCTCGTGCCGATCGGCCGCGGCCAGCGCGAGCTCATCATCGGCGACCGCGGCATCGGCAAGACGGCCATCGCGGTCGATACCATCCTGAACCAGAAGGGCCAGGACTGCATCTGCGTCTACGTCGCCATCGGCCAGAAGGCTTCGACGGTCGCGCGCGTCGTCAAGACGCTCGAAGAGCACGGCGCGATGGAGTACTCCATCGTCGTCGCTGCGACGGCTGCCGAGAGCGCACCGCTGCAGTACCTCGCACCGTACGCCGGTGTCGCGATGGCAGAGCACTTCATGTATCAGGGCAAGCACTGCCTCTGCATCTACGACGACCTCACGAAGCATGCAGCCGCTTACCGCGCGATGTCCCTGCTGCTCCGCCGTCCGCCTGGACGCGAGGCATACCCGGGCGATGTCTTCTATCTGCACTCCCGTCTGCTCGAGCGCGCCGCGAAGCTCAATGACGAGCTCGGCGGCGGCTCCATCACGGCTCTGCCAATCATCGAGACGCAGGCCGGTGACCTTTCCGCGTACATCCCGACGAACGTCATCTCCATCACGGATGGCCAGATCATGCTCGAGACGGGCCTCTTCAACTCCGGTGTCCGCCCGGCCATCAACGTCGGCCTCTCGGTCTCCCGTGTCGGCGGCTCAGCGCAGATCAAGGCCATGAAGCAGGTGGCCGGCACAATGCGCCTCGACCTCGCACAGTACCGCGAGCTCGCGGCGTTCTCGCAGTTCGCCTCCGACCTCGACAAGGCCACGAAGGCTCAGCTCGACCGCGGCGAACGCATGGTCGAGACGCTGAAGCAGCCGCAGTACAGCCCGCTGCTCGTCGAGGAGCAGGTGCTCGTGCTCTACACGGCCGTCCACGGCTTCCTCGCCGACATCCCGACGGAAAAAGTCGTCGAGTTCCAGGAGAGCTTCCTGAAGTTCATGCGCACGGCACACCCGGAAGTGGCGAAGAAGATCGCCGAGCAGAAGAAGCTCGACGACGCGCTCGAAAAAGAGATCACGGCGGCCATCAAGGAGTTCAAGGAAACCATTCCGTACAAGATGGCATGAGCGAGGTGATTCTTTTTGGCTAGTTTACAGGATATCCGCCATCGCATCAAAAGCGTGACGAGCACGAAGCAGATCACGAGCGCCATGAACATGGTCGCGACGAGCCGCCTGCGCCATGCCAAGGAAGCGGCGAATGCCAACGCGCCTTACGCGAAGAAGGTCATCGAGGTCGTGCAGGAAGTCGCGGCGAATGCCGGGGCGGATTTTTCGCATCCGCTCCTCGAGACGCATCCGGGCGGAAAGCGCCTCGTCTTCGTCATCACCTCGGACAAAGGCCTCGCGGGCGCGTATTCCTCGAATGCCTGCAAGGCGGCACACGCCATCGCCGAGAACAAGGCCGATACCGACCTCTTCGTCGTCGGCCGCAAGGGCGAAGCCTATTTCAAGAATCGCGGCTACCACATCGTGAAATCCCATACGGGCATCAGCGAGCGACCGCAGTTCGAGCATGCGCGCACGATTGCGCTCGAGCTCATCGACCTCTTCAAATCCGGCGCGTATCGCGAAGTCGTGATGATTTACACGAAATTCATCTCGGCCATCAGCTGCGAGCCGCAGACGGAGAAAGTCCTGCCGCTCACGATGGACAGCGAGGAAGCGAAGGGCCCGCATGCCGAGTACATCTATGAACCGGATGCGGCGACCGTCCTCGGCTTCCTGCTCCCGCAGTATCTCTACACGACGATTTACGCATCGCTCCTGCAGTCCGCAGCGAGCGAGCTGAGTTCCCGCATGAACGCGATGAGCAACGCGACGGACAACGCCACGGAGCTCATCGACCAGCTGAACCTGCACTACAACAAGGTACGCCAGGCTGGCATCACGACGGAGCTCAACGAAATCGTCGCGGGCGCCGAAGGCCTGAAGTAACGCCAGGGGCTGAAGCAGTTTATCGCCAGGGGCTGAAGCAGTTAGGAGGTTTCCCATTGGCAAAAGGTAAAGTCGTACAGGTCATCGGACCTGTCGTAGATATTGAATTTCCGGCAGGCGAGCTGCCGGCAATCCTGAACGCCGTCACGATCAAAGGCACGGTCGGCGATGGCATCAAGATCGATCTCGTCGTCGAAGTCATGCAGCACCTCGGCGACAGCGTCACGCGCTGCATCGCCATGTCCTCCACGGACGGCCTCCAGCGCGGCATGGTTGCCGAGGACACCGGCTCTCCAATCAAGGTCCCGGTCGGCAACGAGTGCCTCGGCCGCGTCTTCAACGTGCTCGGCCAGACGGTCGACCACGACCCGACGCCGGTCGGCAACAAGGAGTTCTGGCCGATTCATCGTCCGGCTCCGAAATTCGAAGATCAGGAGACGTCGACGTCCATCCTCGAGACGGGCATCAAGGTCGTCGACCTCATCGCGCCGTATTCCCGCGGCGGCAAGACGGGCCTTTTCGGCGGCGCAGGCGTCGGCAAGACGGTCCTCATCATGGAGCTCATCCACAACATCGCGACCGAGCACGGCGGCTACTCCGTCTTCGCCGGCGTCGGCGAGCGCACCCGTGAGGGCAACGACCTCTGGGGCGAAATGAAAGAGTCCGGCGTCATCGACAAGACGGCTCTCGTCTACGGTCAGATGAACGAGCCGCCTGGAGCACGTATGCGCGTTGCTCTGACGGGCCTCACGATGGCAGAGTATTTCCGCGATGTCCAGCATCAGGACGTCCTGCTCTTCGTCGACAACATCTTCCGCTTCATCCAGGCAGGTTCGGAAGTTTCCGCTCTGCTCGGCCGCATGCCGTCGGCCGTCGGCTACCAGCCGACGCTCTCCACGGACATCGGCGCCCTGCAGGAGCGCATCACGTCCACGAAGGAAGGCTCCATCACGTCCGTCCAGGCCGTCTATGTCCCGGCCGACGACCTCACCGACCCGGCACCGGCTGGCACGTTCACGCATCTGGATGCGACGACCGTCCTTTCCCGCCAGATCGCCGAGCTCGGCATCTATCCGGCCGTCGATCCTCTGGACTCCACGAGCCGCATCCTCGATCCGCACATCATCGGCGAGGAGCACTACCGCGTCGCGCGCGGCGTGCAGGCCGTCCTCCAGAAGTACAAGGACCTGCAGGACATCATCGCCATCCTCGGCATGGAAGAACTCTCCGACGAGGACAAGCTCACGGTCTCGCGTGCCCGCAAGATCCAGCGCTTCCTCTCGCAGCCGTTCTTCGTCGCCGAAGTCTTCACGGGCTCGCCCGGCAAGTACGTCCCGCTCAAGGAGACCATCCGCGGCTTCAAGGAAATCCTCGAAGGCAAGTACGACGATCTCCCCGAGAATGCCTTCTACATGGTCGGCACCATCGACGAGGCTGTCGAGAAAGCGAAGAAGATCCAGGCTGAGGAGGGATAATCGATGTCCACCATCCAGCTCCAGATCGTCTCTCCAGACAAAGTCGTCTACGAAGCTGACATCGCCATGCTCATCGTCCGCAGTACGGGCGGCGAGCTCGGCATCCTGCCGCATCACGCACCGCTCGTCACGGGCCTCGTGCCGCATGCGATGCGCGTGAAGATGCCGGATGGCGACGAGCAGCTCATCGCCGTCGCCGGCGGCTTCATGGAAGTCACGCCCGAGAAGATCTCCGTCCTCGCGAGCGCGGCCGAGCAGCCGATTGACATCGACGTCAATCGCGCCAAGCAGGCCTACGCCCGCGCCAAGGACCGCATCGAAAGATTCCACCAAGGGCCGCCAGCGTCCGAAGACATCGACTTCGACCGCGCCGAGCTCGCCCTGCATCGCGCCATCGCAAGATTGCAGGCGACGGAAACGGAATACGAATGATTGCATGAAAAGAACCGCTCTTTTTGCAGGGGCGGTTCTTTTTTGATGTGGGAAAACTTGACGGCGGCAGCGTCAATCCGTATAATAAAAGAAAAGGAGCGAACCGCAATCCGCAGGTTCGCCGACAATAACGCAAATGAGTTTAGCTCAAAAGGCCATCATCATTGGAACTGAGGGGATGGCCTTTTTTGCTGTTCGGTTTCTTTTTTGAACCTTGGATGCCAAGCCAGAAAGACTTGTCCGGTACCGAAAGCCGAAGTCCAAGGTCGATATCATCTGGTGCTTTTGCGCGGTCGAGGTATCTCGCACCTGCACGGCAGAGCGAGAAGAGTCCGATGGACATTACCAAGAGAGCGGCAGCAACCAAGATGCTTGTCCAGCAATCCTGCATACGCATCACCTCGCTTCCATAAAAACATTGCCAAATCGTTGGCACAATGGATTTGAGAGGCGGGCTGTTTGCGCATTGGCAGGCAGACCAAGACGGATGAGTTCGCTTTGGGGCAAGATTCCCCTAATGACAACAGTATACGACCAGACGCGTTTTTGCGTCAATGAAAATCCGCCGAGACAGATAGATGTTTCGGCGGATTTTCTTACCATCAGATTGACGTGTACGTAACTCTACGATATACTGATGGCATGCGGGGAAATCGTTTCCCCAAGCGAATCTCACAGCATGGTCTTTGCCTGCCATAGCGCATGCACTCGCTCTGCGCCGTTTCAAGAGCCGCCAAGAGGCGCGGCCTCAAGGCGGTGGTTTCAGAGAAAGCGAGGTGAATGCCTGTGACAGAACGCTGTTTACAGATTTTGGTCGCGACCTCCGTGTCGATTGGAGCAATCGGGCTCTTCTTCCTTTGCCGTTCATTGGCAAGGTACTTCGATCGTGCCGCAGCACCAGAAAATATCACGCTCGGAATCGGAGTGGCCCTGAAGAATCTCTTGGAGATTCAGCTGGACTTCCATGGTGAAAAAACTCCGAACAGCAAAAAAGACCATCCCAGTTCCAATGACGATGGCCTTTTGCGCTGATGCGTAAAATCTTATGTGCTATCGGCTGGCGAACCTGCTGTTGCGGTTCGCTCTTTTTTATTTCTGTAAATATTATACGCGATTGGAAGAGAATCGTCAACCTTTACTGGAGCAAGGAAAGCACGCTCGATGCGTTCTGGTTTGCCTTTGTGCCCGTGTGGATGATGAGAGGATGGTAGAGCTCGCTGGAGGATGCGCCAGGATTATTGGCGTTGGTTACATTGTTGTAGCCATCCTCGGAGAACGTGCTGCCGACGTAATCGTGATAGCGTGTCCTGTTAGCAGAGGCATCGTAGAAAGGATTCAGATATGTGCCGCCGGAGGTGGAAATGCTGCCGATGCTGGCTTCGTATGTTTCACCGCTTACAGGCACATAGATTCTCCATCTATCTGGTGCAAAAGCCGGATTGAGCGGATAGCATGATCCGGAACCGATGGCTTCTGCATAAGAGGAAAAAAGTGCACATTGGTACTGTCAATCGTGATGCTTTGCACCGAAGCCGTTTCATTATTTACGGGCAGTGTGAAAATGCCAGATGATGTGACTGTGACATTTCCATCGGCGTCTGTGGTGTAGGTTGCCGCATTTGTCGGCATTGTGTAGGGACTGCTGCCCGTGACAGCGAGGTCGGATTGAAGGATGTCATCAATGCGATTCTGCTGATTCGTCATGATGTCGTTTGGGTTGATGTCAGGCATCGGCGTTGCTGCTGCTTCGGATGTGGATGCTGTCGTTGCGTACCGAACACCATACCGTCCGTCGAGCAGAATTTTCCCGTTGTAATTCGTCGTTGCCGCGATGTCGTTGATCTGCTCTTTGCGCTGGTCAAATTCTTTTTGCAGCGTTGCGCGGTCAGCATCGGTGTTGTGGTCGTTCGCGGCGTTGATCGCCATGGCCTTCATTTCGCGCAAGTTGTCCTGAATGCTTTCAATGCCGCCCATAGCCGTCTTGACGAGCGCTTTGCCTGTCTGCGCATTCACGATATCCTGCCCGAGCGAGCGCAGGCGCACGCGCATCTTTTCGGAAATGGCATATTCTGATGCGCCGTCACCAGCGCCATTAACTTTCATCCCCGATGCGACTTTCTTGAGCTCTTTGCCGAGCGTCGTGTCGTTCTTCTTGAGCTCGCCGAGCGCCGCCATCATTGCGCCGTTGTTCATAATCTGCATGCGGGTTCCCTCCCTTGAAAGCTTTCTACCTATATTATCGTCGAAATGCCAGAAAAATTAAGGGGAGGGGTAAAAATTTTATGCAAGGATAAGGAATGAAAGGACGCGTGGATTTTTTTCTTTACAGGGTTCCATTTTTCGGGTACAATGAATGAGTTAATGCTTTATCGTGCTAAAAGGGGAGACCCGTATGGACAAATTACTGGATACGGTCGTGCTGATGCTGCAGGGGTCGGAGCTTACGCTGGAGATTTTCTGCGTGACTTTGGTGCTCGCGTTGCCGCTTGGCATTCTCGCGGCACTCGGGCGGCTGTCGAAGTTGCGGGTGCTTTCGCGTTTCATGGAGTTCTACATCTGGCTTATGCGCGGCACGCCGCTGATGCTGCAGCTGCTTTTCGTTTATTTTGCGCTGCCGATGATCGGCATCCTGCTGCCGGATATGGCGGCGGCGCTTCTGGCGTTCACGCTGAACTATGCGGCGTATTTCGCTGAGATTTTCCGTGCGGGCATCCAGTCGGTGCCGCGCGGCCAGTACGAGGCGGCGAAGACGCTCGGCATGACGTACCCGCAGACGATGCGGCGCATCATCCTGCCGCAGGTCATCCGCATGGTGCTGCCGCCGGTCAGCAACGAGACCATCAACCTCGTCAAGGATACGTCGCTCATCTACATTCTCGCGATGAACGACCTCTTGCGCGTCGCGCGGACAATCGTGCAGCGCGAGTTCGACATGACGCCGTTCGTCATCGCGGGCGTTTTCTACCTCGTGATGACGGCCGTGCTGACCTGGGGATTCAAGAAGCTGGAGGCGCACTATGGCAGATACGCAAGATAACGTCATGATCCGCATGGAGGACATCCACAAGTCGTACGGCGACGTCGAGGTGCTGAAGGGCATCGACATCGAGGTGCACCGCGGCGAGGTGCTCGCCATCATCGGGCCGTCGGGCTCGGGCAAGAGCACGCTGCTGCGCTGCATCAACCGGCTCGAGGACATCACGTCGGGCCTCGTTGAAATCGAGGGCGGCACGCTGGCGTCGACGAAGGGCGACGGCACGGTCGAGTACGCAAAGGAAGAGGACAGCCGCAGGCTGCTCGGCTGCATGGGCATGGTGTTCCAGCAGTTCAACCTGTTCCCGCACATGACAGTGCTCGAAAACCTGCTCGAAGCGCCTGTCCATGTCAAGAAGCGGGAAAAAGAGGCCGTGCTGCCTGAGGCGATGGCGCTCCTCCAAAAAGTCGGCCTCGAAGACCGCGCGGACTACTATCCCGCACAGCTTTCCGGCGGCCAGCAGCAGCGCGTGGCGATTGCGCGGGCGCTCTGCATGAAGCCGGACATCATGCTGTTCGACGAGCCGACGAGCGCGCTCGACCCGGAGCTCACGGGCGAAGTCCTGCGCACGATGCGCGAGCTCGCGGCCGAGCACATGACGATGGTCGTCGTGACGCACGAGATGAACTTCGCAAAGGAAGCCGCGAGCCACGTCATCTTCATGGCCGACGGCGTCATCGTCGAGCAGGGCGAGCCGCAGGAGTTTTTCGAGCACCCGAAAGAGGAACGCACAAAGGCGTTCCTCAAGAATATGTTGTAACTTTTGGGCAAGCCCCCCTCTAGAGGGGGGACGGGCCGCGTGAGCGGCGGGGGGAGTCCCCTGCAAGGCACATCAATCAGCAGATTGCGTCTTCCGCGGGTGCGATAAGTTCTGTCAGCGATTTCATGATTTTTACGTGCGGCACATCTTCGAAGGCACTTGCCGGCGTCGTTCCCGTAGTCACAGCTGCGAAGGCGACGCCGGCATTTTTTGCGGCGCCGGCGTCGACGAGGCTGTCGCCGATGTAGAGAACATCAGATTTCTTCATGCCGAGGCGGGCGATGGCCTGTTCGATGCCTTCGGGAGACGGCTTCATTTCATGGACGTCTTCGCAGCCGATGATGAGGTCGATGACGTCCGTGCAGTCGTCGGCGATGAATTTTTCTTCGATGCGGCTGCGCGTCTTTGTCGAGATGATGCCGATCTTGGCGCCCGCTTTTCGCAGGGCGCGCAGCGTCGGCAGCGTGTCGGGAAAGAAGTGCGTGCCGGGCGTCATGTGGACGTCGGCGTCTTTGCGGTAGTCGTCGATGAAGCGGTCGATCTCGCGGGTGTCATGGATGCCCGTGATGATTTCGACGGCTTCTTCCATCGGGAGGCCGATGGTAGGACGGATGGTATCGTCCGTGACGGGCGGCAGATGCCAGGCGGCAATCGTGCGGTGGAAGCAGCCGAGGATGCCCTGCTCGGAGTTGACGAGGGTGTAGTCGAAATCGAAGAGGTAGAGGTTGTACATAGGGTCGCTCCTTTGATTTTTTCCATTTCAGTATAGCATACCTTTCTCTTGCCACGCATTGTTTTTTGCCGTAAAATAAGAATGATAATGCGATAGAAACGGAAAGGGCAGGAGTTATTTATGAAGCATGTGGTGGTCGATCTCGAGATGAATCCGGTGGATCGCGAGTTTCGGGAAGTCCGCAAGCGGCTGCGCGACGAGGTCATCGAGATCGGGGCGGTGAAGCTCGGGGAGGACTATGTGCAGGAGAGCACGTTCCGCTGCTATGTGAAGCCGGAGTACGGGCCCATCAAGAAGCACATCACGCGCCTCACGAGCATCACGCAGGCGATGGTGGATACGGGCGAGGTGTTCGAGCCGAGCTTTCGCGCGTTCGTGGACTGGGTCGGCGAGGAAGAGACGACGATTTATTCGTGGAGCATGTCGGACATCAAGCAGCTGAAGTCGGAATGCCGCATGAAGCTCAAGGACTTCGACGTCCACTGGCTCGACAGCCGCTGGGTCGATCTGCAGCAGGAGTTCGACGACCGCCTCGGCCTGCACAACAGCCTCGCGCTGAAGCATGCGCTCGGCGCGATGGATCGCGATTTCGAGGGCAAGCAGCATACGGCGCTCGATGACGCCATCAACACGAGCGCGATTCTCGCGCTCATGCAGGATGACGAAGCGTTCCGCAAGACGATGCAGCCCGTGCTCGACATCCTCCAGCCGCAGGACGATCTCAAGAGCTCGATCGGCGACCTCTGCCCGGAGCTCATGAAGCTGTCGAAAGAACTTTGAAATGACTTGAAAAAAATGGTGTAACTCTGTATAATAGACACAAAGAAGTAGCTGATGTTTTCGGCCGTCAGCTCTTCAAGATTTTGAGTTTGAAAGAGCAGCACAAGCCAGGTGCCATCACCTCTTTGGGCTCAGGATTCACTCATCGCATTAGCGAATGAGCTGGAGAATCATCAACAGTACTTGCAAGAAAGCCAGTACAAGTGCCAACTTCTCATAAGTCGTCATGATGATCACCTCCCTCGTCTCGAGGGGCTGGCGCATCAGCCACTAAGAGAAATTATAGCACAAGTGCTGGCTTTCTGCTATCTATATTTAGGGGACGATCCAATGCAAAAACCACATCGCATGGGCTTCCTCGGCCCGGCGGGGACGCATAGCGAAGCGGCGGCGCTTTGGCTGCGCGGCTGGTTGCGCGAGGCGGACACCGAGGCGCCGGTGCGCAAGCTCGTGCCGTATCCTGACATCGACGATGTGCTCGTGGCCGTCGAGCGCGGGGAGATTGATTCGGGCTTCGTGCCGGTCGAAAACTCGCTCGAAGGCGCTATCCGCGTGACGCTCGACGTGCTCGCGCATACGGACGCACTCGCCGTCGTGCGCGAGGTCATCTGGCCCGTGCACAACGAGCTCATGGCGCACTGCAAGGCGGAGGACGTGCGGAAAATCTATTCGCATGCGCAGCCCATCAGCCAGTGCCGTGACTATCTCGCTGCGCATTTCCCGCAGGCGGAGCTCGTCAAGGTCGCATCGACGGCGCGGGCGGCGAAAATCGCGGCGGCCGCACGGCCAGAGGATGGCATCGCGGCTATCTGCACGGCGCGGGCAGGCGAGCTCTACGGGCTGACGCCGCTCGCGCACGAAATCCAGGACAACATGGCGAATGCAACGCGGTTCTTCGAGGTCGCGCGGCGGCGTGACGGCGCGGCGGTCGCAAGTGGCGACAAGGTGCTCGTCATCTGCCAGCTCGATGGCTCGCGGGCGGGCTCGCTCGTCGATGTGCTGCTGGAGTTTTCGCGGCGCGGCATCAATATGACGCGCATCGAGTCGCGCCCGGCGCGGACGCAGCTCGGGGATTACATCTTCTTCTTCGATCTCGATACGGACGCGGGGGAGGAGATGCTCGAAGAGGCGTTGGCAGCCGTGCGCGCGAAATGCATGTGGCTGAAGAATCTCGGGAGGTTCCCAGTGCTGACGGCAAAGTGCTGAGATGCGTTTGGCATCATGCGCGCATATTTCAATAAAACAAACGGAAGGAAAGAGGTCATACAATGGTCATCATCATGGATCCCGACGCAACTGCCGAAAACATCAAATCGGTCATCTCCGTCATCCACGACGCGGGGCTGGAGGCGAAGGTCATGGAGGGCGCGGCGCAGCAGATTGTCGGTGTCATCGGCGACAAGCGGCGGCTCGGCGAGGTGAATTTCGAGTCGATGAAGGGCGTCGAGACGACGGTCGCGATTTCGAAGAGCTACAAGCTCGCGAGCCGCGAGTTCCATCCGCAGTCGAGCGTCATCGATGTCGCGGGCGTGAAGATTGGTGACGGCAACCCCGTCGTCATGAGCGGCCCGTGCGCCGTCGAGTCGCGCGAGCAGCTGTTCGAGGCGGCGGACATCGTGAAGGCCGCGGGCGCGCAGTTCCTGCGCGGCGGTGCGTACAAGCCGCGCACGAGCCCGTATTCGTTCCAGGGTCTCGAAGAGCAGGGCCTCAAGTACCTCGCCGAGGCGCGCGAGCGCACGGGCCTGCGCGTCGTGACGGAGGTCACGACGGTCGAGGCCGTCGACCGCGTGGCCGCCTATGCGGACATGCTGCAGGTCGGCGCGCGCAACATGCAGAACTTTGGCCTGCTGAAAGCCGTCGGCAAGGCGGGCAAGCCGGTGCTGCTCAAGCGCGGCCTCGCGGCGACGCTCAACGAGTGGCTCAATGCAGCTGAGTACATCATGAACGAGGGCAACCCGAACGTCGTGTTCTGCGAGCGCGGCATCCGCACGTATGAGACGTATACGCGCAACACGCTCGACCTCTCGGCCGTCGCGGCCATCAAGCACCTCTCGCATCTGCCGATCATCGTCGATCCGTCGCATGGCACGGGCAAATGGCGCATGGTGCAGCCGATGGCATTCGCGGCCATCGCGGCCGGCGCGGACGGCCTCATGATCGAGATGCACCCGAATCCGGAAAAGGCGCTCTCGGACGGCCCGCAGTCGCTGACGCCCGAGCATTTCCGCCGCGTCATGGCAGGCGTGACGAAGCTCTCGCAGTTCATGAAAGACGAAGATATCGCACCGATGGAAGTCTGATGGGATTCGGGCAGAAAACTTCCTGCAAGGTGACGTTTTCTGTAAAAAAATACAAGCAGAAATGAAAAAAATCTGCTAAGATAAGACTGTGGAACCATCTAGGGAAAAGGAGCGTCCCTATGAAGATGAAGCAGTTTTATCAAAAGATGGCGGCGCTCGTTCTCGCGAGCGTCGTTTTTCTCTATGCGGGTGTCGGCATGGCCGAAGAGCGGCAGCCGCTGCGCGTCGGCATCAATACATTGCCGTCGCTGAAATCGCCCATCGATGGCAGCCGCGACCAGAATCAGGACTACATGCGCCTGCTCGCGAACTATGCGGGCATGCAGGCGGTCTTTGTCTCGGATTCGTGGACGAACAACCTCGCGAAGCTCGCGTCGGGCGAGATTGATACCATCGCGAACATCACGGATCTGCCATACCGTCATGCGTTCTTCGACTACGGGCGCATCCCGATGAGCCTTTCGACGTCGATGCTCTACCTGCGCGGCGGCGTGGCGACATTCGACAATCCTGACCGCACGCGCCCGCTCAACATCGGCATCATCCGCGGCCAGTATACGAGCCCGCGTCTCGGCCCCGTGCTGAACTATGAGGGCTTTTCCTACACGACGCAGGAATTCGAGGATCGAAAGCACATCCTTGCGGCCTATGATGCGGGCCAGATTGACGGCTGCTCGCTTGACACGCAGCTGCCGGAAGACTTGCTGCCCGCCGCTGCGCTCGATACGGACCCCGTCTATTTCGTCGTGCGGAAAGGCAATACGGAGCTCCTCGACCGCTTGAATCAGGCGGCCGCGCGCCTCGCGACGACGCGCCCGATGCTCTTTGCCGACCTCTATGAGCTCTACCATTCCGATGGCGTCGGCGCGCCGCTCTTGCTCGACCGCCGAGAGCGCGACTATCTGCTCGCACATCCGACGCTGCGGATTGCTGCCGTCATCAGCGAGAAGCCATATGCCTACGTCGATGAAAACGGGGAATTCGCGGGCGGCCTGCGCGCCGTCACGGACCGCATCGGCGCCGACCTCGGCATCGACGTCGAAATCGTGCCCGTGCAGTCAGCCGAGGAAGCCTACGCGCATCTTGCGGATGGTACGGCCGACGTGCTGCTCAATTCGCGCTGGAGCCCCGGCTGGGCGGGCGAGCACGGCTACATGCAGACGGCACCGTTCACGACGTCGTATTTCACGGAGGTCACGCGGCGGGGCGGACGTCCCGCGCGGCCGCGCATCGCCTACTGGAGCCAGCGCCTCGCCGACGCTCTGATCATCCCGCGCTACGGCGCTGACAAGCTCGTGCGCTGCGGGTCGGCCGAGGAATGTCTGCGCGCCGTCGAAGAAAACAAGGCCGATGTTGCGTTCCTGCGGCAGGAGGTCGCGCAGTACCAGACGATTGCGGGCCAGTATCCCGGCCTCGTCGCGAGCGGCACGGTCGCGTTTTCGAGCCGCTCGGCCATGGCCATCCCGCAGGAAGCCGATGCTGTGCTGCTCTCGATTCTCGACAAGGAAATCGCGCACATGGGGCAGGACGTCGCGGCGGCAGCCGTCGCCGAGGAACGCCAGAAGCTCTTTGACAATCGCACGCTCTCGTCGTATTTCTTCAATTATCCGCAGTATTTCCTGCTCGGCGCGCTCATCGTGTTCCTGCTCTGCGGCGCGGCCTTCTATCGCTATCGCCGCATGAAGAAGAAGAATGCGGCGCATCTGCAGTCCATCATCGACAGCGACCTCGACACGGGCCTCCGCAATCTCGCATGGCTCGAGCGCGAGGGCGCGCAGCGTGTGGAGAGCATGCCGAAGGGGGCCCCGCTCGCGGCTGTCGTCATCCGCGCCATGCGTCCGGACGTCATCGTGGGCACGTATGGCCGCGACGCGCTCGCCGAGCTCTGCAAGCGCCTCGCTGGTGCCTTCGAGGGCAGTTCGTGGACGCATCTGCTCGCGACGCGCGCCGGTGCATCCGAAGTCTTCCTGCTCGCCTGCGCCGAAGAAAAATCACTCGTGCCGGCGCTGACGCTGATCCTGCGGCAGAACGAGTCGCAGCAGGTCGGCCGCATGCTCGTGCGCATCCCGCTCGAAGCCGGCGTCTGCTACCTCGGCGACCCGCGTATGGATCTCAAGACGGCCATGAACAACGCGGAGCTCGCCGCGCATGAAGGGAACGCTGTCACGGTCTTTTCGAGTGCGCTCCAGCGCGAGACGCTGCTCGTGAGCCGCATGGAGAGCTTGCAGGAGCAGGCGCTCGCGGCGCGCGAGTTCCACATCTGGTATCAGCCGAAATACGACCTCAAATCAAAGAAATGCATCGGCGCCGAGGCGCTCGTGCGCTGGGAGAGCAAGGAGCTCGGCTTTTTGCCGCCCGGCAAGTTCATTCCGCTGTTCGAGAGCAACGGCTTCATCACGCAGCTCGATTTCTACAATCTCGAACACGTCATGGTGTTCCAGCGCGAGGCGAAGGCGAAAGGCCTGCCCGTGCTGCCGATCTCCGTCAACCAGTCGCGCCAGCATATGCGCGAGGAAGGCTACATCCAGCATATGCAGGAACTCGTCGACATCTACTCGCCGGACGGCATCGAGCTCGAACTCACGGAGACGGCGTTCGACGTGCTCGGCGAGGCGTTGCGCGTGCATTCGCTCGACATCGTGCAGCGGCTGCACGGCATGGGCTTTTCCATCGACATGGACGATTTCGGCAGCGGCTACAGCGATTTGTCACTACTGAACCAGCTGCCGCTCGACGTCATGAAGATCGACCGCTCGATGCTGCTCGCGTCCGAGGGCTCGGAGCGCATGCAGACCGTCCTGCGGCAGATGATCGAGCTCGGCCACGCGCTCGGCATGAAGGTCATCTGCGAGGGCATCGAGACGGAGGAGCAGGAACAGCTGCTCATCGCCTGCGGCTGCGAGTACGGGCAGGGCTTCCTCTATGGAAAGCCCATGCGGCGTGCGGACTACGAAAATTTCTTGCGGGCGCATGCATGAAGAAGATATCGCACTCAGGCACCCTCCCAGAGGGGGCTGTCAGCGAAGCTGACTGGGGGAGTGTCGAAGGTAGGGCGTGAATCGTCCATCGATTGTGCAGTCGAAGAAAGGCAGTGGTGTTCATATGAAGAATTTTTTGCAGAAAATGGCACTGCTCTTGTTATGCCTGTCACTGTTCGCTGCCCTTTCACCTTTCGCTGAGGCGCGCGATACGCTGCGCGTCGGCATCCACCCGCTCGGCGACGGCGTCATCACTGTCGATGCAACGGGCAACTACTACGGCATCGAGACGGACTACATGCAGACGCTCACGAGCTATGCGGGCATGGATGTCGCGTTCGTGCCCGGCAGCTGGGAGGAAAATCTCGCGCGCCTGCGCACGGGCGAGATTGACGCCATCGCGGGCGTCCCGCAGATGCCGGAGTACCGGGGCGAGCTCCTGTACTCGCGCATGCCCATTGATTTTGCGCGCGGCAGCCGCAAGTTCCAGCTCCCGGTTCCCGACCATCAGGTCACGCCGCTCTATTATGTCATGCGGCAGGGGAACGATGCGCTGTTTGGCCGCGTCGAGCGGGCGAATGACGCTATGGCCGCGAACCGGCCGTTCTTTCTCGAGATGCTCACGCAGATGTATGCTGACCGGCAGCCTGCGCGCGTGCTGCGCCTCACGCAGGACGAGCGCGGCTACATCGCAGCGCATCCCGTGATTCATGCTGTCGTTGTCCCGAATGAGCGCCCGATTGCCTACATGGACGAAGATGGCGCCTTCAAGGGCAAAGTGAAAATGCTCACTGACCGCATTGCAGAAGACCTCGGCGTCACCATCGACATCCGGACTGTCCCGTCGTATGTGGAGGCCGAGGCCGCTATCGCGGATGGCAGCGCTGATTTGTATCTGAACATCGACTGGGATATCGCCTTTGCGGAATCAAAGGGCATGGCCGCAACCATCAGCTATGCGACGGACTACTATACAACCGTCACGCGCCGCTTCAGCGATCTGACGCATCCCGTCATCGCAGCGGTCGACAGCCGCATGACCGACCAGATGCTGCGTACGCGCTACGCCGACGACCAGATCCGCATCTACCCCGATATCGAGGCCTGCTTCCAGGCCGTGCAGTCCGGCGAGGCCGACGTCACGTTCCAGCGGCAGGAGACGGCGCAGTACGCCATCTGGCAGGGCGATTTCCCCGACCTCGTCTCGGACGGCACGGTTGCCTTCCTGCAGCGGGACTCCATCGGCGTCTCGGAGCGTGTCTCGGAGCAGCTGCTGCCGATCCTCGACAAGGAGATCAACGTGATTGCTCCCGATTTCGCGCAGGAAAGCCTCGTGCCGCAGGGCAGCACGGAAGCGCGCCATCGCAGCATCCGCTCGCTGATCTATGCCTATCCGCTTTACTTTGTCGGCGGCATTTTTCTGGTCCTGATTCTCTGGTACACGCTGCGCCAGCGCCGCCGCCATACGGACGAAATCCAGCATCTCGTCGATACGGACAGCTACACGGGGCTCCGCAGCCACGCATGGCTCGAGCATCAGTTTGAAGAGCTCACGCGCGACCTTCCCGTCGATGGCCGGGCGTGGTACTTCATCGTCTTCGGCATCGCGAATCTTGATGCCATCGTCGGCACGTACGGCCAGCAGGTCGTGAGCGACATGATTCGCCGCTTCACGGCCGAGCTTGGCGAAGTCTCGTGGGCGAAGGCGTGTGCGTCACATGCGAGCGCCGGCCATGTGCTCTGCCTCGCACAGGCGAAAGACGAGGGCATCCTCATCGAGGCCGTCCATCATCAGAAAGAAGTGCAGGAATATGTCCGCGTCGGCGACATGAACGTCCATGTGCCCATCCATGCGGGCATCGCGGCCGTCGGCTTCCCGCCGGAGGAGCGCCGCAAGATTTTCGAGCACGCGAACCTCGCCATGCACGAGACGAACGACGTGCAGGTCTACAACGACGCCATGCAGGCGTCGGCGCTCGAGCGCAGCCAGATCGAGAGCCTGCAGCAGGCGGCGCTCGACCGCGAGGAATTCGTCATCTGGTACCAGCCGAAATACGACCTCAGGACAAAGAAATGCATCGGCGCCGAGGCGCTCGTGCGCTGGAAGAGCAAGGAGCTCGGCTTCCTGCCGCCAGGCAAGTTCATCCCGCTCTTCGAGCGCAACGGCTTCATCACGAAGCTCGATTTCTACAACCTCGTCCACGTCATGAAGATGCAGCGGGACCGCCGCGCGAAAGGCCTGCCCGTCGTGCCGGTCTCCGTCAACCAGAGCCGCTTCCACATGCAGGAGAAAGGCTATCTCCAGCGCATGGCGGAGCTCGTCGGCATCTACTCGACGGACGGCGTCGAGCTCGAACTCACGGAAACGGCATTCGATCTCGCGGGCCGCGAGCAGCGCGAAAACGCGCTCGCTGTCGTCACGAAGCTCAAAAAGCTCGGCTTCCGCATCGACATGGATGACTTCGGCTCGGGCTACAGCGACCTGACGCTCCTCGACGCGCTGCCGCTCGACGTCATGAAGCTCGACCGTTCGCTCCTGCTCGCGAGCGAGAACTCCGAGCGCATGCGTTCCGTGCTCGCCCGTATGACCGATCTCGGCCATGCGCTCGGCATGACCGTCATCTGCGAAGGCATCGAGACGGAAGAACAGGAGCAGATGCTCATCGACTGCGGCTGCGAGCACGGCCAGGGCTACCTCTACGGCAAGCCCATGCCGCAGGAAGAATTCGAATCATTTCTCGCGGCGCATCTCTGATGTTTACGATATTACAAAGCCTTTTCCGCAGGGGAGAGGCTTTTTTTGCGTGGACTTTCAAAAGAAGCAGGAAAATCGTCCCCGTTTATCGTATTAAGAACGTATGGGATAAGATTTCGGAGCAGCGGCAGCCCGAATGCTTCATTTTCTTTCGGGCGGCTGTGATGAGGCATATGCGATGAAGAAAGAATGTTGGAAAAAAACGTGTGGAAGCGGGCGGCAGCCGTCTTGCTCGCGGCGGCCTGCTTCTTTTGGGAACTTGGGATGGCGGGACAGGCCGCGGCCGAGCGGCGCCCCGTGCTGCGCGTCGGCGTGACGTTTATGACGGCAAAGGATAGCGGCGGCGTCGATGCGCAGGCGTATGACAAGGTGATGAAGGACTACGTGCGCGTGCTCGCGAGCTATGCGGGCATGGACGTCGAATTCGTGGCGGGCAGCATCCCGGAGAACATCGCGCGCCTCGAGCGCGGCGAGATCGACATGATTCCCGACCTCGTCATCACGCCGGAGCGCAGCGCCGTGCTCGACTTTTCGCGGTTGCCGACAGGCGTCGAGCCGATGACGCTCTATCTGCATGGCGGTTCGGCGCGGCTCGATGAGGACGGCAGGGCGCCGCTCCGCCTCGGATTCCTGCGCGGTGTCTATGCAGGCCCCGTCGTTGACATGGCGATGCAGGGCGAAGTGCTCCCGCATACGGAGCAGATGTTTGATACGACGCAGGACCTGCTGCAATCCTACGAGGCGGGGACGCTCGACGGCATCAGCTTCGGCAGCTGGCCGGATCCGCGCTACGAGCCAGCGGTGATGTTCGACGCAGAGATGACGTATTTTGCCGTGAAGAAGGGGAATACGGCGCTCCTCGACCGTCTGAGCCTCGCACAGGATCAGCTCGTCCTCGCACGGCCGACGTTTCTCGCCGACACGCTGCATCAGAGGGAAAGCGAGGCTTCGCAGGCACCATTGATGCTATCCCGCAGGGAGCGCGCCTACCTGCGCATGCATCCGCAGCTGCGCGTGCTCGTCGTCGCGAATGAGCGGCCGTATGCCTACCTCGATGAAAACGGCGAACTTGCGGGCGCGATGAAGGCCGTCGCCGACCAGCTCGCAAGCGATCTCGGCATCGAGATCGAGACGCTGCCGTACACCGACTATGAAAGTGCGTATCAGGCGATGCAGGAAGGCAAGGCCGACTTCCTGCTCAATATGTTCGTCGATCCCGAATGGGGCGCGGAGCGCGGCCTTGACCAGACAGCGTCATTCATGACGTCGTATTTCACGGCTGTCACGCGCCGTTCGGGCCTGCCGAAGCATCCCGTCATCGCGGCGCTCGACAACCGCCTCGCGAAAGAGCTCCTGCAGCAGCATTTCCCAGGTCAGGAAATCGCGGCGTATCCGACCATCGAGGCGTGTCTCGAGGCCGTGCGCCAGAAGAAGGCGGACGTGACGTACATCCGCCAGTCGTCCGCGCAGTATCAGACGATGCGCGGCGATTATCCCGACCTCGTTGCAAGCGGCCGCATCTCGATGCAGAAAGGCATCGCCATGGCGGTGCCGAAGTCGCAGGATTCCACGTTGCTGCGCATCCTTGACAAGGAAATCCGCCACATGGGCGACGGCGTCATCGAGGCATACTATGCGGAGGAAAATGCGCGCAGCCTTAGCGAACGCTCGGCCTTCTCGTATTTCTATTCGTATCCGCAGTATGTCGTGCTCGCCATCTTCGCCATTGCTTTTGCCTGCGGCTTCGCGTTCTGGCGGTATCGTGCGATGCGGCATGAAAATGAAGCGCACATGCAGAGCCTCATCGATCATGACCATGCGACGGGCCTGCACAATGCGGAGTGGCTCGAACGCGAGGGAACGGCGCTCATCGCGCGCGACCGCGTGGGGGCATCGGAGCGTGCTGTCGTCGTCCTGCGCATCGTGCGGCCGGATGTTCTCATAGGCACGTACGGCCGCGAAGCCGTCATCGCGTTCTTCCAGCGGCTCGGCAGCCAGCTCGAGGTCGCGAACTATCCGGAGCTCATCGGCATGCGGGCGGACGGGGCGGAAATCCTCTGTCTCACGCATCCCGTGACGCGCGACGAGCTCAGCGTCCGCCTCTCGGGACTCCTGCGTGCCAATGAATACCTCGAAGTCGGCAGCATGCTCGTGCGCGTGCCGCTCCAGGCGGGCGTCTGCTATCTTGGCGAGCCGCCGATGGACATTCGCGCGGCCATCAACGATGCCGACATCGCCGCGCATGGAGAGGAACCTGTGCAGTTCTTTTCCGGCAGGCTCCAGCAGGAGACCATGCTGACGACGCGCATGGAGAGCCTCCAGCGGCAGGCGCTCGAGCGGCAGGAGTTCCAGATCTGGTACCAGCCGAAATATGATCTCGCGACGCGGCGCTGCATCGGTGCCGAGGCGCTCGTGCGCTGGCAGAGCGCCGAGCTCGGCTTCCTGCCGCCGGGCAAGTTCATCGCGCTCTTCGAGAGCAACGGCTTCATTTCCGACCTCGATTTCTACAACCTCGAGCAGGTCATGAAGTTCCAGCGCGAGGCGGCGGAAAAGGGATTGCCCGTCGTGCCGATTTCCGTGAACCAGAGCCGCGCCCACATGCGCGAGCAGGGGTATCTGCGGCGGATGCAGGCGCTCGTCGACCAGTACACGACGCAGGGCATCGAGCTCGAGCTCACGGAGACGGCGTTCGATTTCGCAGATCGCGCCCTCCGCGAGCATTCGCTCGCCGTCGTCGCCGCGCTGCATGCGATGGGATTTGCCATCGACATGGACGATTTCGGCAGCGGCTACAGCGATTTGTCGCTGCTGAACCAGCTGCCGCTCGACGTCATGAAGATCGACCGGTCTCTGCTGCTCGCATCCGAAGGCTCGGAGCGCATGTGCATCGTGCTGCAGCAGATGATCGACCTCGGCCACGCGCTCGGCATGAAAGTCATCTGCGAGGGCATCGAGACGGAAGCACAGGAAAACCTCCTGCGCCGCTGCGGCTGCGAATACGGGCAGGGCTACCTCTACGGCAAGCCCATGCCGCGCAAAGAATTTGAAGCTTTTCTCCAAATCCACGCATAAAGAGGCTATCGAATTTCAGCCTCCCTCTAGAGGGAGGGGGACCGCGAAGCGGTGGTGGGAGTAGTAGGGTGCTGTAGCCTGACAAGAATGCCGTCGTTACTAAAGTCTTTAACAACGTTTCGCATACTTGTTTGTCTCCAGCATCCAACTACTGCCGACCTACGGTCGGCATAAGCGACCTCTAGGCGTTAAAGCGCTAAGAGTCTGCTTATCCCCCAGTCAGCTTCGCTGACAGCCCCCTCTTGAGGGGGCCATAGCAGGGAAGAAGTGATTTCCATGAGACGTTGGAACCGCTGGTTATTACCAGTGCTGTTCGTCTGCTGCCTTGCCATGCAGCTGGCGGCGTTTGCTCCGTCCGCCGACGCCCGTTCCATGCTGCGCGTCGGCGTCCATACGCTCGGCGACACGGGCATGGCGCAAGAAGCGACCGAGCGCGTGCAGGACGGTGCGAAGAGTTTCTACAGCCGCGAGACCGACTACATGCAGGCCATCGCGAATTATGCTGGCATGGAAGTCACATTCGTCCCCGATTCGTGGGAGGGCTGCCGCACGCGCCTCATGGAGGGCACCGTCGACGTCGTGCTCGGCGTCCTGCCGGGCGGCCCTGATATGCAGGGGCTCAGCTTTTCACGCCTGCCCATCGGCTGGCAGCGGACGCCAGAGGGCGCGCCGCCTCTGCCGAATGCCCCGGACTACCATGTGCATCCACTCTATTTCGCCGTGCGGCAGGGCAACGAAGTCCTGCTGCACAAGCTCGACGTCGCAGCGGACCGCCTCGGAGAAAACCGCCCGGGCTTCCTGACGACGCTCGAGCAGGTCTATGCCGAGCATGGCCGCCGCTTCGGCCTGCGGCTGACGCCCGAGGAACAGAGCTATCTCCAGCTGCATCCCGTCATCCCGATCGTCGCGTCCGTCGACAACCGCACGACCGACCGTGTGCTGCGCCAGCGCTATGATGACGACCAGATCCGCATCTACCCGACCGTCGTCGACTGCCTGCGCGCCGTCGAAAACGGCGAGGCCGATGTCACGTTCCTGCGGCAGGAGGCCGCGCAGTACAACATCTATCAGGGCGATTTTCCCGACCTCGTGACGGATGGCACGGTCGCATTTTCACTCGAAATGGCATCCGGCGTCCGCGAGGACGTGCCGATGGAGCTCCTGACCGTGCTCGACAAGGAAATCGCCTACCTCGGCCCCGAGACCATCACGAACGTCGCGGCCCGTCATGACAAGCGCATGGAGAACGAGCGCTCGTTGCGTTCCGTCTTTTACTCCTATCCGCAGTATTTCATGATTGGCGCCGTTGTGACGCTCGTTCTCATCTTCCTCTTTGTCGTTCATTACATTCTTTCGCGCTGCGCCCATATCAGCGAAATGCAATCACTGCTCGACGAGGACCGCGCGACGAACCGTCCGAACCGCAGCTGGTTCCTGCGCGAAGCCGATGCACTCGTCGCCGTGCTGCCGGACGAAGCCCCCGAGCTCTCCGTCGTCGTCATCGGCGTCCAGCGCACGGACATCTTCATCAGCACGTATGGGCGCGACACGCTCATCTCGTTCTTGCAGCACCTTGCCGATGTCCTCAGCGCAGAGGATTGGGTGCGCCGCGTTGCGACGCATGGTAGCGTCGGCGAAGTCGTCTTCCTCGCGAAGACGGAGAGCATCGCCGCGCTCAAAGGGCATCTGCATGAGACGTTCAAGCGGTATGAGTTTGCGACGGTCGGCGGCATGCTCGTGCGCGTGCCGCTCACGGCCGGCATCTCGCCCATCGCTGGGAAAACGCCGGAGGGCATCTCGCTGATCAAAGCCGCCGAAGCGCTCGCGCGCGCCGATTTCGCCATGCACGAGGCGAAAGACGTCCTCGCCTATGACGACAAGATGCTCGCCGAGGCGCATCTGACGAGCCGCATGGAGAGCCTGCAGGAGGCGGCGCTCGGACGCGAGGAATTTGAAATCTGGTACCAGCCGAAATACGACCTCGTCACGAAGCGCTGCATCGGCGCCGAGGCGCTCGTGCGATGGCGCAGCGAAGAGCTCGGCTTCCTTCCGCCAGGAAAGTTCATCGCGCTCTTTGAGAGCAACGGCTTCATCTCGAACCTTGATTTCTACAATCTCGAGCACGTCATGCAGTTCCAGCGCGACTGCCGCGCGAAGGGCCTGCCCGTCGTGCCGATTTCCGTCAACCAGAGCCGCATCCACATGCAGGAGCAGGGGTACCTCCGCAAGATGAGTGCGCTCACCCGCCAGTACACGACGGACGGCATCGAGCTCGAGCTCACCGAAACGGCCTTCGACTTCGCGAGCGCTGAGCAGCGCGAGCACTCCATCGCCGTCGTCGCCGCGCTCCACGGTCTCGGCTTCCGCATCGACATGGACGACTTCGGCTCCGGCTACAGCGACCTCTCGCTCCTCAACTACCTGTCGCTCGACGTCATGAAAATCGACCGCTCGCTGCTGCTCGCCTCCGAAGGCTCCGACCGCATGCGCGCCGTGCTGAAGAAAATGGTCGAGCTCGGCCACATGCTCGGCATGGAAGTCATCTGCGAAGGCATCGAGACCGAAGCGCAGGAAGACCTCCTGATGGACTGCGGTTGCGAATACGGCCAAGGTTACCTCTACGGACGGCCGATGCCGCGGAAGGAGTTCGAAGAATTTCTCAAAGAACATGCGTAAAGAACGCCAAGCGGCCCGCATGCAGGCAAGAACCTGTGTGCGGGCCGCTTTGTATGTGCATTTGTCTTTACGGGGGGGGACTTTTCCGCTATAATGAAGACGATTCGTCCACAGGAAGTCTTCAGGAGGCGTGAGTATGGAAGAAACGAATACGTGTGTGGATTTTCGATATGGCAAGATCATCTTCAACAAGAAAGACTATTATATCGGTCGCTCTTTGCAGCTCTATGGCGAGTTTTCACAGGGAGAGGCAGATCTTTTCGAACAGCTGGTGCATCCTGGTGACACCGTAGTCGAAGTCGGGGCGAATATCGGTTCGCATACCGTCCATCTGGCCCAGCTGGCGGGAGAGACAGGCACTCTCTATGCATTCGAGCCGCAACGGCTTGTGTTTCAGATTCTCTGCGGCAACATGGCGCTCAACAGCATCACGAATGCGCACTGCCTGCAGAAATGCGTTGGCGATGCATCTGGGACGGTGAAAGTTCCTGTGCTGGATCCGCGCATTGTGCAGAATTGGGGCGGCGTATCGCTGCTGCATACGACGGAAGGCGAAGATGTCGAAAAAATTACGCTGGATTCCCTTGGCCTGACGCGCTGCGACTTGCTGAAAATCGATGTCGAGGGCATGGAAGAGCAGGTCATTCACGGTGCAGAAAAACTCATCAATACCTGTCATCCCTTCATTTATACCGAGGTCGAAGACGACGATAAAAAGAACCAGCCACTCTATCGGTTGCTGCACCATCATGGGTATCGCATTTACCGTCATGAGCCGCCGCTCTATAATCCGAATAATTATCGTCATGTGGCGGATGATGTCTTTTCTATGAAGCGGACATTGCCAGATGGCACGGTGGCTGTCACCCACATCGTATCTTTCAATCGTCTCTGCGTTCCACAGGGAGTGCAGGTTCAAGGCTTGGTGGAAGTGTCGTGAGGGAAAAGTCCCTGCAGATTTTAGTTCAGACGTCCGCGAACTCAATCGCGGGCGCTTTTTCTATGAGGCCGTTGCGTTCGGCGAGGGCGTAGAAGGTGCGGAGGCCGTCGAGATAGTCGTCCGCGAAATCCCAGCGGATGACGCCGCCGAGGTATTCGTCGAGCTCGTGGTAGAGGAAGGGCTTTTCGCCGAGGACGGAGCGGATGGCTTCATCTTTGTGCGTGATGCCAAAGGCAAAGCTTTCCTCGATGAGCGCGGCGGCGCGCTTGAGCCCTTCGGGCGAGCGGGCGGCGAATTCCTTTGTTGCGACCCAGAGGGCGTAGACCATCTTCTTGCCCGTGAGCTTCTTCCACTCGGCGCCGAGGTCGTAGGCGTAGAGCTGCGGGCTCGCGTGCCAGTAGAGGTAGAGCGCATCGTCGCCGATGAAGAGCGCGGCGGTCTGGTCGTCGGGGATGGGATGCTCAGGCGAGAGGTTCTGCACGGAGTAGCGCGGGTTGGCACCGTAGCCGCTGCGGAGGATGATCTTGAGCAGCGCGTGGGACGTCGCGCTCTTCGCTGTCAGCGCGATGGGGTCGTCCTCGAGCGTCTCGATGGGCTTTTTCGAGATGAGCAGGATGCTCTCGACGGGGCCGTCGGAGGAGACGCAGACATGCGGCAGCACGCAGAGCTTGTCGGCGTGGCGCGCGTAGAGGATGGAGGAAACGTTGCTGATGTCGAGGCGGCCGGCTGCGATGTCGCTGTTGAGCACGGCGGGGACGCCGCGGCGGATGTCAAAAGCGCCCTCGTCGCCGCCATGCGCGTATCCATAGGCGAGCGGCAGGACGTTGAGAAAGTCGATGTGGCCGATTCTGGGCTTTTGCATAAGGGAGCCTCCTATCAAAATATGGACAAATGTATAAAATATGTACAATTATGCACAACGCAACCAGTAAATCTTGCTTGGCCGATAGATGAGCCTGCACTTCTTTGCATTCGCACGTTTGCAGTGTTTTGTCGGCGACTGGAAGTTCAAAGAAGAGCATCTCTTCCCGTCCGCCGGGTACAGGGCTGTCACATAGCCTTCATGGCGTTCTCCGTTTTTGAAGGTATACGCTACAATATCATGATGGCGGAAGCCAAGGACTTCCTCAATGCCAGCCTTACTCTGATGCCGGATAGGCTTCAGCGTCCATTCCTGTACATCGATGTTTTCTGGCTTCAGTCCCGTGATGCATATGGCATCGTTGCTGTGAGATTTTGCAATGCCCCAGTCCATGCGCTTGTTCGCAGTATCACCGCCAGCCGTGAGTGTCAAGGGAAGGCGGGCAGAGAGTTCGGCACGGAGCCATGTTTTGCCTGCCATGACATGAGCGGCATATTTCAGTCCCGCACGGTTCCCATTGGAACGAATCATGGCATAGTATCTATCTGCAAACTGTTCTTCGCGCCCTTCCGTCTTGTCGTGGCAGGAAGGGCAGAGTGTGATCAGATTGCCGATGGTATTCCTGCCATTTTTCTTTGCGCGGCGTGATGTGATGGACTTCGAGACGGCAGTTGCTTTTCCCGCATTCTCGGCACCTGCCTCCGTCGCGCAGGATTGCTGCCTTCCGAAGGTTTTCGTCCAAGCGGTTCGATTTCTGGTATTGCCAGCGATACGGCTGGTAGCCGTCCGTCATGGCACGGATGTCGATGGCGACATCTTCTAGATAGAAACGGTCGATGCGGATGAGCTTTAAAAGATTGTCTGCGACACGGAGTACGGCTTGCCGCTTCTGCTGGATGGAAGGAGCAAGCCTTCCTGCCTTGTGGGAGCTTCCCCGATTGTCGAAACGCACGGGGCGATGCCGCTTCCAGTAACGATGATATCGACGATATTCACGGCGGATTGTCATCTTCTTGCTGACATCGCTTCGATGCTCCATCGTGGCCTTCAGCAGGACCTTGTTCCGCGTCTGACACTTCTGCACGATGGCAATGCCGACATGTTCCGCGCCATCATCGATTCCCATGCGTACTTCATCACAATTTTCATCTTTAACAACTTTTTTGAGGCGGACGGTCATGGGATACTTACTGACAAGAACAGCCTTCTTCTGCCGGACAAGCCGCCATGCGTTCTGCACGATAGTGGGATCCAAGCGCTTGCCGTTTGCATCAAGTACGAATGCGTATTCTTTTGACATCTCTGTCACCTTCCCGCACGGGAGAATTTTCCTTCTTGCCAATGTCAACGGGAGGGCATGTGTTTCCGTGTTGTCCGTCCAGGGCATAGGACGGTTTCTTGGTTGGCACTCCCAGAGCAGCGGACTGAAAGCACATCCACAGGTGGGTCTCGACCTTGTTCCGCTGACGTAGTTCATCATGCATGCAGCCTTTCGGCTGCCGCACTCACTGAGGCTTGAAACCAATCGTTAAGGCGTACGCAAAAGCCTTTGCCCGCTTTCGCGTACGTTTGAGGATAAATACAGCTGCTTAACGATTCGTCCTTGTCGAATTCATTCCTTTCCATTATATACGCCTGCGGTGGGGAGGAAAAGAGTTTTCTTGTTGAATCGATTCAAGGAAAATTCGGGAAAATTTTTTGGAAAAGGTTCTCTTTGGGACATTTCTCCTTGCAAATAAGGACGATACCTGTTATGATGATAACCAAATGTAATCGGTTTCGATTTTTCGGGAGAAAAAGCGAGGTGAAATAGGATAAATGAAAGAGCTTTCTTTCGAAGTGAGCAATGCAGAAGAGTTTCTGCCCGTGCTGGATTTCGTGCGGGACGCAGAGCGCCGGATGGGCGGCGCGCGTTCTGTGCTCGTGATGCTCTGCGGGCCGCAGACGGATCTGCCGCTGCTCCTCCAGCTGCGCAGTGCGGTGCAGCATGGGATGCCGGGGGCAAAGGTTGCGGGCGTCGTGTCGGCGCGAGCCATTGCGGACGGTCATACAGAGGGACGAAAGACCGTTGCTTCGTTCCTGTTCTTTGAGGACAGCGTGGCAGACGTGCGTCTCTATGATTTCGGTGCTGAGAGGGCAGCATCTGTCACGTCGGTGACGTTCGAGGTGCCGGAGGCTTCTGTAACGGTTGGTCAGAAGCTCGCTTCGTTCCTCGTGGAAAAGGAGCATCTGCGAGCGGTCGGCCTTGTCGCGGCAGGCGAGCGGCTGGATCTCGAGCCTGTCTTTGATGCGTTCAAGGGCGTGCCGGAAGATGTGGAAGTCTTTGGCGGCCTTGCAGAGAACCGTCCGGGATGCGGCTTCCTTTTTGATGCAGAGCATGCGAGCACCTGTGGCCTGCTCGTGCTGACATTTGCGGGCAAGGAGCTCGCTGTTTCCGTGCATTCAAGCTTTGGCTGGAAACCGCTCGGCCGTCCGATGAAGATCACGCGGATGAAGGATCCGTTCACGATTCAGGAAATCGACCACCGGCCGGCCATCGAGATTTACCAGACGTATCTCGGCCTCGGGCCGGATGAGGACATCCTGACGGGCATGCTGACGTTCCCGCTGTTCCTCCATCGCGACGGACTGACGCTCGCGCGCCATCCGCGGAGCTATGCACCGGATGGCAGCGTCTACTATGCGGCGGATTTTTACGAGGGTGAAGAAGTGCAGCTCGCCTATGGCGACCCGCAGGAAATCCTCGACACGGCGGATCAGCTGCAGATCGGCATGGCGCAGTTCCATCCGCAGTCGATTTTCCTCGTGAGCTGCGTTGCGCGCAGCCTGTTGCTGGAAAAGGATACGGAGCAGGAGCTCGCGATGAGCCGTTATGCGCCGTCGGCAGGCTTTTATGCCTATGGCGAGTTCTTGCGGCGCAAGGACCGCATCCTGACGTCGAACATGACGCTCGTGACGGTCGGCATGCGCGAGGGCGCACCGAGCAAGGTGTCGGTCGAGCTGCCGCGGCGCATCTCGCATGTCGATGCGCGCACGGCGGTCATGCGCCATCTCGTGAATTTCGTCCAGCAGTCCATCGGCGAGCTCGAGGAAGCAAAGGAACGCTATCGCCGTCTCGCGCGCCACGACCTCCTGACGGGCCTCTTCAACCGCGGCACGACGGACGAGACGCTTGCGGAAATGGTGAAGGAAGCCGAGCATGAGAAACAGCCGCTGACGGTGCTGATGATGGACATCGACGATTTCAAGGGCATCAACGATTCGTGCGGCCACGACGAGGGCGATCGGGCGCTCCAGATTGTCGCGCGCATCCTGCAGGAGCAGACGCGCAAGAATGTCGACGTGCCGGGCCGCATGGGCGGCGACGAGTTCTTCGTCATCCTGCATGCGACGGGCGCGGAGCAGGCGCGGCAGGTAGCCGACCGCATCCGCGCGGGTATCGAGGAGCGCGGCCTGCTGCCGGGCGGCCTCCGCATGACGGCGAGCATCGGCGGGGCGGAGTTTTTCCCTGGCGATACGCCGCAGCAGCTTTTCAAGCGCGCTGACGAGGCGCTCTACGAGGCGAAACGCCAGGAGGGCAAGAATTCGGTCGCATGGGGGCGTGCGGCTCCATTTGATTGACAAGCTTTCAGCAACTGCCTATAATTGGACATAGGCAGTTGCTATTTTTTTGCAGAAATTTTGATTGATAGAATCAACGAATTGGGGGAGGAAACCATTCGATGGATTACGTCAATATCGGCCGTTGGTTCACAATTCTGAATCGGCGCTCGCAGCTCTTTGTGACACAATGCTGCAAGGATATGAATATCACGTACTCGGAATACGTGCTGCTGATCCGCATCTATGATGCCGAGGGCCTGAGCCAGGAGGAGCTCGCGAGCGTGCTGTTCCTCGACAAGGCCGTCGTGACACGCTCGCTGACGCTCTTGGAGCAGAAAGGCCTCGTGCGCCGCGAGCAGGACACGCATGACCGGCGCGTCAAGCGCATCTTCTTGACGGAATACGCGAAGACGCAGAAAGACTTTTTCCAAGGCATCATCAAAGCGTGGGTGAAGTATCTCGCGGCGGGCATGGATGCGGCCGAGGTCGGCACGACAATCCAGGGCTTCCACGATGCGGCGACCCGCGCGTGCAATGCGGACATCCCTGCGCTCGTCGAGGCGATGAAGGCACAGAAAGAGGAGGCAGCTCCCCATGAATGAAAAAAGAAAAAGATTTTTGGGCATGCAAGAACTGCGTGCCTTTTTCTGCCTGTTGGCGCTCTTGTGCCTGCCGCTGGCCGCGGGTTGCGGCAGCGAGCAGGCCGTGGAGCAGAAAGCGCCGCTTGTCAAATCCATGGCGGTCGGCGCGACGGATGGCGCATCGTCCGATACGTACGCAGGCACGGTGCGCGGCCGCTATGAGACGAACCTCTCGTTCCAGGTAGGCGGGCAGATTCTCGCGCGCAACGTGAATGTCGGCGACCGCGTGAGCGCAGGCGATGTGCTCATGGTCATCGACGCGAAGGACGTCGCGCAGAAGGCGAATCAGGGCGACGCGGCTGTGGCATCTGCCAAGGCACAGCTGAATCTCGCGCAGTCGAATCTCGCACGCTACAGCGAACTCTACAATGAAGCCGCCGTTCCGGCCGCTGTGCTCGACCAGTATCAGACGCAGTACGATGCGGCGTTTGCGGCATACCAGAATGCGCTGGCTGAGGCCGCGCAGGGCCACAATGCGCTCGGCTACACGAACCTCACGGCAGGCGCAGACGGCGTCATCTCGGCCATGAGCGCCGAGGAAGGGCAGGTCGTCGCAGCCGGCCAGACCGTCGCGACGCTCGTGCAGACGGGCGAGCTCGAGATCGAGATCAACGTGCCGGAGAACCACCTCGCCGATGTTCCCGTCGGCCGCGAAGTCACGGTGGATTTCTGGGCACTTTCCGGCTCGGCGACGGGCACGGTGCGCGAGGTCGCGCCGATGGCGGACAGTGCCGCGCGCACGTACAAAGTCCGCATCTCCGTGCCAAATCCGCCGGACGGCATGGAGCTTGGCATGACGGCGAGTGTCCATGTGACTGGAGCAGCAGCCACGACGGATGCAGGCTTCCTCGTGCCGCTGGCCGCCATCTACCAGACGGGCGCCTCCCCTGAGGTCTGGGTCGTCAGCGAGGACGGCACGGTGGCCCTCCAGCCTGTGACGGTTGAGCAGTTTGACGACAACCAGGTGCGCGTGCATGGCATCGCGGCGGGCACGACCATCGTGACGGCGGGCGTCCACAAACTGCGCGAAGGGCAGGAGGTTCGGTTGAAATGAGGAATCTCACCGAAGTCTCCCTCAAGAACAAGGCGCTCGTCTGGTATTTCATCATCATCACGGCCATTGGCGGCATCTTTTGCTACAACCAGCTCGGCCGCATGGAGGACCCGCAGTTCACAATCCGCCAGATGGTCATCTCGGCGGCATGGCCCGGCGCCTCGGCGGACGAGATGCAGGACCAGGTCACGGACAAGCTCGAAAAGAAGCTCCAGGATACGCCCGGCCTCGACCATATCAACAGCGAAACGCGCGCGGGCCAGACGGTCATCTACGTCAACCTCGCCGACGACGTGGACAAGGCGCAGATTCGCCAGACATGGCGCGATGTGCGCAATTTCTGCGAAGATGAAAAGCGCGAACTGCCGGATGGCGTCTATGGGCCGTACTACAACGACCGCTTTGACGACGTCTATGGCACGGTCTACGCCGTGACGAGCGACGGCTACAGTTATGAAGAAATGCGCCGTGCCGCCGAGGATGCGCGCCGCCTGCTCATGCAGGTGCCGAATGTCCAGAAAGTCGAACTCGAGGGCGTGCAGGAGGAAAAGGTCTACGTCGAGGCCGAGACCGCAAAGCTCATGGAGCTCGGCGTGAGTCCGAATGCGATCCTCTCGGCACTCAAAACCCAGAACGAAATGACGGCGACCGGCAAGCTCGAGACGGACTCTGACAACGTCTACCTGCGCGTCACGGGCACGTTTGACAATGTCGAGGACATCAAGGCGTTGCCCATCAACGCGGGGGGCAAGATTTTCCGCCTTGGCGACATCGCGAAGGTCGAGCGCCGCTCCATCGAGCCCGCGCAGCCGAGCATGTATTTCAATGGCGAACGCGCCATCGGCATCGCCGTCTCGATGAAGGACGGCGGCAACGTGCTCGAGCTTGGCGAAAACCTCAAGAAAGAGGTCGCAGCCATCGAGGAGAATCTGCCCGTCGGCCTCGAAATCCACAAGGTTTCCGACCAGCCGAGCGTCGTCAAGGACTCGATTCATGACTTCGTCAAGACGCTGTTCGAAGCCATCGTCATCGTGCTCGGCGTGAGCTTCCTCTCTCTCGGCCTCCGCACGGGCCTCGTCGTCGCGGGCTGCATTCCGCTCGTCCTCTGCGGCGTCTTTGTCTTCATGTACATGCTCGGCATCGACCTGCACAAAGTTTCGCTCGGGTCGCTGATCATCGCACTCGGCCTGCTCGTCGATGACGCCATTATCGCCGTCGAGATGATGAGTGTCCAGCTCGAGCTCGGCCACAGCCGTTTCGATGCGGCCTGCCATGCATTCCGTGCGACGGCAAAACCGATGCTGACAGGCACGCTCATCACGTGCTGCGGCTTCATCCCCGTCGCGTTCTCGAAAGGCATGGCCAGCGAGTTCTGTGGCGCGCTGTTCCCCGTCATCGGCATCGCGCTGCTCCTCTCATGGATCGTCTCCGTCATGGTCGCGCCGCTCTATGGCACGTACCTCATCAAAGTCAACGTTGTGACGGACGAAAGCGGGCGGCCAGACCCGTATCAGAACCGCTTCTATGGCTGGTTCCGCCGCGTGCTCGGCTGGTTCCTCACGCACAAAAAGACCGTGCTCGTCGGCACGGTGGCGCTGTTCGCGGTGTCCGTCTTTTCCTTGAAATACGTCAAGCAAGAATTCTTCCCCGCTTCGCTGCGGCCGGAAATCCTCGTCGATCTCCAGCTGCCCGAAGGCTCGTCCATGGCCGCGACACAGGCCGTCGCCGACCGCATGAACGCGTTCCTCGCGGAGCACGCGGACGAGCTCGACAACTACTCGTACTATGTCGGCGGCAACGCGCCGCGCTTCGTCCTGCCGCTCGACCCGAAGGCTGATGCTGACAACATCACGCAGTTCGTCGTCGTCGCGAAAGACACGGAGACGCGCGAAAAGCTCGCGGGCGAGCTGCGCACGGCATTCGCTGACGACTTTGGCGACGTGCGCGCAAAGCTCCGCTACATCCAGACGGGGCCGATGTACGATTACCCCGTCATGATCCGCGTCACGGGGCTGACGGTCGACGAAACGCGCGCACTCGCCGACGAAGTCGCCGATATCGTCGCGGCCGATCCGAACAACACGGACGTCAATCTCGATTGGAACGAGAAGCAGAAGACGATGCATCTCGAACTTGACCAAGACAAGCTGCGCGCCATGGGGCTTTCGAGCCAAGCGGTGTCGCAGACGATCTACACGGAACTCACGGGCGCGAAAGGTGCCCAGTTCTACGCGGGCGACCGCACGATCGACATCGACCTGCGCCTCGCGAAAGACGATCGCAGCGACCTCGGCAAGATGGAAGAACTGCCGATCTACCTCGGGCAGGCCGGCTACGTGCCGCTCGGGCAGATCGCGAAGATCTCCTACGAAGCCGAAGACGGCCTCATCAAGCGCTACAACCTGCGCCCCGCCATCACCGTGCAGGCAAATATCAAGAGCGGCACGGCAAACGACGCAACGCAGAAGGCGTACGACGCGACGAAAGAACTGCGTGCGAGCCTCCCGCTTGGCGCGCGCATCGACGCTGCCGGAACGCTCGATGACAGCGACACCTCGATGAAATGGCTCATGATCCCGATCCCCGCCATGGTGTTCCTAATCATGACGCTGCTCATGTTCCAGCTGCGGAGCGGCAAGGACATGGCGCTGACGATTCTCACGGCGCCGCTCGGCATCATCGGCGTCACGTGGGGCATGCTGCTCTTCAACAAAGCGATGGGATTCGTCGCCATCCTCGGCGTCCTCGCCCTCACGGGCATGATCATCCGCAACTCCGTCATCCTCATCGACCAGATCCAGAAGCACCTCGCCGATGGCGAGACCCCATGGGATGCCGTCGTTGACTCCGCCGTCCTCCGCTTCCGCCCCATCATGCTCACGGCCGCCGCCGCCATCCTCGGCATGGTCCCCCTCATGCCCAGCGCCTTCTGGGGTCCCATGGCAGTCGCCATCGCCAGCGGCCTCCTCGTCGCCACCGTGCTGACGCTGCTCGTCCTGCCGACCATGTACGCGGCCGTGTATCGGGTGAAGAAAGAATGAGGGGGTGCATTTACTGAAACTGTTCCATTCCATGTTATGCCGAATGCGGGTGGAACAGTGAGGGCGACTCCGCCGAAGATTGCACTTGCGGAAACGAAAAGCCCGCAGGAGATGCTGGATGATGCCCTGGAGCAAATCAATGCGAAACTCGCCGATGACCTCATGGAAGATGAGTGCAGAGAAAAAAGGAGTGGGTGATCCAAATGAAGAAAACAATGACGTTTGTGCTCACGACAATGTTTGTGACATTCTTGATGTCCACAGCATATGCGTTTAACTGGCGCGACCATTACAACGGAGATCCGAATTATCCGATGGTATGGGGGCATACTGGTGTAGCAACATATATCGACAAGCAATCCGTTAATGTGCAGAGATATGATCCGCCATACTATATCATCGCAGTCGGCGTTTTCGTTGCTCCGGATGGTGGCTATGGTCAGATGAGCCATTATCATGTAGATCGCTTTTTCTACAACTATGATACAACAAAAATGTATCTCGACAAGCATCCTAATACTGGCGATTGGGAATATCTCTATCCGCTGTATGGACATGGTGCAATGAATCATGAATCCATGTCTATCGGTGAGGCTGCATTCTATACGGCATACAATATGAAATTCTATGGGGCATATACATGGAAAGACGCGAACGGTGATCAATATTTCGACTGCCAGGGCGATGGCTTCTATGAGCGAATCAGATAAGGCGGTAAATCAAATTTGAGAGGGGAGAGCCCGTCGTGAAAAATAAAATTTTCTCGTTGATGGTAGCGTTCATCATGTTATGCTTAGCGGCCACTGCTAATGCGAATATCCAGATGCATTATGCCGGGAATCCGAACTATCCGATGGTAAGCGTCCATCAGGGACATGTCTTGTATGTCGACAAGACCTCTATCTCTGTGCAGCTGTACAATCCACCCCAATATCGGCTGGCAATTGCTACCTTTTATGCGCCGGATGACGGTCATGGACCAGTCTCGAACTATCACTCCGTAAGTTTTAGCTACGATTATGATTGTCCTGCCATGTATTCGGATGCTAACGAATACCACGAATATATTGATCCTGCGGCTGATTCTGGGCGTCCTAACTATGAGCTTTTGAGGATCGGAGAAGCAGCCTTCTATATCGAGTATGGTATTAAATTTTACGGACGATATAATTGGAAATCAAGCAATACGGGGTATTACGAAAATCATTTCCCAGACGAGTTCTATGCGACTTTGAAGGGGGAATGAAACCCTCTCGATCAAGGTAAGTTGAGACAGCTGCCTGAGTTGGCCAAATTTTGAAACTTTATCAACCATGAATGCTTGCCAGAAGAAATTTTTCTAGATGACGATATTGTTGCTATCGGATGAGGAGGATTGAAACACTATGTCTGCTAAAAAATTTCTCACAATATCATTGTTTGCTGGAATGGCAACGTTCGGATGTTTGGCTACATCTTCTGTTGCTTTTGCACGAGAGCCAGTCATTATGGGCAACCTTGGTGGCATCCCGATCAGCTGTTCTATTTATGCAAACCAAGTCGCTGTTAACGGAGTTCATCCAAACGACAATATCAATACGGTCAATAGAGTTTTGGGGCAGCCGTGGTCTTCTACGAAATATGGAGGCGGTGTTAGGAACTACTATGGTGGCATTCTCGTTACGTTCATACCAATAGATCCTGGAAATCCTACTGCCCTTGATATCGTCGCACGAGGGAAAGGGGAGAAAACGCCAGATGGCGTAGCTATTGGAATGCCAGCGGCAGTTCTTTCAGATGTTTATGGAACTGCTGACAGCGTTGTGACGGAACGGCACGTTGCATCCAAATTGGATGCTGTAAAACAAGAGCAACATGCCAAACGATTAGACAAAACGATATACGAATATAATGCGAATGAGAGCCTTACGATGTCCTTCGTCGTACGGAATAACGTGATTGAGGAAATCCATATTCATCAGTCAGAATGAACATTCTGGCTCTTAAAATTCCTCCCGTGCATCCTCAAGGTCCTTGGGGATGGCGGGATGTATCGATTAAAAGAAGTCGCGGCGAAATGCGCGGATGCTTTGAAAATTTCGGAAGAGGATCGCAAGACGCTGCTGCCAAGCAAGCGGCAGACGATTCTGGCGAATCGCGTGGCGTGGGCAAAGACGTATTTGAAGAAAGCAGGATTGGTGGACAGCCCGCAGCATGGATTCGTCGTGCTGACGGAAGCTGGGAAATCCGTGCTGGCAGATGATCCCGACAAGGTGACGATTGCATATCTTGAGACGATCCCCTCGTTTCATGAATCCCATGCTATGCCGAATGCGGGTGGAACAGCGGGGACAGCGCCACCGGATTCGGATTTCTTCAATGAGGATGTGTGAACGCCTTTTCCCAACGCCATTGTCTTTCTCCCAAAACCTGTATAAAATTGGGAGAAAGACAACCCTGTTAGGAGAAAGAAGGACGACGCGTTGCGCTCATTTGACTATACGGCCTTGCAAAGGCGCGCTTGGGATGGAGAGATCCTGTCGTATGTGGCACAGATTCACGAATACAAGGGAAAGCAAGAGCTGTTCCTGCGGCAGAAGCCAATAGAGCTGAACCGGCTCATCGAGGTTGCAAAGATCCAGAGCACGGAGAGCTCAAACCAGATTGAGGGAATCGTTACGACCCAGCCGCGTCTGAAACAGCTCATGGCTGACAAGACGACGCCGCGAAATCGTGAGGAAGAAGAGATTCTTGGCTATCGGAATGTGCTGTCGCTGATTCACGAGAATTACACATATATCGCCGTAACGCCGAATTATATCTTGCAGCTGCATCGGGAGCTCATGAAATATACAGCGCTTTCCTATGGCGGCAGGTTCAAGAACATTCCGAACGAGATCGACATGGTGCTGCCGACTGGCGAAAGAAGATTGCTTTTCCAGCCGCTTGCCCCTTTTGAAACGCCGGAGGCAGTCGAACGGATCTGCAGCAGCTTCCGACAGGCAAGAGCGCAGGAACTGGCAGATGCACTGCTCCTCATCCCGTGTTTTCTGCTCGATTTCCTCTGCATCCATCCATTCAATGACGGGAACGGGCGCATGAGCCGCCTGCTGACGTTGCTCTTGCTTTATCAAAGCGGGTACCTCGTCGGGCAATATGTCAGTATCGAAAAGGCCATTGCAGATACGAAAGAGAATTACTACGATGCGCTGGCACGAGCAGATCAGGAGTGGCAGGAAGGCCGAAATGATCCGACACCCTTCATCAAGTACATGCTGGCGATCATCCTGTCTTGCTATAAAGAGTTTGAACGGCGGTTGCATATCACAGCACAGGAAGGAACACGCAGCACGTCGTATGATATTGTGAAGACATGCGTTGCGCAAAAAATCGGTTCGTTCTCTAAGCAAGAAATCTTGACAGAATGCCCGAGCATCGGAAGATCATCTGTCGAAGCAGCACTGAAAAAACTCGTTGCAGAAGGCTTTCTTGATAAAATTGGAGCGGGACGACAAACTCGCTATGTACGAAAAATCTAATTTTCAAGGAAGATGTTTGAATCGGAGAAAGTGATGTGAAGATGCTATCTTTTCTTTCCCTGCCGCTCCGCGACATCGTGTGCCGACGACGGAACTTTTGCTGATCGTGGCATGGGCGGTGCTAGAAGCGATGGTCGTGGCCGTCGTCGTGCTCTCAGGACTTGCAGCAGAGGGAGCGGCGCTATGGTGCGCACTCGCGATTGCCTTTGCGACGGCCGTCGGGCTCGGGTGCTATCTCGTCTACTATCGTCTCGCACCATGGTCGGCGTTTTACTGCGGCATGGTGCCGCTCGGGCTCGATGCGCTCGCGATGGTCTTTGTGACGTGGCGATTGCTGTTATGTGGGAATGAATGACGATGTATTGACATTGCACGAAATCATGAAGTATACTGATCGTGAGGTGAGCAATATGGCAACGATGACGACAAACCTGAATATCCGTATGGACAAAGATGTAAAAGAGCAGGCGGAAAAAATTTTTTCGGAGCTCGGGCTCAATATGACAACGGCGATCAATATTTTTTTGCGCACGAGTATTCGTGAACATGGCATCCCGTTTTCGCTGAAACTGGATACCCCGAATGCGACGACGGCCGCGGCAATCGAGGAGGGGCGGCGTATCGCGCATGATCCCACGGCGAAGGGGTTCCATGACATGAAGTCCTTGTCTTGATGTTCTCGCGCGTTGGCTCGCATGCGGATTTGTTCTGAAAGCAACCTGAAACCGTTTCGAGAAGATTCACCGTGAGGTAACGAAGATATAATAACTGACGTGTTGCAATTTAATATCTCTCCGCTATACTAAGCACCATCAGATGAAGCAAGAACCCATGGACGACTGAGGGCGCAGGAGGCGCGAATCTTGGGAGGGATACACCATGAAAGACATCACGAAAAGCATTCGCATGAAGGGCATCGCCTTGGCACTCTGCGCCGCGCTCGGTGCTGGCTCACTTGCGATGCCGGCGACGGCCATGGCTGCGACGCCATCGGTGCCTGGCATCACGCAACTGTCGTCACATAGCAGCTCGCATCATGATGACAGTCGTGATCACGAGGACTGGCAGCGCGATCACGAGAACGATCGCGACCACAAGAACCCGCCGCCGAAGCCGAAGAAGGAAACGAAGAAGTCGACGAACAGCCATTCGGAGAGCGAGGTCTGGACGGCCGGCGTCATCGGTGCCGTCATTGGCGCCGTCGTCGCGAAAAATACCTGATCGGGAAGAAAGCAGGAGCCGCTGCCACGGCAGGATTGCCGGTGGCAGCGGCTCTTTTTGCTGCAAAATCTTCATTTGCTGAAAAATCAGTTGACAACGAATGATTCTTCTAGTATAATTTCTATCTGTGATAACACTTTTGGCGCCATCGTCAAGCGGTTAAGACACCGCCCTTTCACGGCGGGTTCATGGGTTCGAATCCCATTGGCGTCACCATATGGCCCGGTAGTTTAGTTGGTTAGAATGCCGCCCTGTCACGGCGGAGGTCATGGGTTCAAGTCCCATTCGGGTCGCCAATGCCTCGGTAGCTCAGTCGGTAGAGCAGGGGACTGAAAATCCCCGTGTCAGTGGTTCGATTCCGCTCTGAGGCACCACGAAAATAAAAGCTCGCTTTTCAGCGAGCTTTTTTGATACCATCGTTTCTGAGAATCGTTGTTTTTGCATGGAGGCAGGCCAGATGGAAGCATTTCTTGCGACGTTCGTCGTCGTATTCCTCGCGGAGCTCGGGGACAAGACGCAGCTGCTTGTCATGGCGTTTGCGGCGAAGTTCCCCTGGCAGCAGGTGCTCGTCGGCATGACGCTCGGCATCTTTGTCGTGCATGCGCTGGCGGTCGGCGTTGGCAGCTTCGTGGGCAGCATGATCGACCCGGCTGTCATGGAGGTCATTGCCTCGCTGCTGTTCCTGACGTTCGGCGTCTGGACGCTTCGGAGCGGCGATGAGGAGGATGAGGCGGCGGGGACTGGACGCTATGGCCCGGTCTTGACGGTCATGATGACTTTCATCGTCGGAGAAATGGGAGACAAGACGCAGTTTGCAGCGATGACGATGGCGGCGGCGTTCTCGGCGTGGTATTTCGTGCTCATCGGGGCGGTGGCAGCCATGGTTCTGGCTGACAGCCTTGGTCTCGTCGCTGGCGCGTTCCTGCACCGCTATCTGCCACCGGCGCGCATGAAGCTCTTGTCTGGCGGCATCTTCTGCGCTTTCGGCCTTGCGGGACTCATCCATGCTTTCCTGTGAAATCATGCCAAAGAGAAAGGCAGGAGGTGCTTATTCCAGCAGCTTCTGCAACTCCATCCAGTCGGGTTTCTTCGCCGCCTTGCAGACGGCTTCGTAATGTTCTTTTTCGCCGGCCGGCGGCTCTTTGCCCTGGAGGTCTTCGAGGACGAATTGGACGCTGTCGTAGTCAAAGGTCGCCGCGAGCTCTTTGAGGGCTTCGTAGGCTTCCTGAAGCTCTTCGGCGGTCATGGGTTCTTTGGCACTTCTGCCCTCGGTGCTTTCGCGGCCCTGCGCTGCTGCGGGCAGGACGGGCTTCAGCACGTCTTCGCATTCGGCGTAAAGCTCGAAGAGGCGCGGGGTGTCCTTTTGGATGGTCGCGGCGTCGCCTTCGTTGCCGGCCTTCTCGAGTGCGGCGGCGAGATCCGAGAGCTTGTTCGCGCCGATGATGCGTGCGGAGCTCTTGAGGGCGTGGACGCGGATGGTGTAGTTCTTCCAGTCGGCGGCGTCGAAGAATTTCTGGATGACCGCGGCGTTTTCTTCATAGGCTTCGGCGAAGAGCCGCAGTGTTTCGAGGTAGTCTTCTGCTGAGCCGCAGTTCGCGAGGCCGCTTCTCGTGTCGAGGAGCGTTTGTGACCTGAGCCAGTCGGGGAGCTGTTCGTCTGTGGATGGATTTTTCGTAGCGTCCGTTGCGTCGTCTGACAGAATCTCCTGCACCTTTTCGGGCGGGAGGTATTTTTTGATCATGCTCTCGAGCTTGTGGCTGTCGATCGGCTTCGTGAGGTAGTCGGTGAAGCCTGCGTCGATGTACTCTTTGCGCGCTCCTGCGATGGCGTTGGCCGTGAGCGCGATGACGGGCTTGCCCTTCGAGAGGTGCTGCATGGCTTTCATGCGTTGGAGCGTCTCGATGCCGTCCATTTCGGGCATGCGGTGGTCGAGGAAGATGATATCGTAGGCTTTCTTCTGCACCATTTCGAGGCAGATGGGGCCCGAGAGCGCGGAATCAACGTGGATTTCCGTGCGCTTGAGGAGCCCGCGGAAGACTTTGATGTTCATCTCGACATCGTCGACGACGAGCACATCCGCAGTCGGGGCCTTGAAGAGCGCGGTGTCGCTTGCGGTATGCTCGGCGAGCTGGCGCACCTGCTGCTCGAAATCGCCGAGCGGTTGGAAGTCCACGACGTCCTGTTCGACTTCGAAGGCGAACGTCGAGCCCTTGCCGTAGACGCTTTCGACTTCGAGGCGGCTGTGCATCATCGCGAGCAGGCGCTGCGTGATGTTCATGCCGAGGCCTGTGACCTCGATGGTGGCGTTGCGCTCTTCTTCGATGCGCTCGAAGGCGTGGCCGAGCTTCGGCAGGTCTTCGGGCCTTATCCCGATGCCCGTGTCCTTGACGGAGAAGCGCAGAATGGCCTTGGTGTCCGAGGTCTTGCGGAACGTGATCGTGAGCGTCACGCTGCCCTGCTGCGTGTACTTGACGGCGTTCGTGAGGATGTTCATCGCGACTTGCTTCAGGCGCACTTCGTCGCCGTGGAGGACGGTCGGGAGATTCGGGTCGGCTTTCAGAAGGAACGCGAGGCCTTTGTTCTTCGCGCGGATGGACGTCATGTTGACGATGTCGTTGAGCATGGACGCGAGACCGTATTCGACGGGCACGAGCGTCATCTTGCCCGCCTCGATCTTCGAGAAGTCGAGGATGTCGTTGACGAGGCCGAGGAGGTGCAGCGCCGAACCGCGCAGGTCGGTCGCGTAGCCTTCGATGCCGGGTTCCTTGCTCTCGCGCAGGATCATCTCATCCATGCCGATGATGGCGTTGATCGGCGTGCGGATTTCGTGCGACATGTTCGAGAGGAAGAGGCTCTTGGCCTGGTTGGCCTGCTCGGCCTGTTCCTTTGCCCGTACGGCCTGCGTCTTGGCAATCTGTGCCGCGTCAAGGGCTTCTTCCGTTTCCGCCTGGCTCTTCATCAGCAGGCGCGTCTGCAGGATGTGGATGTAGAGGAGCATCAGCACGACGAACAGCAGGAACGCGAGGTAGCTGTGGCGCAGGAAGCCCGTGATGTCCTGCACGGGCTCTGCGAGTTCGTCGTCCGCGATGTAGCCGGCGAGGTAGATTTCGGGCCGGATCTCGGCGAGCACGACGAATTCATGCGTGCTCTGCGTCTCGGCGCCCTGGATGACGACGGCGTGCCGGTCGAGCTTCTGCCGCATTTCTTCGAGCTTTCCGCTCGTCATGAGAAAATCGAAATGTTCCTGTCCGTGCTCGTCGCCGGAGAGGGCGGGATGGCCGATGACATTCCCCTGGCGGCTCATGAGCCAGAACGAGGCATGGTCGAGATCTTCCGTGTTCAGAAGTTCCGAGACGATGCTGTCAGAATCCGCCTGGCAGTAGAGGATGGCGCGGACATTGCCGTTTTCCATGTCATGGATGGGGGCGGCGATCAGGTAGGCGGTGCCGTCGGCGTTCGGGATGACATTGGCTTCGCCGTGCTGGACCTGCTTGAGGCCGGGGTACGTCTCCATCGTGACGATGCCGTCACCGGCGAGCGTCGTGCCGTCGAGCTTCAGGATGCCGAGCCTGCCGAGGCCGTTCTGGCGGGCAATCTCAAGGATGAACGCCTGTTCCTCGGGATGATCTTCGATGTTCTTGCTGACATTCACCAGCCAGTGCAGGCGGCCATTGATGACATCGTTGTCCATGCGCGACATCATCGTGACGACCTGCCAGACCTGGGTTTCCATGTATTCGTGCAGCATGTATTTCAGCTGGGTCTGGATGGCGTGCCCCATGAGGCAGGTGATGAGGAGCGTCGCGGCGAGGACGACGAGGATGCGGCGCTGGCCATGGCAGGAGAGGAAATTTTTCTGCAGGCGTTGGACGATGCTGTCTTTGTCATTCTTCATAGACGATCACCCCCTCGACGAGCCAGTTGATGCTTTGACGCAGCTGCAGGTCGCTGACGGACTCGTCTTCCCGGCAGCGGATGTTGCCTTCATTGTCGCGAATCAGGCCGGAAAAAGGCTCGAATCCGCGGCCAAACGACGCCTCGGCCTGCTCGATGCGCGCGCGCTCCTCTGGCGTGACGTCTGGCGAGACGATGGTGAATTTCATGCCGGCCCGGTCGAAGCCGAACCAATAGAAGGCGCGCGGATTCGACCGCCGGATGTCATCTTTGAGCAGCTCGGACCAGACCATCTTCCAGTCGATGGACTGGCGGGAGAGGAGGTGCGGGTCGTCCGGGAGATCGTCGTAGCTCGCGAGCGTATCGATGCCGTTTGCGATGGCGTATTCCGATACGACATCGTTTTCCCGATGCGAGGCCAGCACATCGACGCCGGCGTTTTTCACCAGCCGCTCTGTGGCGGCGATGGCGTCGGCCTCGGGGTCATAGTCAGGCCCCGAGGGCAGCGGCAGGAACGTTGCGAACACGCGGGCGTCCGGGTTCACGCGACGCACGCCGAGGGCAAAGGCATCGAGCTCCTGCACGTTGTCCGGCACGCGCGGGTAGCTGAGGTAGCCGATGCGCCCAGTCTTCGTCTTCATCCCCTCGAGCATGCCTTGCAGGTAGCGGAGCTGGTAGATGCGCACAAAGTACGTGCGGATGTTGCCTTCATTCTGATACGGCATGATCGTGTAGAAGTCCGTCGTAGGGTAGGCCTGCCCGGCCGCGCGGAACAGCTCGCCATAGCCGTAGCCGGACGAGACGATGACGCTCGCGTCTTCTTTGTGCAGGCGGTCGATGGCATCCATGCCGCGCCAGTCATCGGGGACGTTCTCCTCGACGAGGAGGCTCGCGCCGATTTCCTGCGTGGCATCCTGGAGCCCGGTCGTGGCCTCCTGATACCATTTCTGCTCTGCCCGCTCGGGCGGGAGGACGAGGCCGACTTTGATTGCGCGCTGCGACTGCATGTCTGCCGTGCAAAAGAAATACACGAAAGCCGCCAGCGCCAGGAACGCGGCGGCGAGGATGACGTGTTGCCATGGGATGACGTTTCTGTTCATAAGATGGCCTCCTGCCTCCCACAGAGGGGGAGACGTCATTTGTGCAATCAGTCGTGCAGCTGGTCGTAGAGCTGTTTCGTGAAGAACGCGCCGACGCTTTCGACGAGCTTGTCGCGGCCGGAGGATTTCAGGATGTAGCCCTCGGGCTTCAGCGCGAGCACTTGGAACACGCTGTCGCGGTCGCCCTTGCCCGTCAGAAAGATGACGGGGATTTTCGCCGTCTTCGGTTCGCTGCGGAGCATCTCGAGCACCTGCGGGCCGCTCGTCACGGGCATCTCATAATCGAGCAGGACGAGGTCGGGCTGGTTGTCTGCGACGTACATGAGCGCCTGCGCGCCGCTCGTCACGATCGTCACGCGGTACTGGCGCGAAAGCCAGTTCTTGACGGTTTTGAGGAACGTCTCGTCATCATCGACAATCAGGATGTGCTTCAGCCGGTCCTGCGTCGCGTTGACGTCGGAAAGATACGCGAGCCGTTCCAAGAGCGCATTCGTGTCCACGGGGCGCTCGAAGACGGCCGAGATGATCGGCGCGGGAATGGACTCCTCGACGGACGCGATGTCCGCGGGATTGCCGAGGAGGATCAGGAGCTTGTTCTTTTCCGTGCAGAGGTCCTTGAGGTAGATGAGGGCATCCGTCTTGCTGTCTTCTTCGCCATTCAGGTACATGAGGATGAGCTCTGCGTCGTGTTCGTGTGCATGCAGCGCCTCGACATCGAGCGGGCAGGGGATGAGCTCGTAGCCGTTCTTCGTCAGATTGCGCTGTAGCGCATGGATGATGAGTGACTTGCCCTCGCTGATGAATAAGATTTTCTCGCTTGCCATATCTATGCTGCCTTCCTTCATTCGTCCAGATTCCTTCCTAAGGAAGCACTGATTAAATCCGCCAGCCCATCTTGACGCATCTTTTCTGTCCTCTCGTCGTCGACAAATCCTCGACGTAGCTCTGCTACGCCTGCGGTTTGTCTCCTAGATAATGTCTGCTCAATAAGCCCAATTTTTCAGCTTGCTTGGCAAACGGACAATATCGATACAAATTTCTGCCTGCCGTCAAGAATCGGCTCAGGCGGCATCCTGGATGGCAAAATAGTGTGCTGTCGTGGAAGCTTCTTCCG
>JALEZZ010000010.1 GCA_022773585.1 Selenomonas sp. | reverse complement strand
TTGTCATTCTGTGTATACTGCTTCATAGGGGAACACCTCATATGTAGGATTTGCCAACTGGCCAGTTAACATAATCCTATTGTATGATAGGTGTTCCTTTTTCTCAAAGTTCGTTATTCGGCATTACAGGAATGCTCCTTTGGAAATCACGAAAAAACGTGGATGCCAAGGAGGTGTCCGAGCGAGCTTCCGAAGTGTCCATGTTTCCTTGCGGCCTCTCTCTTGACCTCTTGACAAGTCAAAGTATACATCACTATTTGCACGTTGTCAATTAGTGGTCTGCATTTTGTCCATTAATAATTGACGAGATGATATTTAATGTGTGTTCAAAAACGGCTGGAACGAATCTGGAAGGCGTCTTGGAACCGATTCGATTTTGCTTGCACTCTGCAAATATCCATACTATACTATGGAAGGAAGGGACGCGCGTCCCGTTCAAAAAATCCATTCCAAGAGCGTCGGCGGACTGCCGGCGGCTCCGAGAAACGAGGCCTTTTTATGACATTCCAGCGTGCACGAAAAAAAGAGCAGATCGCCAACCGGAGGAACGAGATCCTGACGGCAGCAGAGCGTCTTTTCAATGAAGGAGGTCTCGAGGATGTGACGTTCAGCCGCATCGCGAAAGACGTTTCCTTCACGCGCCAGACCATCTACACCTATTACCACACGCGCGAAGAAGTCCTGCTCGACCTCCTCGCCGCACGTCTCAAAGATTTCTACGTCTCCATCGAAAAGATGTTCCCCGAGGGAAAGCTCTTCACGCGCGACGAATTCTGCCGCCGCGTCGCGCACCACTTCATCGAGCACAAGATGACGCTGCGGCTGTTCTCCCTGCGCCACACCGTGCTTGAGGAAAACGTCCGCTACGAGAACCTCGTCGCGTTCAACCGCGTGATGCTCCATGCATTCCCGATCGTGAAAGACCTGCTGCGCCGCCAGTGCGTGGATGACGACGACCTGCTCTTCGACACGTTCACCTTTACGATGATCTCGTACTTCGCGAGCATCTACCCCATCCTCGAGCCGCACCCGAACCAGCTCAAAGCCATGTTCGAAGCCATCGGCAACGTCGACAATGCTCCGACCGCAGAGGAATGCCTCGTGCTGTCCATCAAGCTCATGACGGCGGGACTGAAATTCAAAAAGGAAGAATAAGAGAAAGAAGCAGGGAGCTGCGTGACCGCAGCTCCCTGCTTCTTTCTATCTTCACTTCTCCGGGAAGAACACGTCCATGACCTTTTTCCCGCTCGGCTTCCCGAGGTACGAGCCCACGAGGAACAGCACGAGCGAGACGGTGATGCCGATGGTGATCTGGTGCAGGCCCATGACTTTGAAATGCATGGCCTGCGTCGCGCAGTAGGCGATGGTGCCGCCCGCCATCGAGAGGATGGCGCCCGCGCGGTTTGCGCGCTTCCAGTAGAGGCCGAGGAGCAGCGTCCAGAAGAACGCCGTCTCGAGGCCGCCGAACGCGAACATGTTGATGATCCAGATGAGGCTCGGCGGCGTCATGGCGATGACGAAGACGACGACGCCGATGACGGCCGTCGTGACGACCGAGAGACGGCGGAGCCGCGCGTCGGACACGCTTTCGCCCTTTGCAAGCTTGCTGTGCAGGTAGACGTCTTTGACAATGGCCGACGATGCGACAATCAAGAGGCCCGAAATCGTCGAAATCGACGCCGCGAGCGGCCCGATGATGGCGAGGCCGACGAGCTCCTGCGGGATGGCCTGCGCGATTGTCAGCGGGATGATATTGTCCACGCTGCCATACGCGCTCTCCGGCTGCGTCAGCACGCCGTGCGCGAGGATGCCCGTGAAATTCACGCCGATGTTCATGAAGCCGACGACGACCGTGCCGATCAGCATCGCGCGGTGCAGGCTCCGCGTGTCCTTGTAGCTGATGCCGCGCACGACCGACTGCGGCAGCGCAATCGTGCAGATGCCGACGAGAATCCACTGCGTGAGATAGAGCCCGACCGGCATGTGCCCAGCCGACAGCGGGTCGAAGAGCTCGGGATGATCCGCGTGCAGGCTGCCCATGATGGCCGTGTAGCCGCCGCCCGCATCGAGCACATAATAGAGCAGCAGCACGATGCCAATCATCATCATGATCGCGCAGCACGTATCCGTCAGCGCCACGGCGCGGAACCCGCCGATGCTCGTGTAGAGCACGACGACGAGGCCGAACAGCAACAGCCCCATCTCGTAACTGTACCCCGTCGCCGCCGCGAACAGCCGCGCGCCGCCCACGAACTGCGCCGTCATCGTCCCGCAGAAAAACAGCACGATGATGAACGCCGCGAGCGCCGCGAGACCGTTCGACTCAAAGCGTTCGCGGATGATGTCCACGACCGTCACGGCGTGGAACTTTCGCGATAAGAGCGCCACACGCTTGCCGAAAATGCCGAGCACGAGGAAGATGGCCGTGACCTGCACGACCGCCATGTAGATCCAGCCGAAGCCAATCTTCCACGCCATGCCCGGGCCGCCGACGAATGACGAGACCGAGCTGTACGTCGCGACCGTCGTCATCGCGAGCACGAAGCCGCCGAGCTTGCGGTTGCCGATGAAATACTGCGAGACAAAATCGCCGCGCTCGGCACGTGACCGAACCCAGAAACCGATCGCCACCATGAACGCCATGAAGAGCAGCAGCGGCACGAGTGCAAAGAGATTGCCGCCCGTCTGCGGAATTGCCGTCATTTCGCCGCGCCCCCTTCCGCCCTATCCTCCTCCGATGTCTCGAGCGGCATATCGCGGAACACGCCGCGCACGAGCAGAGAGACGCCGACGATGGCGAACGCCCAGACGCCGACCGACCCCATCACCGCCCAGAGCGGCAGGCCGAAGATTTCCACCTGCACCCCGGACAAACCAAAACCGGCAAAGCACCAGAAGAGAATCAAAAGCACGAGCAATACGCCCGTCGCCTTCGCCTCTTTCCGTACCTGCCGGTATTTTTCATATGGTGACCAATGTGTTTTGTTCATTTCCATAGACCTCCTTCGTACAGTCGCACCGATTCCATGCGTACCGTCGAGGTCTATGATACTAGAACAACGTCCATTTCGCAAGATGTCAGACAGCCCCGCGTTGCCGCTTGCGCTGATACTTTTTCAAAAGGAAGTCTGATAAATTCATGATGAACGCCTTTTCATCATCACAAAACGCCGCCCAGTCTGCCTTGCTCATCTGATATGCCTGCTGGAAGAACGTCATGTCTTCATCCAATCCCATTGCCTTCCATTCAGCCTCATGGCGGTCACGGAAGACCATCAGCATATGGAGGATGGCATACAGCTGGCAACGTTCCTGTGCGAGGAATTCATAATCGATAATCTTGAAATTCCCGTCCTTCAGGATTACGTTCTCAAACGTCAGGTCGGCATCATAACGCCGCCCAGGGGTACGAATGCCGAGCTTTGTCGGCACCGTCTGCTCCTGTCCGCGCACAATGTAGGCCGCAAAGAAATTCACGCAGTCGAGAAAACCATCCAGGCCACGCTCTTGGATTGCGCGAAGGCAGAGCGATGCAAAGCTCTCGCCCTCAGCATATTCGCAGATGAGCACATCTGGCGACTGCAGATGCGATGCCACGACATGCTCCTTCCCATACAGCTCAGCAAGGATGCGGCCATTCTCCTCCATTGCGCGCAGATGTGCCCGCGCCTCGGGCGTCCGCGCGAACTTCGCGACAGACCGCTGCCCGTCCCGCTCGTAAATCGCCGTCCCGATGGCATCTGACGGACGCCGGTAACGCGCGTAATGAATATAGCACGGCAGTGCCTCCGCATCCATCGCCGCCCTGGAACATACGACGAGGAACGAATTGGCAAACTCCGAATAAAGCCCCGCCGGAATCATGCTTGCCAGCGCATCTTGCTCTGAAAAAATCTCCAAGCGGTCAAGATCATACGTCGGATTCTCGCAGTTCTTTATCTCTTTCGGCGTTGGCAGCATACGGTCGGAATGAATCTCGAACGGGAACTTGTAGTCTGGGAACGGATAGTACCACTGCTGCGCAGGAAAGCCCGCGCCCGCAAACAGATGAGAGAGTTCCTGCCGTGAAAACGTACGAATGTCTCCCCCCCCATGGATAGTCTAGGATACCGTCGAATCGGCGGCCCGTATGATCTTCGTGCGCACCCGACCAGTACTTCATGCCAAGGCGGTTCTCAATGGCAATGATGAGGCGGCCGCTGGGTTTCAGGTACTGCTGACACTGCGCGAGAAAATCATGGTATGGGTCGGCCGTGTGCGTGAACGTCCCAGCGTACTCGAGCACACCAATCAGCGTAATGACATCGTATTTCCGTTCGAGCGCCAGATCATTGAGATTCCCGACATGGATGACAAGATTCGCAAAGTCCCGGTTCCGCCACGCCGCAATCTCTGCGCGGCGTGGCGAAATCTCCACAGCATCGACATGCCCAGCACGACGACAGAGCGTCCCCGTCACCGCGCCGCAGCCACAGCCGATTTCGAGCACATCCTCATCCCCCGCGAGCGGCAGCCACGAAAAGAGATTCTGACGCTCTTCGGAAAAATGATACAATACCGGCCAGCGCGTATCCTGATGCAGCATCTCGTCCTGCCGTCCGGCGCGGACGGCTGCAAGAAGCTCCGCTTCGATGTCGCCATCGCTGTACTGGTCGCGCGAACGATCCTGCGTTGCATCCAGCAGCACCTTGCCGATGCGGCGAACCCTCTCCTGCCTTGCTGGTTTGGAATGTTTCTTCTTCATATGCTTTCCTCCATAAAAGAGAAAGACCTGCCTTTTTGCTCCGCCCTCTTCCATATCGCTTTCTTACTGGTACCAGCTCCGCCCCTTTTCCTCGCCGACCGTCGTCGGCTCGCTGTGGCCGGAGAGGAGGTATGTGTCATCGGGCAGCGTCAGGATGCGCTCCTGGATGCTCTGGAGCAACGTCCGCTCGTCGCCGCCGGGAAAATGCGTCGCGCCGTAGCTCGCGCGGAAGATCGTATCGCCGACGAAGGCGAGATGCGGCTCCGTCTCTGCAACGTACATCACGCCGTCTTCCGTATGCCCCGGTGTCGGGGTGAGGCGCAGTGCGAGGCTGCCCTGTGCCAGCGAAATCACCGCGCCATCTGCGAGGAACGTGACCTCGTCCTCAGGGATCGTGAAGCCGTCGGGCGGGAAGAATTGGTTCGAAAGATTGTACGTCGGGTCTGCGAAATACTTGCGGCTGCGCTCGCCCGCGCAAATCGGCACGCCGAGCGCCTGCGCGACGCCCTGCGCCGCGCTGATGTGGTCGAAATGGCCGTGCGTCAAGAGAATGCGCTCTGCCGTGAGCCCTTTGTCGCGCACGGCCGCGACGATGCGCTCGGGCTCAAAGCCGGGATCGATGATGAACGCATGCTTCGTCGCATCGTCCGCATAAAGATACGAATTCGTGAGAATCGGCCCCTGTACCGGGACGACATAAATCATGTGGCTTCCTCCTGCACGTTCTTTCACGGATCATCCATCATTGGAAAACATCGACATTCCTGAAGATATCCTCGAGACGGACAGAGAAATCATCGTAGAGCGTAACCGGAATCTCCGTCTTTGCGGCCGCGCGTTCCTCGTCGTTCATCTCTTGCAGCTCCCAATCCTCGTAAATCGCATACGTCTCGTTGAGTTCGAAATGACCGCCCACATTGTAATAGACTTCCACCAATTTCTGCTGCGGCGTGACGAGCCAGTATTCCTTGACACCAGCTGCAGCGTAATGGCGCATCTTTGCGCCTCGGTCATGCTTCGACGTCGATGGCGACAGCACCTCGACAACGAGATCTGGCGCCCCGTGGATGCCGTCATCCTTGATCTTCGAACGGTCGCAGACAATCATGGCATCAGGGATATACCAGTTTTCATCATCGAGAAACACATCCGTGCCATCCCCGAAAGCCATGCACGTCTTGCCTTTGAGATAGCTCTCAAAAATATACGCGATGTTGAATGCTGCACGATTGTGCTTTCCTCTCGGCCGCGGCGACATCAGATACGTCTTCCCCTCGATGCGCTCGACACGCGGCGGTTCCTGGTACGCAGGATTGCCCATAGCGATGACCTCCAAATCATGCCTCTTCCTCTGGATATTTCATGCCCCAGATGTCCCGCGCCTTTGTCATGAGCTTCATGACATCGCGCGTGTAGTCGAGGTGCATGACGGACGGGTCGCCAGAGACAGCCTTTTCCATGTCGAGCACTTCGTACTGGAGCGCCTCGGCCGTGCTGCCCGCGAGGACTTCTTCCTTGCGGCCATCCTCCGTCCAGGTGATGACGGCCTTGTCGCCGCGCGGATATTCAAAGAGCTCGACATAGGCCTTGTCGAACGAGAGCGTGCCGCGCTTCGGCTGCTTCGAATGGAGCGAGAGCATGACCGTCGCCATCTGCTCTTCCTTGTTCTTGAGCAGCAGGCTCGCCTGCTCGTCGACGCCGGTCTCGGCGTATTTCACCTGCGTGAGGAGCTCGGTCGGGCACGAGTTCATGAACCAGCGCACGAACGAGAGCGCGTAGACGCCGATGTCGAGCATCGCGCCGCCCGCGAGATTGCGGTTGAAGAAGCGGTTCTTCATATTGTAGTCTTTATAGCTGCCGAAATTCATCGTGATGACGTTGAGCGGGCCGAACTTGCCTTCAGCAGCCGCCTCGGCGAGCTTGCGGTAGATCGGCATATGGTAGATGGTCTGCGCTTCGGCGAGGACGACGTGATGCTCCTCGGCGAGCTTCACGGCCTCTTCGAGCTCGGCGCTGTTCAGCGTGATGGATTTTTCGCAGAGCACATGCTTGCCCGCCGCGAGCGCCTGCCGCAGGTACTTTATATGCGTGTTGTGCGGCGTCGAGATGTAGACGATGTCGACGTCTGGGTCGGCGAACATGTCCTCGGGATGGTCGTAGACCTTGCCGATGCCGTATTCCTTTGCAAAGGCGACCGCCTTCTCATGCGTGCGGTTGCCGACGGCATAGAGATTGCCGCCGAGCGCCTGCATCGCGTCCGCGAGCTGGTGGCCGATGACCCCGACGCCGAGCGTCGCCCAGCGCAGCTTCGTCTTGCTTTCCATGAAAAACGCTCCCTTCGAATGTTTTGACTGACCGTTGTTTCTTCTTCCTCGTATTTTATCACACGCGAAAAACGGCGTCCACCAGCAAGAAAGTTTTCGCAAAGCGGCAGAAAAAGAGGAAAAAAGCGGGCGAACGGCGTATAATAGAAGCAGAAACTCGTGGATTTGCAGAAGACATGGAAGGAGTCAGGAGCATGGCAGCACGGAAGAAAAAACGCAGGAAACGGCCGTCACCGCGGATGCAGGCCATCAAGCGAGGGCTGAAGATCATCCTCTGCGTGCTCCTGGGCATCGTCCTGATCGGAGGCGCGGGCACGGTCGGCTATTTCGCCGCGCATCACTACCAGGAGACGAAGGCCGTCATGCAGGCGAAGAAAGACGCGCAGGAAGCCGAGCGCAAGGCGCAGCGGCAGGCAAAGGAAGCGCGCGAGAAGGCACGCCATCCGAAGAAATCGCCGGTCGGCGACGCCGACAGCCTCGACGAGGCCGGCACGCTGACACAGGAAATGGAGAAGAAAGACCTCGGCGACGGCCGCATCCTCTACAGCTATGGCGCGCCGACGGACGACGGCATCTACATCGTGCCGTACATCATCCGCTCGACGACGGACGGTAGCGTCCTGTTCTATGTCTCCGTGCGCCATCTCGACGAGACGCCGCAGGGCTTCCCCGGCGTCGACGTCATGACAGACGAGGAGACGAAGTATTCGTTCCGCCCCGAGGCGCAGCAGGTCACGACCGCGCCGCGCGAAAACGGCGGCATGACCGAGAGCTTCGACGAGCAGGTCAACGCGCAGACGCTCAAAGCCCTCCGCGACATCGGCCAGATGGGCAGCGCGAAGATCATCTTCCCGCGCGAGGGCGGCTCGAACGACGACCGCGTCATGACGGCGACGGAATGCACGCAGATTGATCACATGGTCGAGCTCTTCGACCTCTGGCGGCAGAAATGACCGCGAACCTCCGCCGCACACGCATGCAAAAGAAAACCGCTGCAACTCTGGGCAGCGGTTTTTTCTTGCGGCTTTTGTTGACAAAGTCCGCAAAATGTTGTAGACTTTGTCCATCAAATGAAATCACGGCATGCATGGAAAGCGGAGGCGGTCATCATGGTGACGATTGAAGACGGGGTGCAGCATCTGGAGGAAATCGCGGAGCTGTTCGAGGAATATAAAAAATATATCGCAGTCGACGTGAGCTTCCAGCCCGCCGATCAGACAGAGACGGAAATCGCACACCGCTATGGCGGCGACAGCGGGCGCCTCTACATCGCATTCGTCGACGGCAAGGCTGCGGGCTGCATGGCGTTCCATCCGATGAAAAATGGCCGTGACTGCGAGTTCAAGCGGCTGTTCACGCGGCCGGAGTTCCGCGGGCAGCATGTCGGGAAGGCGCTCTTCGCGCGGGCGCTCGCGGATGCCGAGGCCCTGGGCTACGAGCACGCCTATCTCGACACGCTGCAACAGCTGGAGGCCGCGAACGTCATGTACCAGAAGTTCGGCTTCCAGAGGATTCCGGCCTATTACTACAATCCGCTGCCGGGCGTCGTCTACTACCGCTACGATTTCCCCGCCGCTGCTGCCGGAAAAAAAACAGCAGCGCTGAGGCCCGCCGTATGAGCGCGGATGACGCGGCGTTCCTGCACGAGATGCGGGAATTCAGCCGTCTCTACGCGCGCAGGATCGGCGTCTTCCGCGGGCGGGCGCTCGGCCTCGACCACAGCCTGCCTGAGGCGCGCGTCATCGAGGAAATCGGGCGGCGGCAAGGCGGCTGGGTCGCCATCGAGCTCGCGCAGTACCTCGGCATGGATCGCAGCTACATGACGCGCGTGCTCAACAGCCTCGAAAAGAAAGGCCTGCTGCGTCGCGAGCCAGCGCCTGACGACGCAAGGAAGAAGCGGCTGTATCTGACAGCGGCCGGCCAGAAAGAAGCCGCTGAAATCGAACGCCGGTCGGACGAGCAGATGAAGGCGGCGCTCGGGACAGTCACGGCCGCACAGAAAAAAGAACTTCGGAAAGCTGTCGCGGTGCTGGAGAAGTATTTTGGTACAAGCGATGCCGCAGCCCGCGTAAATCACAATCCAGAATCGAATACGCCCATCTTGTGAGACTCCCTCAGTCTCGCTTCGCTCGACAGCCCCCTCTCAGAGGGGGCCTTTTATATCCCCTCATTCCACCGTCACGCTCTCGGCTTCGAAATGCGCGACCTGATACCCCGCGTTTTCGAGCACGGTGACGAGGTCGGCGGCTGTGCCGTCGTAGTCGAGGTCGATCGTGTAGATGCCGCTCGTCTGGCTGCGCAGGAAGGCGTGCTGGACGCCGGGCAGGGCTTCGAGCGTGCTGCGGGCTTCGCCAGCGCTGCCGAGACGGGCCTGCGGAATCATGAGGCGGATGTGCTGCTGGACGTTCGCGGCCTTGCGGAATGCACTGCGCGCAAGGCGCGGGGCGAGCGTCTTTGCAGCATTTGCGAGGGCTTCCTGCTCGGCGCCTGCGTACCAATGGGACGAAGCGCCCTGCGCCGTACCTGCCCAGGTGATTTCGCCCGTTGCGGTCGAGACGAGGCGGGCCGCACAGGTGACATACGTCTTATGCAGGCCGGGCAGGACGGCGTCGAGGCTCTCCGTGTCCTTTGCGACCTTCACGATGGCAAGGTAATCGCAGGGCGACCCCGCGAGCAGGGCCGTCAGCTGCGACTTGCGCCCCGCCGCGTCGCTCGCGAGTGCGAGGAACGCGCGGCGCATGCCGTCGTCCGCTGCATCGAGGTCGATGATGCGCGAAAAGCCCTGCGCCTGCAACGCGCTCGCCAGCGCGTTTTCGAGCGCCGGATAGGCCACGCCGTCGCTGTCCGTCGCGACGACGGCGATGCGCGGGTCCTCAAGGTTTGCGCCGATGATGGCCTTCCGCTGCTGGAGCGTCGCCGTGCGCGCGGAGATGCGGTCGGCGTCGACGTCGGCACGGATCGTGATGCGGTGGACGCCGCCAATCGTTTCGTGGGAGAGGACATCGTACGAGGAGATGTATCCCTCCGATTGCGCGTAAATCGTATCCTGGAGCGTGCGGTAGTTCTGGACTTTCGTGCGGCTGTCGAGATAGACGCCGACTTCCTGCTCGACGGCAGCGCGCATGGCATCGTGGAGCGCGCTGCGCTCGTCCGCCCCCTGCCCGGTGGCCGTGACCAGCGCAGCCTGGGCGCTCGCAGGCACGAGCAGGGCGAGCGCGAGCGCCCAGGCTGTGAGATTTGAACGATGATGGATGGACATAAGTAGGTCATCCTTTCTGTCCTGTTTCAAGAGGATTCATGCACTTTTCATCCTGTGTGTATATTTAATTTCTTATAATATGTCTTTTTACCCCGTTTTACTAAAACAAATTTCCTAAACAAGTTCCTTGGATTTGACTATAGAAATCCTTGGCACGAAGTTGTAAACTGTACATATGTGGGGAGAGAAAATAAAAAGAAAAACGGAAAGGGAACATGGGATGGAACGGAATTTGAAACGAACGGATTTCGCAAGGAAAATTTCAGAATACCAGAGCACGCACGATGAAACCATCGCGACGGAGCTCATGAAGTCTCTCGAACCGCTCGTCATGTCCGTCTGCCGGAAATTCTACATGGACGGCATGGAGCAGGACGACGTGCTGCAGGAAGGCCGCGTCGGCCTCTACAAGGCGATGCGGGATTATCGACCCGGGTACGGGACGACATTCGTCTCGTTCGCCGTGCGCTGCATCCGCTGCCAATGCATCACGGCCGTCAAAGCGGCGAACCGCTACAAGCAGCAGATCCTCTCGCAGGCGCTGTCGCTCGACGTGACGATGCACGAAGACAACGAGCGCCGCTGCTGGCTCGACATGCTCGTGGACGAGGATGTCCCCGCGCCGGGCGAGGAAATGATGATTGAGGAAAGCATCGACCAGTGCGACGCCATCCTGCAGGAACTCCTGTCGCCGTATCATTTCCGCGTGCTGATTGCGCGCCTCGAAGGCGGCAGCTACACGTCGATCGCCCGCGAGCTCGGCCGCAACCCGAAGTCGGTCGACAACGCGCTCCAGCGCGCAAAGAAGCTGATTTTCAGCTACCTCGAAGAGCACGAAGACCTCGACGCCTGGATGCTCGAACACTACTTCGCGTACGTCGCGGATCGCAGGACGGATGAGGATGATGCGTCGGCTATCGCATGAAGTTGCCTTCATTATAATAGATATGATTTAAGATATAAAAAAGTTCCGCAGGTGTTTTATCGCACCCGCGGAACTTTTTGTCGTACGGATTGTTTTGTTGTGCAGGGGACTCCCCCCGCCGCTCACGCGGCCCTCCCCCCTCTAGAAGGGGGCTTGGGGGCTCGTACTGTGAGCCGCTGCTTATTCCGGTTTGTCCTGCAGCGCGGCGAAACCTTCTTCGCCCGTGCGGATCTTCACGACGTTCGTGACCGGCGTGATGAAGATCTTGCCGTCGCCGTAATGGCCCGTGTGGAGGACTTTCTTCGCGACCGCGACAATCTTCTCAGGCGGGATGGCGGAGACGACGAGCTTGACCTGGATCTTCGGGACGAGCTTCGAGGCGACTTTCGCGCCGCGATACATCTCGGCATGGCCTTTCTGCAGGCCGTAGCCGGAGACCGGCGTGACCGTCATGCCCGTGATGCCGATGGATTCGAGCGCGATCTTCAGCGGCTCGAAGCGGTCACGTGCCGTGACGATGGAGACGCAGGTGAGTGCGTGGCCGTCAGCGTCGACCGCTGGCGTTGCCATCTGCGTGACCGTGATGGGCGTCGGCGGCTCGTCGGAGTCGATCGGCGTCGGCGCGGACGTGGAGCCAGCGACTTCCGGCACCGGCATGAAGTCAGCATACGCGGAAGCGAGGCCGTGCTCTTCGAAGTCGAGGCCGGCAGCTTCTTCCTTCGCGGAGACGCGCAGGCCGATCGTGTGCTTCAGCACCGTGAAGACGATCGTGATGACGACAGCGACATAGATGGCGACGGAGACGACGCCGATGATCTGCGTGATGAGCATGTCGGCATTGCCAGCATAGAGCAGGCCGCCATCGACGGCGAAGACGCCCGTGAGAATCGTGCCGAGGGCACCGCAGACGCCGTGGACGGCGACAGCGCCGACTGGGTCATCGACTTTGAGCTTCTGATCGATGAACTCGACCGCGAGGACGACGACGATGCCGGCGATGAGGCCGATGGCGAAAGCGCCAGCAGGCGAGACCGCATCGCAGCCCGCCGTGATGGCGACGAGGCCGGCGAGCGCGCCGTTCAGCGTCATGGAGACATCTGGATGGCCGTAGCGGATCCAGGTGAAGCACATCGTGGCCATCGCGGCCGTCGCGGCCGCGAGGTTCGTCGTGACGAAGATGGAACCAGCGGAAATCAGCGTGTCATCGCCCGTCATGGAGACGGTCGAGCAGCCGTTGAAACCGAACCAGCCGAACCAGAGGATGAACACGCCGAGCGCGGCAAGCGTAAGGCTGTGGCCCGGAATGGCGTTGACGGAACCATCCTTGTTGTACTTGCCGATGCGCGCGCCGAGCATCAGAGCACCGACGAACGCGCAGATGCCGCCGACCATGTGGACGACCGTCGAGCCAGCGAAATCATGGAAGCCCATCTCGCTGAGCCAGCCGCCGCCCCAGGCCCAATGGCCCGTGACCGGATAGATGATGAGGCTGATGAGGAGCGAGTAGAAGCAGTACGTCGAGAACTTCGTGCGCTCTGCCATCGCGCCGGAAACGATCGTCGCGCTCGTCGCGCAGAAGACCGTCTGGAAGATGACGTAGGCGAGAGCCGGATAACCGGCATCCGGGCCCGGATCGTACGCCTGGATGAAGAAGTCCGGCGCACCGATGATGCCGCCGATGTCATCGCCGAACATCAGGCCGAAGCCGACAATCCAGAACGCGATCGTGCCGATGCAGAGATCCATGAGGTTTTTCATGACGATGTTGCCGGCGTTCTTCGCGCGTGTCAGGCCGGTCTCGACCATCGCGAAGCCTGGCTGCATGAAGAAGACGAGCGCGGCGCCGAGGAGCACCCAGGCGGTGTCCACGCCGCTGTATTTCCCGGCGTCCGCTGCGTCGGCGGCAAAAGCGGTCGGCATCGCGGCAAGTGCCCCGGCCACGCCAGCCGCCGCTGACGTGCCGAGCATTTTCATTCTGCATGAAATGTCCATAAGATAAGACCCCTTCCTTTTGGCGAGAAAAGAAAAGAGGCGCCGCCTTCCAGAATCCAAGTTCTGGAAGACGACGCCTTTGTCGTCGATAATGCCGAAGTGCCGTCCTGCAGCAACCGCACTTCTTGTCCTTTATAATAGACACGGGGTTACAATTTGTCAAGCGGTTTCGGGAAAAAATCTGAAAACCTGCAAACCGAGAATGAACGCGCGACCACACCAAAAAATTTCTTGAAAACCCCCGCCATCCATGCTAGAATAGATAAGTCAGCAATGACGCGGGCGTAGTTCATTGGTAGAATGTCAGCTTCCCAAGCTAAAGAGGGGGGTTCGATTCCCCTCGCCCGCTCCATATGAAACAAAGCGACCCTCGCAGGGACTTCCTTGCGAGGGTCGTTTTTATACTGTTAATCTTTGTCAGTCTTTCGCGCCGCGCTTTGCCATCCAGACGAGGAACGTGCAGAGGCAGAAGTACGCGACGAGGCCGCAGACGGTGCCGGCCGGGCTGTTCGCCCAGGCTTTCGCGAACCAGTTGACGCCCGCGATGTGGAGCACAGCCGAAATCAGGCTGCCGATGGCGCCGCCCGCGACGAAGCCGGAAGCGACGGTGTTGCCTTCGGCGAGGCGGAGCTGGTTGATTTTTTCGTCCTTGCTGCTATGCGAGACGAAGTAGGAAATCAGGCCGCCGACGAGAACCGGCGTGTTGATGCCCATCGGCAGGTACGCGCCGAGTGCGAACGGGAGCGGCGGGATTTTCAGGAAATAGAGCAGCACGGCGAAGAACGCGCCCGCCATGTAGAGCGGCCACGGCGCGTCGCCCGTGTCCATCATCGGCTGCACGATGGCGGCCATGGCGTTTGCCTGCGGCGCCTGCAGCGCGTCGGGGCCCGTGAAGCCATAGGCGTGGTTCAGCAGGAACACGACGCCGACGGAGACGAAGCCTGAGAGGATGATGGAGACGAGCTGCCAGCGCTGCATCGTGCGCGGCGTTGCGCCCGTGATGTGCGCGACTTTGAGCTCGGACATGAAGTTGCCCGCGACGGCGAGCGTCGTGCAGAGGAACGACGCCATCATGAGGATGGCGATGATGCCGACCTTGCCATGCATGCCCGCGCCGCCCATGACGACGGCCGAGACGATGATCATGAAGATGGTCATGCCGGAAACCGGCTCGTTGCCCGTGTAGGCGATGGAGCTGATGCCAACGACCGAGAGCAGCACGGCGAAGACCGTGACGACGACGAACGCGAGAATCGTCTGCGTCATGTTTTCGGCGCACATGAGATGGAAGAAGATGCCGAAGCCGATGGCCATGAGGATGCTGCCGACGACGATGCGGCTCATCGGGATGTCGCGCTGCGTGCGAAGGAGCTCGCCCTCGGCGCTGACGCCTTTCGAGAACAGGTCATGGATGGCGCGGCGCATGACGCGGCCGACGACGCCCGACATCGTGAGAAGCCCGATGATGCCCGCCATGGCGAGCATGCCGATGCCGATGTGGCGCACGTACTGCGAGAAGACCGCGCCGACCGGTGCCTGCGCGAGCAGGATGTCCTTGCCGCCGACGACCATCTGGTGGTCGCCGCCGAGGTAGTAGACGACCGGGATGCAGACGATCCAGGCGAAGAACGAACCCGACGCGATGATGATGGCGTAGCGCAGACCCGTGAAATAGCCGATGCCGAGGAGCGCCGCATCATTGTCGATGCTGAAGACGAGCTTGTACTTGTCGGCGAGCGTCTGGCCCCACGAAACGGCCGTCGTCGTCAGGAGCTCCTGCCACCAGCCGAGCGTGTTGAGCACGAAATCATAGACCATCGCGACCGCACCCGAAAGCAGCATGATGTGCGCTTTCGAGCCCTCGTTCGACTGCAGGACTTCGGCGGCCGCGCTGCCGGACGGGAACGGATAGATGCCGTCCATCTCTTCGCAGAAGTAGCGGCGGAAGACGGTCGCGAGGAACACGCCGAGCACGCCGCCGAGGACGATTGGGATGGACATTTCGAGGAACGAGAGATCCTCGATGCCGAGGATGTAGAGCGCCGGCAGGATGAACATCGCGCCGCCGAGCACGTTCGTGCCCGCGCTCGCGATGGCCTGGATGTGCACGGTCTCCGGGAATGCGTTCTTGCGATGGAAGATGACCGCCATGCCCATGGCGAGCACGGAGACCGGCGCGAAAGCATCGACCGTCTGGCCAATCTTCAGCGCGAGGTAGCCGACCGCGAGGGCGAACAAGACCGCGAAGAACAGTCCCCAGACGACGACGTATGTATTGATTTCTTCATACGTCTGGTACGGGGACATCAGCGGCGCATGCTGCGGCCGCTGATCTGACTCCTTTGACATGAAATATTGCCTCCTATAATTGGATAGATTTGTGGATGAATTCCGACAATCACTCCATAAAAAACTTGCGCTTCCTGCGGGAACGTTTTCGTCGTCCGTTAGAAAGCGCAATTATTATAACGGATTTTTGTGAAGTTGTCAACTGGGGGGTGGGCAGTGTTACGGTTTGTTTCCGTCAGATGTATATTTCAAAAAGACAGTCATGTGGGCGCACTTCTATGCACCAGATTCCATCAGATTCCGTCGCGTCCTTCCATGTTCAATCTCCCGCAATGTACATCATACAGATTTACAAAAACCTATGGATTTTTCCACGATATTCTGCTATGATGTAAAAAGTATCGCCGATATATCATATAAGGCATACGGATTCTTTATAGCTTGCAAACACTATGTGTATATTTTAGGAGGGAACTGGATGAAATCGGACATCACCATCAAAATGGCCCGGTGCAAGGGCTGCGGCATCTGCGTCGCGTTCTGTCCGAAGCAGGTGCTCGCGCTCGACGAGCTCGGCAAGGTGCACGTCGTCAACGGCGAAGCGTGCATCGCCTGCGGCCAGTGCGAGCTGCGCTGCCCGGATTACGCAATCTTCATGGACAAGCTCGATGACAAGAAGGGAGCGACGGCATAATGGCAAAGGCAAGACTCATGCAGGGCAACGAGGCGTGCGCCGAGGGTGCCATCGCGGCGGGCGTCAACTTCTTCGCCGGCTACCCGATCACGCCATCGACGGAAATCGCCGAGACGATGGCAAAGCTCTTGCCGCAGCACGGCGGCAAGTTTGTCCAGATGGAAGACGAAATCGGCTCGATGGGCGCCATCCTCGGCGCCGCGCTCGCGGGCGCGAAATCGATGGACGCCACGAGCGGCCCGGGCTTCTCGCTGAAGCAGGAGCTCATCGGCTACGCCGCCTGCGCCGAAATCCCGTGCGTCCTCGTCAACGTGCAGCGCGTCGGCCCCTCGACGGGCCAGCCGACCGCGCCGTCACAGGCAGACGTCATGCAGGCGCGCTGGGGCACGCATGGCGATCATCCGATCATCGCGCTCGCGCCGTGGAGCGTCCGCGAGACGTATGACGTGACCGTCATGGCCGTCAACTACGCCGAGCGCTTCCGCACGCCGGTCATCCTGCTCATGGACGAAGTCGTCGGCCACCTGCGCGAAAAAGTCGTGCTGCCGGAACATGTGGACGTTTATCCGCGCAGAAAGCCGAAGAAGACGCGCGCCGAAGGCTACCAGCCCTATGCGCCGGATGACGACCTCGTGCCGAACGTCGCCGACTTCGGCCAGGGCTATCACATCCACGTCACGGGCCTCATCCACGACGAGACGGGCTTCCCGGTCGGCAGCCCGAAAATCACGGAAGACTCCATCGCCCGCCTGCACGAGAAAATCGCGCGCGCCGGGGAGGAAATCATCCATACGGAAACCTCGTTCATGGACGACGCCGAGTACGCCGTCATCGCCTATGGCGGCACGGCCCGCACGGCCTACGAGGCCGTCCGCACGGCCCGCGAGAAAGGCATCAAAGTCGGCCTCGTACGCCTCATCACGATCTGGCCGTTTGCCGACAAGGTCGTCGCCGCGCTCGCCCAGAAGATGAAGGGCATCCTCGTCGCCGAGATGAACTACGGCCAGCTCGTCGGCGAAGTCCGCCGCGCCGCTGCTGGTGCCTGCCCCGTCGAGCTCTGCGGCAAGTACAACATGCAGGCATTCGTCCCCGCCGAAATCGAGAGTGCTATCGACGCCCTCGTCGCCGCGCACAAATAAGGAGGCATATCAGAATGGAAAGAAGCTACGAAAAATATTTCCGCCAGAACCGCCTCCCGCACCTCTGGTGCCCCGGCTGCGGCAACGGCATCGCCATGAAAGCCATCGTCCAGGCCATCGAGAAAAAGGGCCTGACGCAGGACAACACCGTCATCGTCTCGGGCATCGGCTGCTCGTCGCGCGCGTCGGGCTACATGGACTTTGACACGCTCCACACGGCGCATGGCCGCGCCATCCCGTTCGCGACGGGCATCAAGCTCGCGAACCCCGATCTCAACGTCGTCGTCATCACGGGCGACGGCGACTGCACGGCCATCGGCGGCAATCACTTCATCCACGGCTGCCGCCGCAACGTCGATCTGACGATCGTGCTCTTCAACAATGAAATCTACGGCATGACCGGCGGCCAGGCCTCGCCGATGACGCCGCTCGGCAAGAAAGCCACGACGGCGCCGTACGGCTCCGTCGACCGCCCGTTCGACGCCTGCAAGCTCGCGCAGGCCGCGGGCGCAACGTACGTCGCCCGCTCGACGGCGTTCCACGTCAACCACCTCGTCGACATGATCGCCGGCGGCCTCGACAACAAGGGCTTCTCCTTCATCGAAGCCTACGTCCAGTGCCCGACAGCCTACGGCCGCAAGAACAAGATGGGCTCGCCTGCCAACATGCTCAAATGGATGCGCGACAACGCCGTCATGAAAGCCGCCTGGGACAAGCTCGAGGGCGACAAGAAGACGGGCGAGAAGTTCCCGATCGGCCTGTTCTACAGTGCGAAGGCTCTGGACTATGACACGGCCTATGATGAAGTCATCGAACGCGCGGGAGGTGCAACGAAATGAGGAAAGAACTCAGATTCTCCGGCTCCGGCGGACAGGGCGTCATCACGGCCGCCATCATCTTTGCCGAAGCGGCCGTCGCCGAAGGCAAGGAAGCCGTGCAGTCGCAGTCGTATGGCCCGGAGGCGCGCGGCGGCGCGTCAAAAGCCGAAGTCATCATCGACGACAAGACCATCTATCATCCGCACGTCGAGACGCCGGACCTCGTGCTCGCCATGACGCAGAAAGCGGCCGACAAATACTACAAGGACCTCAATCCCGACGGCCTGCTCGTGCTCGACGAAGAGCTCGTGCCAAACCCGCCTGACTTTCCGCACATCGTCCGCGTGCCGATCACGAAGCTCGCCATCGAAGAAGTCGGCAAGCCGCTCTTCGCGAACATCGTCGCCCTCGGCGCCCTCACCCACCTCACCGGCCTCGTCTCGTTTGACCAAGTCAAAAAGTCCGTCGCCCACCGCGTCCCGCCCCATACCGTCGACCAGAACATGAAAGCGCTCCAGGTCGGCTGGGATGCGGTCGAAGGGAAGTAAAATATCATCGCATAAAAAATTGCTCCATCGAAGGAAAACACTTCGATGAAGCAATTTTTTTGCGCATGTTCAATACGCCAAACCCGATTCTTTCGCAATACGAATGACTTCTTCCACCGTCACATCGTTGTCTGACGCAATGATCTTGTAATCTGCACGGCGGCGCAACTGGTTTCGGATGGTGCGAAGCGTACGCTCGGCAATACCCTCGGCCTTTCCTTTCTTCCAACCTTTTTCTTCAATCCTGTCAAGTGCAATCGATTTCATGTTCAATGCATCTCCTTCCTCCAATTCATCGCCAATCTCGGCAAAACGTGCATCCTGCGTCAACGCAGCCATCAAATCCAGCACCGCTTTCGCATGCTGGATGACTTCTTCGCTCGGATGATAATCTTCCTTCTTGCGCATCTGACTGAAATACTCCGCTACGACGCGGAATGTTGGATCGAACTTCGCAATCGTTTCCTCTGGCAACCAGGCCACTTCAATAACATTGATGCGATAATCACTAACATACTTCTTTAGTTTTTCTGGGATATGAACACAATCCTTGAGCCTTCGCGGTTTCCGCCAATGCTTCTGATACCCGAAATACAGCACAAGCGTCACCACGGGATAAAGCTCGCTTTTCTTTTTGTTTATCTCATTCCGATATGCCGCACCGTCATAGCTCAACACACGCACGGGCATCCGAGCATCAATATCCGTTTGATTTTCGAGCCCGAGAAACGCAATACGAATCTTGTTCTTCTTCCAGAGTTTCGCCACATCGCGTTCCTGCTCACGCAACTTGCCCTTCTTGCCACGATACGTCGAACGAGGCAGCACATCCTCAAGCTCTTCTGGTGCAATCAATTTTTCGCCATCAAACAGCAATACATTGGCGACATTCGCAAACACATCTGCGTATTGCAGTAATTGTTTCTCCGCCGTATCCTTCTCCGCCACGTCCTCATCTCCCTCGCTCCGTTCTTGATGTCATTATAACATTTCTGCAAACATCTCACTACACTAGGATTTACATATACGGGACAACGGCCTTGTTCCACAAGGTAGCCGCAAAATCGTTATTGCTTTTCAAACCCATAAATTCCCAACCTCCATACCATATGAAACTGACAGAAATATCTCCGTCAATCGGAACAAAACGATACTGTGCGATGCGCTTCAGCTTTCCGTTTTCGACAATCTTAACTTGCGCATACCACCGATTGTTTGTGCAATTGACGCTTTCCGTGATGACGTAGTACTCGATTCTGTTCATGCTGCAAATCCATGCATCATACGCTTCCGCACTCCCAAGACTTGCAAACTGACTTCCAGTTACGATTGCGGCGGCTAAAAACATATCAGATAACATCTTTTTCAATTTCATTGGTGCACCTCCAAATCACTGAAAACAACGGCACGCCGCATAAAAAATGCTGTGTTCTCAATCTGCCCAATAAAGACGGATTTCGTTAATTTTCTCGTCGTTATCAACGAAGAATGTGAGCGTCTGGTAATCGCCTCCCGTAACATTGTATCCGTAGCTTTTCACGGCATCAGAATAATACGGATGCCAAGGATGATAGGATACCTTGTCTGCCTCTCCATAAAGCTCATTCAAAATGCTGCTGTCCATGCCAACAGTCACACCAGCCGGTGTTGCAAAACCATTATTCTTCCAGGTATCCACGCTCATAACTGTAGCCGGACCACCATCAACAAAGAATTGAATAAATGCCCCATTGTACTGATATTTGTAGCCAGTGCTCGTACGAGAAAAAATACCCTCACCATAGACACTGCGAACATAGGAACTCGGTGCGCCGAGCGTGATGCCACCGAGCGCTGATTGCGCTGTAGTGAGTTCTGCTGAAGCCGTTGAGGCAACAGTCATTATGAGCAGACAGACCGCGCAAGTGAAGATACGAATCTGACGAGCTGCTGTAGTGAATATTGCCATCAGTAAACCGGATAAAAAGTTTTTTCTCATGAGGATCGCCTCCTACAACAATACGTTCCATATTACTTAATTCGACTTGCGATGCCTTTTCCCTGCTTACCGTTTCTCACCCAATAGGTTAAGATGGCCTTCTTTTCATTGCATCACCGTTAGTTCCGCGATAAAATATGAAGAAAAGGGAGATTTCAAAGGAGGTTGCCTCATGGACAAGCTTGCTTACAAAGACCCGCCACGCGTGGAACTCGTCGAAGGAATATGCCGAAGCCGGCGTCAAGGAATATTGGATTGTCACGCCGATTGGGAAAACCGTCGAAGTCTATTACAATCATGACGGCCGTTTTGACATCGACGCTGTCTATACCGATTTTTCTGACCATGACCTCGAACGCATGGACGACGATGACCGCAAGGATGTCCGCCTGGAGATTCCCGTGTCGCTTTACGAGGATTTTTTCGTCAAGGTCCGAGACATTTTCGTGAATACCGATGGGTTTCAAAAAAATTGAACTGCTGAAAAAGAGACGGTTGCGGGTCTCCACGATTTGTGGAACTGCAATCGTTCTTTCTGCTTTATGCAAGTAAAAAATCTATGATATTTTGATTTCGGATCCCATTGAAATCTTGGATGAACGTCCGATCCATCGTCAAAACATACTTCTCGTATTGATCGGGCACGGCAAAAAGCGGCCGCAGTTCCCGTTCACGCGTTGCTTCATCAAGGATGGTAGCAGAGACTTGATAGTACCTGCGGATTCCTGCTTTTTCTGCGATGAAATCGACTTCCAACGAACCGATTTTTCCAATCCGCACGCGATATCCGCGGCGAAGGAGCTCAAGATAGACAACATTTTCAAGGATATGACCGTAATCTCCGCCATGAAAATCCAACAACGCGTTCCGAAGTCCTAAATCGACGCTGTAATATTTTTCCTGCGTTTTGAGAAGCGCCTTCCCCTTGATGTCATAGCGCTGCGCCCGATAAAAAATGAACGCTTCTTCCAGCATGCGCAGATAGTTGTCAAGCGTCGCTCCCGAAACTTTCCTTCCCTGGCTCGTAAGATAGCCACTGATGCGATGCGTAGAAACGGGGCTCCCGATTGCATCTGCCAGAAACGTTGCAACGCGTTCAAGAAGCTGCGCATCGCGCACGCCATTTCTTTGAACAATGTCCTTGACGAGCACAGTATTGTAAATGCCCATGAGCACCGTGCCGATTGTCTCCTCATCCTGCGGCAGCGAAGGAACAATGGGCAAGCCGCCATAGGTCAGGTACGACTGGAACGCCGCTTCTCGATCCGCACCCCGCTCCGCTGGCAGAAACGTCAGGTATTCCTGAAACGACAAGGGAAACACCGGAATTTCAACATAACGCCCAGAAAGCAAGGTCGATAGTTCCGAGGAAAGCATTTTTGCATTCGAGCCCGTGAGATAGATGTCAGCCGCACCCTCCTCAAACAGGGAATTGACAACTTTTTCCCATCCTTCCGTCGCCTGCACTTCATCCAAGAGCAAATAAAAAGGTGGCTCACCTTGCAAACATTCCTTCAGATATCGATAGAGCTTCCGATAATCGCGATACTCTTCCATCGCAAGTGATTCGAGATTCATCGCGATGATATGGTCTGACGGAACGCCTTCCTTCTTGAGCGCCTCTGCGAACAACGCCAGGAGCGTCGATTTCCCTGACCGCCGCATCCCCGTGATGACTTTGATGAGCGGCTGGCCGCGGAAGCGGAAAAACTGCGTCATGTAATGGTCGCGCGGTATCATGTAAATCATCACCTCTTTTTTTCATTATACTGAAAAAACTTTTTCAAATCAATTGTTTTTGCAGTATAATGAAAGCATCGAAGGATTGACGATAAACAAAAGGAGCCGTTGCAATCGCAACAGCTCCTTTTTTCAGTGCAAATGTTTCCGTTTCTTTTCCTGGCACCCCGGGCAGACGCCGTAGAGGTAGATCTGCCGCCCCGTGATGTCGTAGCCGGTCGAGGCTGCGACCTGGCGCAGCAGGCCGACGTCGTTGAGGACGGGCACGTCGTCGACGCGGCCGCAGACGGTGCAGCGGACGTGCGGGTGGTTCGATGTGTTCGCGTCGTAGCGGAACGCATCCTCACCGACGTTGAGTTCCTGCGCGAGACCGACCGTGCAGAGGATGTCGAGCGTCTTGTAGACCGTCGCGAGGCTCATCGTCGGATATTTCGGCGTGAGCTTCTGGTAGAGCATGTCCGCGTTCGGATGCTCCGTCGTGCTGGCGAGCGCCTCATAGATGGCCAGGCGCTGCGGTGTCGCTTTGAATCCCTTGTCACGCAGGAGATCCGTGACCTCCGTTCCCGAAAACATGGTCGTCCCCCTCTTTCCATATTTCGTAACAAATAACGATTCTTCTTTGAGAATAGTATAGAGGAAAGCGACGGAAGTGTCAAGGTTTCGTTCAAAAGAAAAAGCGTAACTTTTGCACCCGCAGAAGTTACGCCTTGCTGATTGTTTTGTTCTGCGGGGGACTCCCCCCGCCCTTCGGGCCCTCCCCCCTCTGAGAAGGGGGCTTATTCCGCGAACAGTTCTGTCGAGAGATAGCGGTCGCCGGTGTCGGGCAGCAGGGCGACGATGTTCTTGCCCTGGAATTCGGGGCGGCGGGCGAGCTCGACGGCGGCGGCGAGGGCGGCGCCGGAGGAGATGCCGATCAGGATGCCTTCGGCATGGGAGAACTGGCGGCCATACTTGAAGGCGTCGTCATTCGGCACGGCGATGACTTCGTCGTAAATCTTCGTGTCGAGCGTCTCCGGCACGAAGCCTGCGCCGATGCCCTGGATCTTGTGCGGGCCCGCCTGGCCTTTCGAGAGCACGGGGCTCGTGGCCGGCTCGACGGCGACGACGTGGACGGCGGGGTTCTGCTTCTTGAGGTAGCGCGCGACGCCCGTCAGCGTGCCGCCCGTGCCGACGCCCGCGATGAAGGCATCGACTTTGCCATCGGCATCCTGCCAGATTTCTGGGCCTGTCGTCGCTTCATGCGCGGCCGGATTCGCCTGGTTCGTGAACTGCGACGGGATGAAGGAGTCCGGCGTCTCTTTGGCGAGCTCTTCGGCTTTCGCAATCGCGCCCTTCATGCCCTTGCTGCCGTCCGTCAGCACGATTTTCGCGCCATAGGCTTTCAGCAGGTTGCGGCGCTCGACGCTCATCGTCTCCGGCATCGTGAGGATGGCCTTGTAGCCGCGGGCCGCCGCGACGCTCGCGAGGCCGATGCCCGTGTTGCCCGACGTCGGCTCGATGATGACGCTGCCGGGCTTGAGCTTGCCTTCTTTTTCCGCCTGTTCGATCATCGCCTTCGCGATGCGGTCTTTGACGGAGCCAGCCGGGTTGAAGTACTCGAGCTTGACGAGCACATTCGCGGGCAGGTCATTTGCCTTGATGAAGTTGTTCGCCTGGAGAAGCGGGGTCTTGCCGATGAGTTCCGTGACGCTCTGATAAATCTTTCCCATGAGATGTGCCTCCTGTTCGCTTGGTTTGTCCACCAATTGCATACATGATTAATATGTTTACATCATAGCGCGGCAGCAAAGACTTGTCAAGCCCTTGGCACGCCAAATTTTCTTCAAACATATTTATCGGGTAGGTGATTGACATTTCGCCCTGATTTCTGTATGATGAAAAGTAAATCTTATCGACGTGCTAGGAAAGATAGGAAAGGAAGGATACGCGCATGAAGATTTCCGCCAAGGGCCGCTACGGCCTCGCCGCCATGACATACCTCGCCCGCAATTACGCTGCCGGCGCTCCCGTCACGATCATCTCGATTTCGGAGAAGCTCGGCATTTCGAAAATCTATCTCGAGCAGGTCTTCTCCCTCCTGAAGCGCGCCCGCCTCGTGAACTCGATCAAGGGCTCGCAGGGCGGCTACCAGCTTTCCCGCGCACCGCGCGCCATCACGGCCTACGACATCCTCTCGGCCATCGAGCTCTCGCTGATGGAGGAGGCGGCACCCGCCTCGCCGGAAAAGATGCCCGAGCTCGACCGCGCTCTCGCTTCGCGCGTCTATCGTCCGCTCGACGAGGCCATCCACAAGAGCCTCGCGGCTGTCACGCTCGACGACATCCTCACGGCCATCGACGAGGAAAAAGACGCCTCGAGCTTGATGTATTTTATATGAAACCGTTTACAAATAAAAGACATACTCAGATGAAGTATACAAGCGAAACAATGAGAAAACGTTATCTTTTTGGTGTTCAAGCGCTTTAATCTCTCCTGAAGGGAAATTCCATCCCCTCTTTGTACTTCACAAACGCTTTCTTTTCGTGTATAATGCAGTCAAGTTGTTGGGGAAACTGCAACTGGAGCCTGACAACTTGTCCAATATACAGACGACACGATTATGGAGGTGTTACCCATGCTGGTAGACAACATCCGCGTCGCGATCGAGAACGGGACTTTTTCGGCAGACGAAGCTGCCTATTATATTCAGGAGCTCAAACATTCGACAAAGCGTTTCACCCTCAAGAAAGTGACGATGTCCCGCACGGACTCGTATCTCGACCTTCGTTATTCGTTCAACGAGATTCCCTTCGAGCGCATCCGCAGGATCCCGCTCGCGCGCGTCCACGAAGAACGCGCTGTGAACAACTGAAGATATCCGTAAGGCGTCTTGACGCCTTACGGATATCTTCGCCATTTGCCGTCAGGCAAATAGCTTCCAAAGATAGCCTATTTCTCCTAAACTCTACCGAAATCCAATACCGTTCTCCAGACGCAAAAAAGCCGCTGCTTCGTGCAGCGGCTCTTTTTTCTTGCCTGCAAAATCAACGGAACTGGATGGCGTCGAGCTCCCAGACGCGGCCGGTGACGTTTTCCATCGGCGCATCGCTTCCGATGACGAGCTCGGGGAGGATGTGCTTCTCGGGGAAGACGTTGAAGGTCGCGGTTTCTTCGCCGTGCTCGAAGAAGGCTTCGACGACGGTCTTGTCGACGAAGAGCTGCACGGAGAGGTTCTGATCCGTGAAGAGCTTGAACGTGCGGACGCCCTGGCCGCCGCGCTTCATGCCGCTGCGGTCGATCGTCATGGTCTGCGCCTTGCGGTCATAGTGCATTGTGACTTTCTCGAGGCCATAGGCGAGCGTCAGCGTGACGGCTTGCGCTTTTCCGAACGTGATGTCGACGAGCGCTTCGGCGCCATCGGCGAGGCTCGCACGGACGGCGGTCGTCTCGGCGGCGTCGAGATCGACGGCCGACTCCTGGATGCGCAGTGCGCGCAGTTCTTTCGCGGGCTGGGAGAAAATCTTGCCCTGCCGCAGTGTCAGCACGCGCGGCATCGTGAGGCTGTGCACCCAGCCGCGCTCTTTCGTCGGATAGGCGTCTTCGTCCGGCATGCCGACCCAGCCGAAGAGGATGTGGCGGCCTTCGCTCGAAAAGACCTGCGGCGCGTAGAAGTCGAAGCCCTTGTCGAGCTCCTGGAAGCGGCCGTGCATGAGTTCCATGCTCTCAAGCGAGAGGTGGCCGGCGAGGTAGCCGCACTGGTAGCGGCTCTGGTACTTGTACGGGCGCGCCTCAAGGCCCTGCGGGCAGAAGACGAGCACGTCGTAGTTGCCGAAACGCAGCAGGTTCGGGCACTCCCACATGTAGCCGAAATCCTTGTACTTCGTCGAGATTTCGCCGCACGGCTCCCATTTGCCGGACGCGCGGTTTTCGTGGTAGACGAGCACCGTGCCCGTCTCATTTTCACGCTGCGCGCCGAGCACGAGGTAGCGCTCGCCGTGGCGGTAGAAGATATACGGATCGCGGAAATGACCCGTATAGCCCTCGGCATTCGTCGGGATGATGATCTCGTCCTTGCGCACCGTGCCGTCTTTCATCAGCGTGCCGAAGCGCTGCGCAGGCGTGCGGACGCCATGTTCATCTTTCGCGTTGCAGGTGTAGAGCACGCGGACGTCATTTCCCTCGACGAGGCCGCAGCCCGAGTAGCAGCCGTCCTTGTCGTGCGCGTCGCTTGGCCACATGGCGAGCTCGGGCGCCGTGTAGTGGACGAAGTCGCGCGTCGTCGTGTGCGCCCACGACTTGTGCTTGTGCTCGACGCCGAGCGGGTTCCACTGGTAGAAGATGTGCGTGACGCCGTCCTTGCAAACGAGGCCGTTCGGGTCGTTGATGAGGCCGAAGGGCATCTCGAGGTGGAAGCGGTTGTGATAGCGGTCCGTGAAAGGCAGGCCCTCGCGGACCTTCGCATTGATGGCAGCACGGTCGAATTCGGTGCCGATGGCTTTGCTTTCCATGGTTTTTCCTCCCAAATTTCTATCGATTGCATTCCGTAACTTTTATGCCAGGCCCCTTCCCAGAGGGGGCTGTCACCGAAGGCGACTGAGGGAGTAGTCCCTCTGCAGCAAAACAATCATTCAGAAAAAGTCATGGCACAGTATGTCATCTCATCGACTGTACTGTGCCATGATTCATTCTATATACTTGTCTGTAATTTTGGGGAACACTCCCCCCGCCGCTTACGCGGCCCTCCCCCCTCTGGGAAGGGGGCTGCTGTATCAGCAACGTTCAGCATTCTATAGAATCGTTCTACTGACTGCAACAGTCTTTTCTTATTCGTCCTCTTCCGGACGGAACAGCGTGAACGTCAGCGCGAACGCGACGACGAAGCCGACGACGTTGACGAGGATGTACGGAAGCAGGTGGTTGAGGTACAGGAGCGTGCCCGGCAGAACCGTGATGCCCATGCCCGTGCCTGCGAGGTGCATGAAGCTTGCGAGGCAGCCTGCGCATGCGCCGCCGACGAGTGCATAGAGGAACGGCTTCATGAGGCGCAGGTTGATACCGAAGATGACCGGCTCCGTGATGCCGAGGAAGGCCGGAACGATGGACGAGATGTAGAGAGCGCGCTTCTTCTTGTTCTTCGTGCGGGCTGCGACAGCTGCTGCTGCACCGCCCTGGGCGATGATGGCGCCCGTGATGATCGCGTTGAACGGATCGACGCCCGTCGTTGCGAGGAGCTGGACTTCGAGAGCATTGAAGATGTGATGGACGCCGAACACGACGATGACCTGCTGGAGGCCGCCGACGACGAGGCCGCCGATGCCGAACGGAAGTTCGAGGAACGCCTGGACGGCGCCGAAGACAGCCGTCTCGATGCCGTGCATGATCGGGCCGAGGATGAGCAGGCCGACAATCATGCCGATGAAGAGCGTGAGGAACGGCGTGACGATGAGGTCGATGATGTCAGGAACGAACGTCTTCAGCCATTTCTGGAGCTTCGCACCAAAGATGCCGAGGACGAGGGCCGGCAGGACCGAGCCCTGATAGCCGACGACCGGAACCTCGAAGCCGAAGATGTCCATCATCAGCGGGGCCTGTGCGCCGCCCGGGATCGCTGCCCATGCGTTCGGGAGCTGCGGAGCGACGAGCATGAGGCCGAGGACGATGCCGATGACCGGCGTGCCGCCGAAGCGCTTCATCGTCGACCAGCAGACGAGCGACGGCAGGAAGATGAACGCCGTGTCCGTCAGGACCTGGCTCATCGTCAGGACGTTCTTGGAAAACTCAAGGCCGAGCGCCTGGCACGCGCCGCGCAGGCCCATGAAAAGACCGGTGGCAACGAGGACCGGGATGATCGGGACGAAGACATCGCCGAGCGTGCGGGAAATCTTCTGCACCGTGGACATCTGCGCATAAGCTTCCTCTTTGTTGCTCACGCCGGAGAAGTTCGTGCCCTTGATGAACTCGTCAAAAACCTTGTCGACAAAGCCCGTGCCGAGGATGATCTGGTACTGGGCCGCTGCGAAGAACTGGCCTTTGACGCCGTCGATGTTCTCGATGGCCTTCTCATCGATCTTCGACTTGTCGTTGATGATGAGGCGCAGGCGCGTCGCGCAATGCTCGGCGTTGCGGACATTGTCCTTGCCGCCGACGTACTTCCAGATGAGCTTTGCCACGCGCTGCTCGTCCGGGAGGTTGTCGTACTCATGGTCTTCGGCAGGAGCGGAGGCAGCTGCCGGAGCCGCTTCTTCTTCAGCCGCGGCCTTTGCCGTGACCGTCTTGTCGCCGAGCGCGATCGTGATGTCGCCGAACTCCGCGGCATTCGTCACGACGACCGGCGTCGTCGTCTCATAGCCGGCCGCTGCGATGGCTTCCGGATCGAACTCGAGGAGCAGCTGGCCTTTCTTGACCGTGTCGCCCTGCGCTGCCTTCGCCGTGAAATGCTGGCCCTTGAGCTTCACCGTATCCATGCCGACATGGATGAGGATTTCAACGCCGTCCGTCGACTTCATGCCGATGGCATGCTTCGTTTCGAAGAACACCGTGATCTCGCCATCGAACGGTGCGTAGACCTTGCCTTTCGGGTTCTTGACGGCCGCGCCGCTCCCCATCGCACCGCTGCCGAACACCGGATCCTGGACGTCGCTGAGCGGAATGAGCTCGCCTTCGAGCGGGCTGTCCAGACGAATGTCTTTCATGTTCCTACCTCCATCTGCAAAAGAACGTTTCTCTTGATGATTCCCTGAAAAATTTTGGATGACCTTTGAATCAATGTGGTATCAGTTCCATGTCTATATACTACCAACCCCGTCGTACTTTGTCAATATCTTTCGCAAAAAATCTTCCAGAAAAAAATCAGGGATGAAGGGGGACAGGTGTCCCCTTTATCCACAGGCGGTGCATTCTTTTCTGTGGATATTGTGGATAAGTACGAAAAAATCCTCCGAACCCGCAAAGGTTCGAAGGATTTTCGAAAAGTTATCCACATGTCTTGTGAGTTACTTCTTCGGCAGCAATTTTCCTCCTCCTGGGAGCGCATACGTCCTGCCGCCGAGCGCCGTGTCGGCGGCCGCATCGTAGTAGATGTTGTGGCCGTTCGACGCGATATTTTCATAGTCCTTTGCCGCGTCCTCGATTGTCGTGACGTAGGCATCGGACGTCATCGTCCATTTGGCGGCCGCTGCGAGGGTGATCGCCGCATTCTTCGCGGTATCCTCCGCGTTGAACGCACCCTCGTAGTCAGCCGCTTCGCCAAGCTGCAGCGCGATACTCGAAAGGGCATCCGCTTTCACGTCGCCCGTGAGCACCTGCTGCTTTGCACTCAGTGTGAAGTCGCCGCCGTTGGATCCCGTCGTTCCCCAACGGCCTGCCGCGACCTTCACGAGCACGCTGCCCGCCTGCTGCAGCTCGACATTCTCCAGGCTCGCCTTCGCCTTCGTGTTCATCACGAAGAACATCGGACCATCCGAGAGATTCCGGAGCGTCGAATCCTTGGCGGAGAAGCTCGCCTCGCCGACACCGGCATCACCAGAAAAGCTCTGATAGAGCATGACGCCGTGATCCTTTGAACCTGTGAGATCGACGCCATCGAGGACGATGGAATTCTTGCCCTCGACGACGGCGATCTCGCTGGCCGTCGCCTTGCCTTTGGAGTTATACACCGAGATGTTTCCCGTTGAATAAACATTCGGGCTGCCCTGTCCGCTCGTCGCGAACGTGCCATCATGCACCGTCACCGTGCCCTCGCCGCGATCCGTCGCGAGAGCCGCGCAGTGTGCGCCCTCCGTCGTGATATCCACATCCTGTGCCTCGATCGTGCCGTCATACGTCGCATCGAGGCCGCGCGACGAATTGTTCTTCGTATGGATCTTGAGATGTTTCGCCGTGACCTTCGCTTGGGAGCCCGTCGCAAAGACCGCATTCGCGCCATCCGCGTCTGACGTCAGCGTCAGATTCGAAAGCGTGGCCGTGCTGTCCGCCGCGAGGAAGATGGCGTTCTGCCCCGTGAAATTCGAAGCATCGGCGCTCGAAGAATCCCCCGTCTTCGAGAGCGTTGCCTCTGAGAGCGCAAGCGTGCCGCCATTTCGCACGAGCACCGCATTCGCGTCCGTCTCCGTCGCATCATACGTCTCGCCCGAAAGCGTCGCCTGCGTGCCATCCACGACCTTCGCCGCCGTGAGCTCCGAAGCCGACTTCCCCTGCTGCTGGCCCGGGCCTCCCTGCGGCGGCTGCCCCTGCGGGCCGTTCGGAGCCTGCCCGCTTGGCGGCGGCCCCGGAGGCGTGGAACCATCTGGTGGAGGCCCCGGAGGCGTCGAGCCATCCGGCGGCGGGCCCATCGGCGGCTGTCCATTCTGCGCGCCCTGCGGTGGCTGTGGCGGCTGCTGGCTCTGCGTGTCCGTCGTCTGCTGCGTCTGCGTCGTGCTGTCGGTCGCGGCAAAAGCCGTCGTACCGACTGCTGGTGCGGCAAGTGCCAGCGTGAGCGTCCAGGCGAGCACGGCATGTGCTGCTTTCTTGCGTGAAAGCTTCATATCAATCATCCCCTGTAACTTTTGATGGGAAAAGTATACGGCAGGGGTTTTAAGTTGCATTGTGACGGTTATTTAGAAGGTGTTGGATGAAACTGAAAAGTTTGCGCGAAATTCTTATACGAAAAAAGCACCCGCATTTGCGAGTGCTTTGAACTTCGACCAGCAACTTCCTATCCTCCCAGCCCGTCACCAGGCAAGTACTTTCGGCCTCTGGATGCTTAACTACTGTGTTCGGAATGGGAACAGGTGGAACCATCCAGGCATCATCACCGGATATCTATGAAAGAACTTTTCTGTTCTCTCAAAACTATACAGAAAAACGAAACAATCGAACATTCTAGGTTCGTCTGCTGAAGGATGTTAAAAATCCTTCGGATTTTTAACTAACT
>JALEZZ010000028.1 GCA_022773585.1 Selenomonas sp. | reverse complement strand
TCTTGGAATCGTCGCAAAGCGGCATAATTGCATATACAAAAGTGAAAATTAAACGACGATTATTCTCATATGGGGGTGTTGCTTTATGCTGTTTTTATTGGAAGTGTCAACCTAAAATGCCTGTTTTTGAAACACGCCGATGTTTGCGTAATCGTAGATGAAGTGCATGCCGATGATGGTTTTTCCTGTGCCGGGGCCGCCGGAAATCACGATGAGTGCCGGATGCTGACGTTTCAGGTGGTATGCAATCTCATCGACAATCGGTTGCTGATCCATGACCATCGATGCGTTTTCTCTGCGTTCCATCACGGATTTCAATCCTTCGAAGCCAGCCGCTCCCATGACGTAGCCGCAGTCGTCGATGATTTGCAGGAACTCCTGCGAACTCGTGCAGCCGGAGAAATACGTTTGCAGGCGTTTCCGCAATGCGGGTTCGCTGTTTTTGGCATACACATCGACCCCGGCGTTTTTCCAGATATGATATGCGCCGGAGAATATGCTGGATGGATGTTTGAGGGCAGGCAGGAAGGCCAGAGCTGCCATCTCGGTTTCTGGATGATGATAAAATCCGCGATGGCAGTTTTCGAGGCTTTCCATATAATCCAAGAGCTGTGCGACAGGATGTTTGCGTTCGCGGACGCCCGTTTCCGTATGGACGCCTGCGTAGCTGGCATCGTCGAGCGGCTCGAAGGAAGACCACTGCTTCAGTTCCACCAGCAGCAGACGGTTCCCTGCTGGCTGCCGGCAGTCGCTTCCTGCCAGCACCACGTCGACGTATCCGCCATCTGGCGTCGGCATTTCGAAGATGGCATCCAGATCGCCCAGGCCGGCATCTATCGTTGCTTGCAGGAACAGCGGCGTCGAACGAACCCATGACAGATATTCGCTGTCATCTTTTCGGACAGGCTCGCCCGGATGCTTGCAGCACCAGATTTCATCGGCGAGTTCCAGCCCTTTCTCGGCTGCATCTTTGACCTTGAGTGAAAATATGTTTTCCATTGTCATCCCCCCTCTCGCAGGCATCTTCTACTATAGCAGAATGCGTTGAAGATGTCTTTTTTTCTTTTTCCTCTTGCATAGGCAGGAACTTTCTGCTATAAAAAGAATATATTAAAGTGGTGAATTGTGGGGAGAAGTGTCACTTGGTGGCAGCGAGGTGGTGAAGCAGGATGTTCATGGGGGAATATACCCATGCGATTGATGCGAAAGGGCGCGTCATCCTGCCGGCCGATTTCCGTTCGGAGCTCGGCGTCTCGTTCGTCATCACGAAGGGGCTCGACCGCTGCCTGTTCCTCTATGCGCAGGCGGAGTGGGATGCCCTGGCGGCAAAGCTCCGCACGCTGCCGCTCGTGAAGCCGGAGGCCCGGGCGCTCGCCCGGTTCTTTTTCGCGAGTGCGCGGACGCTCGAGTGCGACAAGCAGGGGCGCTTCCTCGTGCCCGCCAACTTGCGAAACTACGCGGGCATCACACTGCGGCAGGATGTCGTGCTGACGGGCACGGACAGCCGCATCGAGGTCTGGAGCCGCGAGCGCTGGCAGGCGTACACGGACGAAGTCGAGCCCGACGTCACGGCCATCGCCGCGACACTGACGGGGCTCGGCATTTAATTCAAAGGAGGTGAGCGTGTGGCTCATACGACAGAACATATCTCGTTTCATCACGTCAGCGTGATGCCGGAAGAAGTCATTGACGGTCTCGCCGTCAAGCCCGACGGCGTCTACGTGGACTGCACGCTCGGCGGCGCGGGGCATTCTTCGCGCATCGCGTCCCTCCTTTCGGCGCAGGGCCGCCTCATCGGCATCGATCAGGATGAGGAGGCCATCGCAGCCGCGAAAGAGCGGCTCACAGGCTTTCCCTGCAAAATCGACATCGTGCACGACAATTTCCGCCATCTCGATGACATTCTCGGGCGCGTGGATGCGCCGGTCGTCGATGGCGTCTTGTTCGACCTCGGCGTTTCGTCGCACCAGCTTGACACGGCGGAGCGCGGCTTTTCGTACATGCAGGACGCGCCGCTCGACATGCGCATGGACGAGACGGCAAAGTTCTCGGCCTATGACGTTGTGAATACGTACAGCGAGGATGATCTCGACCGCATCTTCCATGACTACGGCGAGGAGCGCTGGGCGCGGCGCATCGCGAAGTTCATCGTGGACGCGCGCAAGGAAAAGCCTGTCGAGACGACGGGCGAGCTCGTCGACATCGTCTGCAAGGCCGTGCCGAAGGCCGTGCGCCGTGCAGAAAACGGCCATCCCGCGAAGCGCATCTTCCAGGCCATCCGCATCGAGGTCAATGACGAGCTCGGCATCCTCGAAGGAGCATTCCGGGCGGCGGCCGCGCATCTCGCGCCTGGCGGGCGGCTCGTCATCATCACATTCCATTCGCTCGAAGACCGCATCGCGAAGAATACGCTCCGCGAACTCGCGCGCGGCTGCATCTGCCCGCCGGAGCTCCCGGTCTGCGTCTGCCATCATCATCCCGAGGTCAAGCTGCTCGTGAAAGGCCGCAAGGCCGGGAAGCACGAGCTTTCGGAGAACTCGCGCGCGAAGAGCGCAAAGCTCCGCGTGGCAGAAAAGCTGCCCTCTTTTGAGGAAGGGGGTGCGGCCTGATGCCAGCGAGACTCCGAAAGGAATATTATGAAGAATACGAGGAGCCCGTCGCTCCCCCGCCGCGCCCGAAACGCCCGCCGCGCCCGCTCGTCATGCTCGACGAGCGCCTGCGCTCGCGCTGCAAGTGGCTGTTCCTGATTGTCGCGGTGCTCGCGATGGCCGTGACGGCGCGTGCAGGCATCAGCGCGAACCGCGGCTACACGCTCGTGGAGACGCAGCAGAAAGCGGAAGCCATCGAACAGGAGAATGAGCGCCTCAAAATCGACATCGCGAAGCTGAAATCGCCGCGCCGCATCAAGGACATCGCGACGAGCAGCCTCGGCATGGAAGTGCCGGAGAACGTCTACTTCACGCACAACGCGAAGGCGCAGAAACAATGAAGAAATCAAAGCTGTTGCATCGGATTTGCAGCAGCTTTTTTTCATATCATGACGGTTCGGTGCCATTTCGGGCATTTTTTACAACATCGGGTCATTTTCCCTCTATTAAATTCCGTCCATCCGATATATAATGAAGGACGGCTCCATTTAGTATCAGCTAGTAATAAATCTGGGAGGACCACATCCATGAAGAAACTCAGCCAGCTCGCTGCGCTCGTTCCGGGCGCCGAGGTCGTAGGTGTTGATAAAGAAATCACGAGCATCCAGCACGATTCGCGCAAGGTGGAGGCGGGGACGCTGTTCGTCGCCATTCCGGGCGTGCATGTCGACGGGCACAAGTTCATCCCGCAGGCGGTCAAGCAGGGCGCTGCCGCCGTGCTGACGACGCGCAAGGATGCCGAGGTGCCCGAGGGCGTCGCAAAGCTCGTCGTGCCGGAGCTCCAGCCCGCGCTCGACGCGATGGTGCCGTTTTTCCATGATTATCCGGCGCGCTCGATGCGCGTCATTGGCATCACGGGCACGAATGGCAAGACGACGACGAGCTACCTCACGCGCGCGATCCTGCGCCATGCAGGCAAGAAAGTCGGCCTGATCGGCACGATCCAGATCATGATCGAGGACGAGGTGCTGCCGATTCACAACACGACGCCGGACGTCGTCGAACTCCAGAACACGCTCGCGCTCATGAAGGCGAAGGGCATGGACTATGTCGTCATGGAGGTCTCGTCGCATGCGCTCGACCAGAACCGCGTCGCGGGCATCGAGTTCGACACGGCGGTCTTTACGAATCTCACGCAGGATCATCTCGACTACCACAAGACGATGGAAAACTACAAGCTCGCGAAAGCGAAGCTCTTCGAGCACGTCAGCGAGGCGGGCGCGAAGCAGGGCAAGACGGCCGTCGTCAACATCGACGATGCGGCAGGCCAGACGATGCTCGACCATGCGTCCTGCGGTCATCTGACATACGGCATCCATGCGGAAAACGCCGACCTGCGCGCGACGGACATCGACGTGCGGGCGGACGGTGCGCATTTCACGCTGAATCATAGCTCGTTTGGCAAAATGCAGCTTGCGCTCCATATCACGGGCATCTTCAATGTCTACAATGTCATGAGCGCCGTCGGTGCGGCACTGGCTGAGCACATCGCGCCCGAGCATATCCGCGCCGTGCTCGAAAACTTCACGGCCGTGCCGGGCCGTTTCGAGCTCGTCAAGGGCGGGCAGGATTTCGCGGTCATCGTCGACTACGCGCATACGCCGGACGGTGTCGAGAACGTGCTGAAGACGGCGCGCGAAATCGCGAAGCGCAAGATCATCGCAGTCTTCGGCTGCGGCGGCGACCGCGACCGCACGAAGCGCCCGATCATGGGACGCCTCGCGGCCGAGCTCGCCGACGTCGTCATCGCGACGAGCGACAACCCGCGCTCGGAAGACCCGAACGCCATCCTCGCTGAGGTTGAGGCCGGTGTCAAGGAGAAAATCGGCTCCAAGCATCACGAGCTCATTCCTGACCGCCACGAGGCGATTTTCCGCGCCATCGAGCTCGCCGAGACGGATGACATCGTCGTCATCCTCGGCAAGGGCCATGAGGACTACCAGATCCTGAAGGACAAGACGATTCATTTCGACGACCGCGAGCAGGCGCGCGCGGCGATTGCGAAGAAGCTCGGAAAGGAGAACGCCTAAATGCCATCCTTTGAAGTTCGAGACTTCCTCGTCGCCACAAAGGCGAAAGCCGCCCATGCCGAGCCGGAAATCCGCGCGTTCACGGACATCGTCACCGATACGCGAAAAATCACGGAAGGCGTGCTCTTCATCGCGCTGAAAGGCGAGCGCTTCAATGGCGAAGATTTCGCGGCCGAGGCCGTGGAAAAAGGCGCGAAGGGCGTCGTCGTCAGCACGGAGTGCCCTGCGGAAAAGTACGATAAAATCGCGGGCGCGGACGTTTTTACCGTCCCTGACACGCTCCGCGCCTACCAGCAGCTCGCGCATGCGTGGCGCGAAAAATTCGACATCCCCGTCGTCGCCATCACGGGCTCGAACGGCAAGACGACGACGAAAGACCTGACGGCGGCCGTGCTGTCGGCGCGCGGCCCCGTGCTCAAGACGCAGGCGAATTTCAACAATGAAATCGGCCTGCCGATGACGCTCCTCGGCCTCAATGACACGCATACGGCGGCCGTCGTCGAAATCGGCATGCGCGGCTTCCACCAGATTGAGGCGATGGCGCCGATGGCCGCACCGTCCATCGGCATTGTCACGAATGTCGGCGAGACGCATATGGAGCTTTTGGGCTCGCTTGAGAATATTGCAAAAGCCAAAAGTGAGCTCGTCGAGGCGATTCCTGAGGGCGGCACGGTCATCCTCAATGCCGATAATGAATATGTCGCGCGCATGCGCACGAAAGCGAAGAAAGGCGTGCGCGTGCTGACGTTCGGCCTCGACCATCCGGCGAATGTCAAGGGCGATAGCGTCCAGACGGACGGCAGTACGACGACGTTTGATGTGACGTTTGCGGGCGAGACGCATGCCTACACGGTGGCCATGGTCGGCCGCCACAATGTCGAGAACGCGCTCGCGGCGATTGCCTGCGGTTTCGCGATGGGCGAGACGCCGGCGGAAATTGCTACGGGCCTCACGCACCTCGAAGCGACGAAGATGCGCTTCGAGGTCGAGGATGTCAAGGGCTATCATGTCATCAACGACGCCTACAACGCGAGCCCGATGTCCATGAAGGCGGCCATCGAGACGCTGTCGGAGCTCACGAAAGGCCGCAAGGTCGCCGTGCTCGGCGACATGCTCGAACTCGGCGCCATTTCCGTGGACGCGCACCGCGCCGTCGGCCGCGAGGTTGCGGAGCATGGCTTTGCCGCGCTCGTCACGCGCGGCGAAATGGGCGAGGAAATCGCGAACGGCGCCGAGGCGGCAGGCATGAAGGATGTCTACCGCGCAAGCTCGCACGAGGAAGCGGCCGACATCCTGCACCGCATCCTCCAGCCCCGCGACGCCGTCCTGTTCAAGGGCTCGCGCGGCATGAAGATGGAAGAAATTATCAAGTTGTTATAAGGTGGAATCCATGTTACAGCAAGTCATCATCGCGGCTGTCGTCGCCGCGGGCTTCGTGCTCCTGACGGGGCCGTTCTTCATCCCTGAACTTCATAAGCTCAAGTTCGGCCAGAGTATCCGCGAGGAAGGTCCGAAGAGCCATCAGGCAAAGAGCGGCACGCCGACGATGGGCGGCATCATGATTATCGGCGGCATTACGCTCGCGACGCTCGTAGCCGCGCCGTGGAGCACGGAGGTTCTTTTGGCGCTCTTTATCATGCTCGGCCATTTCGTGCTCGGCTTCCTCGACGACTACATCAAGGTCGTCAAGAAGCGCAACCTCGGCCTCAAAGCCCGTCAGAAGCTCGCGGGCCAGATCCTCATCGCCGTCGTCACAATGTACATCGGCACACAGGTGCTCGGCATCGACACGGGCATCTGGATCCCGGGGGCGAATATCGACATCGACCTCGGCTGGCTCTACTATCCGCTCGTGCTCTTCGTGCTCGTCGGCACGTCGAACGCCGTGAACCTCACGGACGGTCTCGACGGCCTCGCTTCGGGCGAAATGGCGATTGCGGGCAGCGCGTTCGCCGTCGTCTCTGTGCTTTCGGGCCATCCCGACCTCGCATTGTTCTGCGTGGCCATCGCCGCGGCGTGCCTCGGCTTCCTGCGCTTCAATGCGCATCCGGCGAAGGTCTTCATGGGCGACACGGGCAGCCTCGCCCTCGGCGGCGCTCTCGCGGCCGTCGGCATCCTGACGCATACGGAGCTCCTGCTCGTCGTCATCGGCTTCGTCTTTGTCTGCGAAGCGCTCTCCGTCATCATCCAGGTCATCTCGTTCCAGACGACGGGCAAGCGCGTGTTCCGCATGAGCCCGATTCATCATCACTTCGAGCTCGGCGGCTGGTCCGAGTGGAAAGTCGTCACCGTCTTCTGGCTCGTCGGCCTGCTCGCGAGCGTCGCAGGATTGTCTTTGATGCCTTGAATTTAGAAGGGAAACGATAAATATGTCATTCACGGCAAAACACATGCTCGTCATCGGCGCGGGTGTCAGCGGGTTTGCGGCGGCGGAAATCGGCCGGAAATATGGTGCCGCCGTCACGCTCTCGGATGCGAAAGCGGAAAAGGACCTGCCGTTTGATTTCGAGCCGATGAAGAAACTCGGCGTCCGCCTCGTCTTCGGCCCGCAGACGGAAGCGCTGCTTGAGGGCATCGACCTCGTCGTCGTCGCGCCGGCCGTGCCCGTGCGCATCCCGCTCGTGCAGGCGGCGTACCAGAAAGGCATCCGCGTTGCGAGCGAAGTCGAGCTCGCGCAGGACATCGCGCAGTCGCCATTCTTCGCCCTGACAGGTACGAATGGCAAGACGACGACGACGACGCTTTTAGGCCGCCTGCTCGAAACGAAATACGGCAAGGACAAGACGGGCGTCGGCGGCAACATCGGCATCGCGCTCTCGCTCGTGGCTGACCACATCGGCGCGGACGGCGCGATGGCCGCGGAGATTTCGAGCTTCCAGATGGAGGCGACGCAGTATTTCCATCCGCATGTCTCGGCCGTGCTGAACGTCACGCCCGACCACATCATCCGCCACGGTTCGATGGACGTCTATCAGGCCATGAAGGAGCGGATTTTCGCGCACGAGGGCGCTGGCGATTTCGTCGTGCTGAACTATGACGACGAGCGCGTGCGTGGCATGAAAGAACGCGTGCCTGCAGGCGTCCGCGTCTGCTATTTCAGCCGCACGCAGAGCCTCGACGAGGGCGTGGTGCTCGACGGCGACATGCTGACGCTGCGCTGGGAGGGCAAGACCATCCCGTTCGTGACGGTGGACGAGCTCGGCATCAAGGGACCGCACAACGTCGAGAACGCGCTCGCGGCCATCGCCATGGCCTATTTCGCGGGCTGCGGGCCCGAGGCCATGAAGCCTGTGTTGCGGAAATTCGTCGGCGTCGAACACCGCATCGAATACTTTGCAAAAGTCGACGGCGTCAAATACTACAATGATTCGAAAGCCACGAACACGGACTCGGCCATCAAGGCGCTCGAGACGTTCCCCGGCCACATCGTGCTGATTGCGGGCGGCGACGACAAGAAGACCGACCTCACGGACTTCATGGCGAAGGTCAAGGAGCGCTGCGATGCGCTGATCCTGATCGGCGACGCCTCCGTGCGCTTCCGCGATGCGGCGGCGGCGGCCGGCTTCCCCGAAGACCAGATTTACGCGGCGGGCTACTCGATGCCGCAGGCCGTGCAGTTCGCGCATGCCATCGCCATCGCGGGGCAGGTCGTGCTGCTGTCGCCGGCCTGCGCCAGCTTTGACATGTACTCCGACATGGCGCACCGCGGCCGCGACTTCAAGCGGCTCGTCTGCGCGCTGCCGGGCAAGATCGAGCTCCCCGAAGACCTCGTGGAAAAAGACGGAGGACATGCATGAACATCATCGTTTCGGGCGGCGGCACGGGCGGCCACATCTATCCGGCCATCACGCTGATCCGCACGCTCCAGCAGCGCGTCCCCGACGCGAAGTTCCTCTACGTCGGCACGAAGCGCGGCCTCGAAGCGGACATCATCCCGAAAGAGGGCCTGCCGTTCGAGACCATCGACCTGCAGGGTTTCGAGCGCCATTTCACATTTGACAACGTCCGCCGCGCGGCGAAAGCCATGCTCGGCGTCGCGAAAGCGCGCCACGTTGTGAAATCGTTCCACCCTGACGCGGCCATTGGTACGGGCGGCTATGTCTGCGGGCCGATTCTGCTCGCGGCGAGCCTCGCGGGCGTGCCGACGCTCATTCAGGAGCAGAACGTCGTGCCGGGCATCACGAACAAGATTCTTTCGCGCTTCGTCACGAAAATCGCGGCGGGCACGGAAGAGGCCGTGAGGCTTTTCCCAGCGGAAAAGACGACATTCACCGGCAACCCCATCCGCCGCGAAGTGCTGACGGCACGCCGCGAGGACGGGCTCAAGGCCTATGGCTTTTCCGCGGACAAGCCCGTCGTGCTCGTCTCGGGCGGCAGCCGCGGCGCGCGCAGCCTGAACCGCGCGATGGTCGGCGTGCTCAAAGAGGCACAGAACCATCCCGAAGTCCAGTTCCTCCATGCAACGGGCAAGGCGGAGTACGAGCTCCAGATCGAGCGCATGAAGGACGCGGGTGTCCATCTCGAAAACGCGCCGCACATCCAGGTGAAGCCGTATCTCTACGACATGCCGCAGGCCATGGCCATGGCCGACCTCGCGATTTTCCGCGCGGGCGCGACGGGCCTCGCCGAGCTCACAGCGCGCGGCATCCCGGCCATCCTCGTGCCGTATCCCTATGCGGCGGAAAACCATCAGGAGCACAACGCGCGCGCCTGCGAAGAAGCGGGGGCCGCGCGCATGATCCTCGACCGCGAACTCACGAGCGAGCGCCTCGGCAGCGTTTTGATGGAGCTCTTCAGCGAGCAGGGCAAGCTCGAAAAGATGGCGGCGGCGAGCCGCAAGATGGGCCGTCCCGAGGCGGCTGACACCATCGCGCAGATGGTGCTCGACATGCAGAAGAAATGAGGAAATATATCGTGAAAAAAGCACTGAAAGAACTCAAGGGCATCGAGCATGTCCATTTCGTCGGCATCGGCGGCGCCGGCATGAGCCCGCTCGCCAAAGTCCTCTGCGAGCTCGGCTACGACGTCACGGGCTCCGACCGCAGCAGCTCGGGCGTCATCGAGGCACTCGAACAGCTTGGCGCAAAAGTTTCGCTCGGCGGCCAGAAAGCCGAGAACGTGCGCGGCGCTGACGCCATCGTCGTTTCGTCCGCCATCCCGTATGACAACCCCGAAGTCCTCGCAGCACGCGACCTCGGCATCCAGAAGCTCCACCGCTCCGACATCAACGCTGCGCTCGTCAACGAGTACAAGGGCATCGCCGTCGCTGGCTCACATGGCAAGACGACGACGACCTCCATGCTCGGCGTCACGCTCGACGCCGCCGGCGTCAGCCCGACGATCGTCGTCGGCGGCGAAGTGCCCGACCTCGGCACGAATGCGAAAGTCGGCACGGGCGACTACCTCGTCTCCGAGGCCGATGAAAGCGACGGCACGTTCCTGAAGCTCCATCCCTACATCGCCGTCGTCACGAACGTCGAAGACGACCACATGGATCACTACGGCACGATGGAGAACATCATCAAGGCATTCCGCCAGTTCATCGAGAACACAGCCGAGCAGGACGGCTATGCCGTGCTCTGCTTCGAAAACAAGAACCTCCGCGACATCGCGAAGACCATCGACCGCAAATACTATTCCTACGCCATCGACGAACCTGCTGATTATCAGGCAAAAGACATCCGCGCGGCGGGCAAGGGCATCCAGTTCGACGTCTATCATGGCGAGGAAAAGCTCGGCCATGTCACGCTGAACATCCCGGGCCGCCACAACGTGCTCGATGCGATGGCCTGCATCGTGACGGGCCTCTCCATCGGCGTGCCGTTTGCCCAGATGGCCAAGGGCCTCGCCGCGTTCCACGGCGCGAAGCGCCGCTTCCAGACGAAAGGCCACGAACAGGGCATCTGGGTCGTCGACGACTACGCGCATCATCCGACGGAAATCGCCGCGACGCTCAAGGCTGCGAAAGAGACGAATCCGAAACGCCTGATTTGCGCGTTCCAGCCGCACCGCTACTCGCGCACGCAGCTGCTGCATGAAGAATTCGGCAAGGCGTTCGTCGATGCCGACATCCTCGTGCTGACCGACGTCTACGCGGCCGGCGAAGCTCCGATTCCGGGCATCAGCGGCGAGACCATCAAACAGGAAGTCGAGCGCCAGACCGGTGCAAATGTCATCTACATCCCGAAGCGTGAAGACGTTGCCGCAAAGCTCAAGGAACTCGCCCAGGATGGCGACCTCGTCATGACGATGGGCGCCGGCGACATCTACAAGACGAGCGAAGAACTCGTCGCGATGCTGAAGAAATAAACAAGAGATAGGAGAACTTTCTTTCATGAAAAACGATAAAATTGTCGTCATCATGGGCGGCACGTCCACCGAAGCGGCCATTTCCCGCCAGACCGGCACGGCCATCCTGAACGCCCTGAAATCCAAGAACTACAACGCCGTCCCGATGGAACTCCATCCCGAGACGTTCGCCGAAGAAATCCGCAAGGAGAACCCGGCTATCGTCTTCAATGCGCTGCATGGCAAATTCGGCGAAGATGGCCTGATCCAGGGCACGCTTGACATGCTCGGCATCCCTTACACGGGTTCGGGCGTGCTCGCCGCCGCCATCACGATGGACAAGGCAGCCTCGAAGCGCGTCTTCGTCGCCGAGGGCATCTCGACGCCGCGCTCCCATACGTATCATGCGTTTGAAATGAAGCGCGACCTCGCCGCGGAAATCGAAAGCGAGTTCGGCCTGCCCGTCGTCGTCAAAGCCGCTTCACAGGGCTCGTCCATCGGCGTCTACATCGTCGAACAGAGCGCCGACCTCCAGAAAGCGCTCAAGGATGCTTTCGAGTACAACGACGAAGTCCTCGTCGAGCAGTTCATCAAGGGCCGCGAACTCACCGTCGCCGTCTGGGGCAACGAAGAGGAGAAGCAGGCCTTCCCAATCATCGAGATCACGACGGAATCCGGCCGCTACGACTACGACAGCAAGTACACGAAAGGCGCTTCGCACCACATCATCCCGGCGCCTGTGTCCGCCGAAAAGACGAAGGAAATCCAGGACCTCGCGGTGAAGACATTCACGGCCTGCGGCTGCAAGGGCGTCGCGCGCGTCGACATGATGCTCGGCGAAGATGAGACTCCCTATGTCATCGAAGTCAACTCCGTCCCCGGCATGACCGAGCTCTCCCTCGTCCCCGACGCCGGCCGCGCGATGGGCGTCGAATTCCCTGAGCTCTGCGAAAAAATCTTGGAGATGGCGGGATATAAAAAATAACTTGAAGATTAGCCTCCCTCATTGAGGGATCCTGAATATGAAAGGAGGAGTACCTATGCCCGATACACCCATTCCCCCGCGCCGCCAGCGTCGCAGTCCCCGCCGCATCCTCAAGGGCGGCGGCTTCCTTGCCGTCATCGCGGCCGTCATGGTGCTCCTCGTCTACTCTCCGATTTTCACGCTCCAGCGCATCGAACTCGACGGCGCGAGCTATCTCAAGGACACCGACATCGCAAACATTGCCGGCATCCATCGCGGCGAGCCGCTCTTTTCTTTGAAGACCGACGAAGTCACGAGCCGCCTCAAACAGGATCTCCGCATCGAGGATGCGCAGGTGCGCCGCGTGCTGCCGGTCACGCTCGCCGTCCACATCACCGAGCGCCGGCCGCTCGCGACGATTGCGACCGACTACGGTTACGCCGACCTCGACCATACGGGCAAGATCCTCGCCGTGCACAAGAGCCTCGCGAACATGCAGATTCCGCTGATCACCGGATTCAATCTCAAAGAGAAATACGTCGGCGACGACATCGGCGACCAGTCAGCCGTGGACATCCTCTACTTCCTCGGCCAGCTGCCCGAGAGCGCCATGAGCCAGATTTCTGAAATCGCCATGCTGCGGCCGGACTACGTCGTCGCCTATACGACGGGCTCCGTCCAGATTCGCCTTGGGGCGCTCGACCGCCTCGATGAAAAGGCGAAGCTCACGAAAGGCTTCCTCGACGACCAGAAGGCGACGCCCTATCCCGTCGAATACGTTGATTTCAGCTACACGAGTCCGGTCATCAAGCTCAAGCAGCCGCTGAAAGCGCCCGAAACCACCGACGAAATCACCGAATAAGTACAAAGGAAAACACCATGCAACACATCCGCAAAGGCAGCTGGTCGATTGCGCTCGTCTGCGTCCTCCTGGGCTTCATGATTGCCGTCCAGTGCAAGACGACGAGCAGCCGTGACGCCTCCGTCTCGCTCCAGCGCGTCGAAGACCTCTCCGCACGCCTCGCTGAGACGGAAAAAGAACGCGACCAGCTCAAGGAAGCGCTGCGCTCCGCACAAGAGGACGGTGGTGCGGCAGGCGACGAGACCGTCCGCATGCGCGCGGGCCTCACGGCGCTCACAGGCCCCGGCGTCATCGTGCGCCTCGACGACAGCAGCGTCAAGGCGAAGAAAGGCGAGGATCCGAACCTCTACCTCATCCATGATGACGACCTTTTGAAAGTCATCAACGAGCTCCGTGCGGCCGGAGCCGAAGCCATTTCTGTCAACGGCCAGCGTCTCACGGGCACGTCCGAGATCCGCTGCGCAGGCCCGACACTCTCCGTCAACAACGTGCGCTCGGCGCCTCCGTTCGAAGTCCGCGCGATCGGCGACCAGGCGTCGCTTTCGCAGGCGCTCAAGATGCGCGGCGGCGTCGCCGAGACGCTCAAAGTCTGGGGTATCGAGCTCGAGATCGAATCTTCGGACGACGTCTATATCCCGCCGTTTGAGGGCACACTGAACTACACGTATGCCCATGAAACGGAAAAGAAGGAGGCCGCGAAATGATCCTGCCCGTCCTCGGCCTCCTCGTCGGCCTCGCCATCGGCTTCCTGAGCCCCGTGCTCGTGCCGTTCGCGCTTGCGAAATACTTCTCTGTCGCGATTCTCGCCGCGCTCGACGCCGTCTTTGGCGGCCTGCGCGCAGCAGCATGGGAAAAATTTGACAACGAAGTCTTCATCAGCGGCTTTTTCTCGAATGCCCTCATGGCAGCGTTCCTCGTCTTTCTCGGCGACAAACTCGGCATCGACCTCTACTACGTCGCCCTGCTTGCGTTCGGCTTCCGCATCTTCAAAAATCTCGCGCTTCTGCGCCGCTGGATGCTCAAAAAACATCATACAGAAGCATAAAATTTTCGAAAGCTATGGAAATGGGATGATTTCCATGATAAAATCAATAAGGTGTATATTGCCTAAACAGAACGCAACGGCCATTTGAAATAGAGTCATGGGGGTTTCTATCGTGTTTGAATTGGATGATAACGTAGTCGATCAGTTTGCAAAAATCAAAGTCATCGGCGTCGGCGGCGGCGGCAGCAATGCCGTCAACCGCATGATTTCGCTCGGCCTGCAGGGCGTTGAGTTCATCGCCGTCAATACCGATGCGCAGGCGCTCCTCCACGCCATGGCGCCGAAGCGCATGCAGATTGGCGAAAAGCTCACGCGCGGCCTCGGCGCTGGCGCGCGCCCGGAAATCGGCGAAAAGGCGGCACAGGAGAGCCGCGATGACATCCTCGAAGCCCTGCGCGCCTCCGACATGGTCTTCGTCACGGCCGGCATGGGCGGCGGCACTGGCACGGGCGCAGCCCCAGTCGTGGCAGAATGCGCCCGCGAACTTGGTGCGCTGACCGTCGGCGTTGTCACGAAACCGTTCTCTTTTGAAGGTCCGATTCGCCGCAAGCGCGCCGAGGCCGGTATTGAGGCGCTCAAAAAACACGTCGATACCATCATCACGATTCCGAACGACCGTCTGCTCCAGGTCGTCGACAAGCGTACGCCCATCACGCAGGCGTTCAGCATCGCGGACGATGTCCTGCGCCAGGGCGTCAAGGGCATCTCTGACCTCATCGCCGTGCCGGGCCTCATCAACCTCGACTTTGCCGACGTGCGCTCCATCATGACGGACGCTGGCTCTGCCCTCATGGGCATCGGCGAGGCCTCGGGCGAAAATGCGGCCGTCGATGCTGCCCAGGCGGCCGTCAACTCGCCGCTGCTCGAGACGAAGCTCGACGGCGCGCGCGGCATCCTGCTCAATATCACAGGTGCGGCAGACAACCTCACAATGTACGAAGTCGGCGAGGCATCCACGACCATCCAGGAGTCTGCCCATGTGGATGCCAACATCATCTTCGGCGCATGCATCGACGACACGCTCGGCGACACCGTGCGCGTCACCGTCATCGCGACGGGCTTTGACGAGCCGGAGACCATCGGCGTCCCGCACAAGCAGCAGCCTGCGAAGAGCGCTCCGCAGCAGCCGCCACAGCAGCCGACGTATCAGTCGCACTTCCAGCAGCCGCAGGCTCCTCAGGCGCCGCAGCAGCCGCAGGCGCAGGCCCCTGTGCCCCCGCAGCAGCCAGCAGCTCCGAAGGGCCTCGACCTCCCCGACATCCCTGTCTGGATGCGGAGAAAATAATTCTTGACAATGCTCGCCTCGGCGTGTATAATACATCATGTTCTTGCAACACAAGACATGGGTAGGTGCCCGAGTGGTTAAAGGGAACAGACTGTAAATCTGTCATCTTCGGATTACGATGGTTCGAATCCATCCCTGCCCACCACCGGCGGCATAGCTCAGTTGGCTAGAGCATGCGGTTCATACCCGCAGTGTCCGGAGTTCAAATCTCTGTGCCGCCACCATGAAAGATCAGCCGTCACGCAGATGCGTGGCGGCTTTTAGTATACATGAGCTTTTTAGCCAGCCTCCCTCTAGAGGGAGGGGGACCGCGAAGCGGTGGAAGGAGTCCCCTGCACGACAAAGCGATGAGCAGGACAGAATCTTCCGCGGGTGCGAAAAGTTTTTCGTAAAGTTCTCCAAAAAACTCTTGACAACGCCATCAAAACCGTGTAATATAATGCAAGTCGGCGGCAGACAGCGAGAGCATAGCACCGCAGACGACGGATTCCTCGGAAAGTTCTTCCAAAAAGAAAATAAAAAAGTTCTTGACAAGAAGTTCCCCGAGAGGTATCATATAGAAGCTGATTCACGAAAGCCCTTCACAAAAGAGCCGAGCGAACAGCGGGTGTTCTTTGAAAACTAAACAATGTAGATTATCATGCAACACATGATAAAGCCAGATGTTAGATGATGCGAAAGCATCACAAAAACATCGATTGGTATGAACGAACATATGTACATAGCAATCGGCAATTTCTTTACGGAGCTACGAAAGTAGCAACGTACCAAAAAGATAATTGAGAGCCAACTCAAAATATCGAATGGATGTTCGTTGCCTATGGCAACGAACTAAGATATCCCTAAGCGCTAAAGCGCTAAGGGCTCTCTTATATGGAGAGTTTGATCCTGGCTCAGGACGAACGCTGGCGGCGTGCTTAACACATGCAAGTCGAACGAGACGATTGAAAGCTTGCTTTTGAAAGTCGAGTGGCAAACGGGTGAGTAACGCGTAGACAACCTGCCGTAAAGATGGGGACAACAGTCCGAAAGGACTGCTAATACCGAATGTTGTCGAACTTCCGCATGGAAGCTCGACTAAAGATGGCCTCTACTTGTAAGCTATCGCTTTACGATGGGTCTGCGTCTGATTAGATAGTTGGTGGGGTAACGGCCTACCAAGTCGACGATCAGTAGCCGGTCTGAGAGGATGAACGGCCACATTGGAACTGAGACACGGTCCAGACTCCTACGGGAGGCAGCAGTGGGGAATCTTCCGCAATGGGCGCAAGCCTGACGGAGCAACGCCGCGTG
>JALEZZ010000005.1 GCA_022773585.1 Selenomonas sp. | reverse complement strand
TCCATGGAGAGGACATTCCTTTGTGTGGATTTACATTGTCGATATGCATTTCCACATCTTAGCGGATGTCTTCTTTTTTGACAACATGAATTATTCTTCGAAACTATTCAATCCCACAAGTTTTGTGATTGAACCATTTTTAAGATGATGAAACTAGGCGGACAGCGAGCAAAGCGAGCGCTTCCGTCCTTCCGAGCGTGCTCCTTCGCGTGCACCACGCTGCTTCGGGAGGGCGGGGGCTTCCATAAGGAAACTTTTAGCTGTAAGGAAACGGAAAAATTCGAGATACTGCGATGTGAACCAAAAGCTGCAAAGTCCGTTGAGCTCATCAGGCCGTGTCAGCGTTGTTTCCGTTGGAAGCCCCCTCCCGACCCGCGCACAAGCCCCCCCCCGCTTCGTGATTACGAACAGTTTCTTCGCGGCGTCAAAGGGGTTCCGATTCCACCTCCGCGTCCACGAATCTCTCCTTGACACCTTTACACCATCGTGCTATAATCTACTCCATACAACAAAAGTGATGACGGAGCCCACATAAGCGCCCCCACCCCCTCGAAGAGAGCTGCCCACGCTGGGACGGCAGCAGGGGACCCGCGCCGAACTACCCTCCTGAGCCGCAGGCCGAACGGATGTCGGATTCCGACCATCCCAAAGCCCCGCCGGACGCCCCCGTTACCATAGGCTAGGATTTGTGCACGAATCCGAACAAAGCGGCTTGCGAAAGCAAGCAGGGTGGTACCACGAGCTCACAGCCCGTCCCTGTATCTGGGGACGGGCTTTTCTGCGTCCCTTCGCCGCAAAACAATCCTGCACCCCATCCGACGTGTTGCGTACTCTGCTTCGCGTGCTGCATGCTATGCTTCGGGAGGGCGGGGGCTTCCATAAGGGCTCTTTTAGCTGTAAGGAAACGGAAAAAACGAGGCATGTCGATGTGAACCGAAAGCCGCAAAGTCCGTAGAGCCTCGCAGGCCGTGTCAGCGTTGATCCCGTTAGAAGCCCCCGCCTGACCGCGACCGCAAGCCCTGCTTCGCGACTACGAACCTTTTTACATATCACCAAAAGGAGGACCCCACCCATGATCATCGTCATGAAACCCACGTCCACGAAAGAAGACCTCGCCCGCGTCACGCAGAAAATCGAATCCGTCGGCCTCTCCACGCACCTTTCCGTCGGCAAGGAGCGCACCATCGTCGGCGTCATCGGCGACAAGAAAATCATCGCCAACCTCGAAATGAACATGATGCCCGGCGTCGAGAAGACCGTCCGCATCACCGAAAAATACAAGCTCGTCAGCCGCGAATTCCACCCCGAAGACAGCGTCATCGACGTCGCAGGTGTCCCCATCGGCGGCAAGAACCTCGTCGTCATGGCCGGCCCGTGCTCCGTCGAATCGACCGAACAGCTCGAAGAAGCTGCGGAAGCCGTCGCGAAGTGCGGCGCGAAATTCCTGCGCGGCGGCGCGTTCAAGCCCCGCACGAGCCCGTATGACTTCCAGGGCCTCGCCGAGCAGGGCCTCAAGATGCTCCGCACGGCAGCCGACCACAACGGCCTCAAAGTCGTCACCGAAATCGTCGACAAAGACGACATCGACCTCATCGGCACCTACGCCGACATCTACCAGGTCGGAGCGCGCAACATGCAGAACTTCCAGCTGCTGAAAGCCCTCGGCAAGGCCAAGAAGCCAGTCATGCTGAAGCGCGGCCTTTCCGCGACCATCAGCGAGTGGCTGAACGCCGCCGAATACATCGCCGCTGGCGGCAACGAAAACATCATCCTCTGCGAGCGCGGCATCCGCACGTACGAGACCTTTACGCGCAACACGCTCGACCTCAGCGCCGTCGCTGCTGTCAAAGAACTCAGCCACCTGCCCATCGTCGTCGACCCGAGTCATGGCACCGGCCGCTGGGAAATGGTGCGCCCCATGGCACGCGCCGCCGTCGCCGCCGGTTGTGACGGCCTCATCATCGAAGTTCATCCGCATCCCGAAGTCGCCCTTTCCGACGGCGACCAGAGCCTCACGCCGAAGAACTTCAAGGCACTGATGGAAGAAGTCCGCCAGTTCGGCGCGCTGATGGGGAAGACCTTATGATGAACGGCACAAACGAATTAAAGCCCCCCACACTCAAACTTGCTATTATCGGCGTCGGTTTGATTGGCGGTTCGTTAGGCCTTTGTTTAAAACGCGCCCTCGGCTCCAAGATTTTCATCACCGGCCTCTGCCGCACGGAAGCCTCCATGCAGCGTGCCATGCAGCGCGGCGCTGTTGACTACGCGGGCAGCGACCTCGAAAAAGTCGTCGGAGGCGCTGACATCATCTTCCTGAGCCCGCCCGTGCTCCAGATTGTCCCCATGGTCGAAAAAATCGCGCCGTACCTCAAGGATGGTGCCATCCTCACCGACGCGGGCAGCACGAAATCGTATCTTTCCGAGCATCTGCGCCCCATCCTGCCCGATGGCGTCACCTACATCGCCGGCCATCCCATGACCGGCAAGGAAAAGAGCGGCGTCGACGTCGCCGACCCCGACCTTTTCCGCGGCAAAGCCTACGTTATCGTCCCGACCGGCGCTCCCAAGGAGGCTGTTGACCGCCTCATGAGCATCCTCCAATACACCGAAGCCAAATTCACCACCCTCGATCTCGCGACGCATGACCGCTGCGCCGCCGTCATCAGCCACGTTCCGCACATCACCGCCGCCGCCCTCGTCACACTGCTCGCGCGCACCGGCGGCGACCGCGAAGCCTGCACCCGCCTCATCGGCGGCGGCTTCAAAGACACCACCCGCATCGCCTCGTCGAACGCCGACATGTGGGCCGACGTCTGCATGACCAACGGCCCCGCCATCGCCGACAACCTCCGCGCGCTCCAGGGCATTCTCGGTGAAGTCATCGAGGCCTGCGAAACGCATGACCGGCAGTATATCTACGATTATTTCAAAGCCTCCAAGCGCATCCGCGACGGGCTGCTGGAAAATGCCGCGAAGGAAAAAATCGATCCAAACTGACTTCACACACGACCGAATTGCTTCCGATGGCATGGCCCTATCGACAATGAAGGAGATTTCCGCTAAAATATGAATATCGCAAAATTTTTGAAACAAGCAGCAGTCGTTTTCTCTTTTTTCTGCCTTTGCACGGTGACGTGCTTTGCGGCGGAGACGGGGACGGCGGCGAATGGAGGAACACAACACATGGCAAACCGCATCGCAGTCATCGAGACGAACCTTGGCACCATCGAGCTTGAACTCTTCGAGGACAAGACGCCGATCACGACGAAGAATTTCATCGACCTCGCGGAAAAAGGCTTTTATGATGGCGTCATCTTCCATCGCGTCATCGACGGCTTCATGATCCAGGGCGGCGATCCGACCGGCACGGGCATGGGCGGCCCAGACTACACGATCGAGGACGAGTTCCGCGATGATTTGCAGTTCACGGGCGAAGGCATCCTCGCCATGGCGAACACAGGGCTCCCCCATACGGGCGGCAGCCAGTTCTTCATCACGCTCGCCGCGACGCCGTGGCTCAACGGCCATCATACGATTTTCGGCAAAGTCGTGAGCGGCATGGATGTCGTCAAGAAGATCGGCCACACGGAGACGGATTACGCTGACCGCCCGGTCGAGGACGTCGTGATGAAGAGCGTCACGATCAAGGACGCCGAGTAATTTTGGCGGCTTTCACCTACATCGTGCGCTGCGCCGACGGCACGCTCTACACGGGCTGGACGGACGACATCGAAAAGCGCCTCGCGGCTCACAACAGCGGCCACGGCGCAAAATACACGCGCCCGCGGCGGCCGGTGACGCTCGTGCACCTCGAAACCTTTGCGACGAAGGAAGAGGCCATGAGCCGCGAATGGCATATCAAGCGGCTCTCGCGCGCGCAGAAGCTCGCGCTGGTGGCGTCGTCGCGCGGGAGCGGGGACGCCGTTCATTGACAAGGCCAACGAAACTTTCTATAATAGATAAGTTGAAAAATCCGATTGAAAAGGGGTATTCCTATGCCAGATAAAAAAGTCCTCGTCTCCCAGGAAGGCTATGACAAGCTCGTCGAAAAGCTCAACTACCTCAAGAGCGTCAAGCGCCTCGAAATCGCTGACCGCCTCAAAGCCGCCATCGCGCTCGGCGACCTCTCCGAGAACTCGGAGTATGATGACGCGAAGAACGAGCAGGCGTTCAACGAGGGCGAAATCCTCGAGACCGAGGCAAAGATCCGCAACGCCGAGATCATCTCGACGGGCACGGGCGACGTCGTGCAGATGGGCTCGACGGTCGTCGTCATCGACCAGGAATTCGCCGAAGACGGCCCCGAGACGTTCATGATCGTCGGTTCGACGGAAGCCGACCCGGACGAAGGCAAGATCTCGAACGAATCCCCGCTCGGCCAGGCGCTTTTAGGCCAGAAAGTCGGCTCCGTCGTCGACGTCCACGCACCAGCTGGCATCATCAAATACGAGATTCAGGAGATTAAAGGATAAAGGAACGACCTTCTCAGATACCAGAAGAAATACTGCTTGTGTGCAAGCCTCCCTCTCAGAGGGAGGTGCCCGAAGGGCGGAAGGAGTCTCACAAGTACGATGCATGAGATGCGCGATTGCTTTTTATGCGGGCATCGAAAGAAGCAAGAGCGGAGCCCGCATAAATGACAGTCGGGTCTTTCCTATGCCCATCTTGTGAGACTCCCTCAGTCAGCCATCCGGCTGACAGCCCCCTCTGAGAGGGGGCCTTTGGCGAGTCACGACGAATACATTTTTAGGAGCGTTATATTTTGAGCGAACAGAAGAACAAGAAAGGGCAGCAGCAGGCTGCTCCTGCGGAAGACCTCAACGAGATGATGAAGGTCCGCCGCGAAAAGATGGAGGCATTCCGCCAGATGGGCGTGCCGCCGTTCGGCCACCGCTATGATGTCACGTACCATACGAAGGACATCCATGAGAAATTCGACCACCTCGAAGGCGAAGAGGAGAGCGACGAGGAAGTCCGCATCGCGGGCCGCCTCATGGCTATCCGCGGCCACGGCAAGGCGTCGTTCTGCACGCTGAATGACCGCACGGGCAACATCCAGGTCTATTTCAAGATCGACGTGCTCGGCGAGAAAAAGTACAAGGAAGAGTTCAAACGCCTCGACATCGGCGACATCGTCGGCATCCAGGGCAAGGTTTTCCGCACGCGCCGCGGCGAGCTGACCGTCCGCGTCGACGACTTTGACCTGTTGTCGAAATCGCTGCGCCCGCTGCCGGAGAAATTCCACGGCCTGCAGGATGTGGACATCCGCTACCGCCAGCGCTACCTCGACCTCATCATGAACCCCGAGGTTCGCGACACGTTCGTCAAGCGCACGAAGATCGTGCATGCCGTGCGCAAGTTCTTTGACGACCACGGCTACCTCGAAGTCGAGACGCCGGTGCTTTCGACAATCGCAGGCGGTGCGGCTGCGCGTCCTTTCGTCACGCACCACAACACGCTCGACCTCGACATGTACCTGCGCATCGCGACGGAGCTGAACCTCAAGCGCCTGATCATCGGCGGTTTCGAGCGCGTCTACGAGATGGGCCGCGTCTTCCGCAACGAGGGTATGGACGTCCGCCACAACCCCGAGTTCACGACGATCGAGTTCTATCAGGCCTATGCGGACTACACGGATATGATGGACATCACGGAAGGCGTCGTCCAGTACGTCGCAAAGAACGTCCTCGGCACGACGAAAGTCACGTATCAGGGCACGGAAATCGACTTCGGCCATGTCAAGCGCATTTCGATGAACGATGCTGTCAAAGAGGCGACGGGCAAGGACTTCATGGCCTGCGAGACCGTGGAAGAAGCGCGGGGGCTCGCCGACGAAATCGGCGTCACGTACGAGCCGCGCCACGGCATCGGCGGCATCCTGAACCAGGCGTTCGAGGCAAAAGTCGAGGAAACGCTGATGCAGCCGACGTTCATCACGGGCCATCCGACCGAGATCTCGCCGCTTGCAAAGCGCAACCCCGACGATCCGCGCATCACGGACCGCTTCGAGTTCTTCGCCTATGGCCGCGAGCTCGCAAACGGCTTCACGGAGCTCAACGACCCGATCGACCAGGAAGGCCGCTTCCTCGACCAGCTCAAGCAGCGCGAGGCCGGCGACGACGAAGCGCACGTCATGGACCGCGACTACATCACGGCCATGGAGTACGGCCTCCCGCCGACGGGCGGCGTCGGCATCGGCATCGACCGCCTTGTCATGTTCCTGACAGACGCGGCCTCCATCCGCGACGTCCTGCTGTTCCCGACGATGAAGCCGGTGGATTGAAACTGCATAGTGAGTTCTCTGCGAACTTTGAAAAGCCACGGTGTGCAGACCGTGGCTTTTCTTTGTCCCCAAAATGTGATATAGTTATTATCGTATGTAAATTTCAAACGGGGGAGGTCACTTTTTGACTCCAGCAATCACCTATGAACTCGTAAAGAAAGACGAAGCCACGGGCGCGCGCGCGGGCATTTTGCACACGCCGCACGGCAGCTTTCCGACGCCGATTTTCATGCCGGTCGGCACGCAGGCGTCCGTCAAGGGCGTTTCGCCTGACGAACTCCGAGACCTCGGCGCCGGCGTCATTCTTTCCAATACGTATCATCTCTTCCTGCGTCCGGGCATGGACCTCATCAAGGAGGCCGGCGGCCTGCACAAGTTCATGCACTGGGACCGCGCAATCCTCACGGACAGCGGCGGATTCCAGGTCTTCAGCCTCGGCGACCTCCGAAAGATCACCGAGGAGGGCGTGACGTTCCGCTCGCATATCGACGGCTCGAAAAAGTTCCTGTCGCCCGAAATTTCAATGCAGGCGCAGATGTGCTTCGGCTCCGACATCGTCATGGCGTTTGACGAGTGCGTGCCGTATCCCGCGGACTACGACTATGCCAAAGCATCGACGGAGCGCACGCAGCGCTGGGCCGAGCGATGCAAGAAGGTCATGACGGCGTCGAACCAAGGCCTGTTCGGCATCGTGCAGGGCGGCATGTACAAGGACCTCCGAAAATGGCATGCGGCAAAGCTCGTCGAGATGGACCTGCCGGGCTACGCCGTCGGCGGCCTTTCCGTCGGCGAGCCGCCCGAACTCATGTATGAAATGCTTGAATACTCGACGTCGCTCTTGCCCGAGAACAAGCCGCGCTACCTCATGGGCGTCGGCACGCCGGATCACCTCGTCGAAGGCGTCGCGCGCGGCATCGACATGTTTGACTGTGTCTATCCGACGCGCGTCGCTAGAAACGGCATGGCGATGACCTGGGACGGCCGCCTCGTCATGAAAAATGCAGCTCTCGAGCACGACCACCACGTCATCGAGGAGGGCTGCGGCTGCTATGCGTGCCGCAACGGATACACGCGCGCCTACATCCGCCACCTCGTCCGCGCGGGCGAAATCTTCGGCCTGCGCCTGCTGTCGCTTCACAACCTCTGGTTCCTCGAAGAGTTCATGCGGCGGATGCGGAAGGCCATCCTCGACGGGACATTCCCGCAGTTCCGTAGCGATTTCCTCGAACAGTATGATCCGCACCGAAAAAGCGATGCGGATTAAATGGCTCCCTCTCAGAGGGAGCTGCTGAGCGGAGCGAAGCTGAGGGAGTCTCACAAGCTCGATATTTGAGATGCACGATTGTTTTTTATGCGGGCACCGAAAGCATCTTCGTATCCCGCGTAAGCATCATTTTAGAATTGAAAACGCCCATCTTGTGAGACAGCCTTACGGCATAAGCGACCGCATAGGCGCTAAAGCGCCTTGCGTCTGCTTATCCCTCAGTCAGCCATTCGGCTGCCAGCCCCCTCTGAGAGGGGGCCATATCAAGATATGAAAGAAGGAAATAACACATGTCACAGGAAGCCACCAGCACGGTCTTTATGATCGTCGTCATGATCGCGCTCTTTTATTTCATGCTCTACCGCCCGCAGAAGAAGCAGGCGGCGAAGCGCAAGGAACTCTTGAGCAGCCTCGCTGTCGGCGTCGATGTCGTTACGATTGGCGGCGTCTACGGCCGTATCAAGGCGCTCGATGACAAGACGGTCAAGCTCGAAGTCGCGCCGGGCACGGAGATCACGTTCGCGCGCGCGGCCATCAATGGCAAGGTCGCCAAAGAGACGGAAGCCAGCGAGGGCGAGGACTGATGGACGACGCACAAGAAGGCAGGCGCAATCCTGCCATCCATGCGGAAGCGTTGGCGGCCAAGACGACGCTGCGCCGCAAGATGACGAAGATCCGCAAGAGCATGACGCCCGAGGCGCGGCAGGCGGCGTCTGACCAGATGGTCGAGCGCCTCGTGAAGCTGCCGGCCTACCAGAACGCGCAGACCGTCTTTGCCTACGCCTCGATGGCCGACGAAGTTCAGCTCGACGGCTTCATCGAGCGCGCGCTGTCGGACGGCAAGCGCGTCGCGATTCCGTGGATCACGAAAAAGGGCACGATGGAGGCCGTGGAGGTCACGTCGCTCCAGGGCCTCGAAACGGGCTTCTACGGCATCCGCAACGTCCCTGCGGCAGAGCGGAAAGTCATCCCGCCCGAGGAAATCGATCTTTCCATCGTGCCGGGCGCAGCTTTCACCGTCGAAGGCGCACGGCTCGGCCTCGGCGGCGGCTATTATGACCGCTACCTCGGCGTGCGCGCACCGCAGGCCGAGCGCGTGGCACTCGCGTTTGATGCGCTTGTTTTTCCGCGCCCCGAGCGCCGCAAGATCCCGATGGAGGATCACGACATCTGGGTCGACGTCCTCGTCACGGAGACGCACGTCCTTTCTTTCGACAAAAAACGCTGAAACGGTGAACCAATATGGAAATCAAGATCGGCCTCGCAAAGACGGCCAAATATGCAAATGAATACTGCGGCGACAGCTGCGACCTCGCCGAGCGGCCGCATGGCGGCATTTCTGCTATCATCGCGGACGGGCAGGGCAATGGCCTTGCCGCGCACCATACGAGCAACTGGGTCGTGTCAAAGGCCGTATCGCTCATCAATGACGGCGCGCGCGACGGCGCTGTCGCGCGTGCCGTGCATGACTACCTCTATGCGATGAAAGACCGCAAGGTCTCGTGTACGCTGACGGTCGTTTCGGCCGACCTTGAGACGGAAACCGTCGTCATCAGCCGCAACTCGAACTGCCCGACGATTGTCGTGACGCCGGACTACGAGACGGTGTACGACGAGGACGTCGAGCCCATCGGCGTCCACCGCCATATGAAGCCGCGCATGTACGAAGTCCCGTTCACGCCGGGCATGATCGTCGTTTCGTACACGGATGGCATCGCCCATGCGGGATGCAAGCGCACGGGCCACGAGGCGGACTTTGAAAAGATCATGAACATCGTGCGCGAGAATACAGCCGACGACGTTGACTACATCGCGCGCAGTATCCTCGAATACGCCCTCGCCCTCGACGACGACAAGGCAAGCGACGACATGACCGTCGTCGTCCTCGGCATCGCAGAGGGAAGGGAAGGGGCGCCGAAGATTGAGGAATTGAAAGCGGTTTATCCGGTGTGACTTAAAAAAAAGGCTCCCTCTCAGAGGGAGCTGTCAGCGAAGCTGACTGAAGGAGTCTCACAAGATGAACGTGTGAGATGCACGATTGTGATTTATGCGGGCTTTGCCGCCTCTTTCGACGCCCGCGTAAGTACCGTTTGTACATTTACAACGCCGAGCTTGTGAGACTCCCACCACCGCTTCGCGGTCCCCCTCCCTCTGAGAGGGAGGCTTTCGTAGCGCGTAGCCAATCGAGGTGAGGTATTTTGAAAATTGCCATTGTCGGCATCTGCGCATCTGGCAAGACAACCTTGGTGCGCGGGCTGCGCGAGGCGGGGTATGATGCCTACAACGTCGCGCAGGAGCATTCGTGCGTCCATGATTTCTGGAACAAGCATCACCCCGACGTCCTCGTCATGATTGACGCGACGCTCGCGGCCGTTCACAAGCGCCGCGTCGTCTACTGGGGCCAGGACCGCATCGACGTGCAGCACAAGAGGCTCGCGGACGCGCGGAAGCACGCAGACCTCTATATCCAGACGGATGACCTCGATGCGGAAGCCGTCAAAAACAAGGTCATTGATTTTCTCAAAACCAGAGAATCAGATAAATAAAAAATGAAGGGATTGAACTAGTTGAGAAAAGACAGTCTCCTGAAACTCATCGTCTGTGTCGTGGCGATTGTCGGCATCTTCCTCGCCTTTGTGCAGCCGCTGGCGAACTCCATCCGGCAGGGCCTCGACCTGCAGGGCGGCACGCATGTCGTGCTCGAGGCGGAGGACACCGACATCGCGCAGGTCAATGACGATGCCATGAACCGCGTCGTCACGATCATGGAGAAGCGCGTCAACGCACTCGGCCTCACGGAGCCGATCATCCAGCGCGAGGGCGAACGCCGCGTCATCATCGAGCTGCCGGGCGTCAAAGACCCAGATGCCGCCATCAAGACCATCGGCAAGACGGCCATGCTCGAATTCAAGGACGAGGAAGGCAACACGGTGCTCACGGGTACCGACCTCAAAGACGCGCAGGCCGCAACGAACCAGCAGAACGGCCAGAACGTCGTCAACCTCGAATTCACGGATGAAGGCGCGAAGAAATTCGCCGACCTCACGACGAAGAACGTCGGTCGCACGATTGCCATCTTGCTCGATGGCGAAGTGCTGACGGCGCCGAACGTCCGCGAGCCGATCCTCGGCGGCAAGGCCGAGATCAGCGGCCAGAAATCGCTCGACGAGGCGCAGAACCTCGCTGTCGTCCTGCGCTCCGGCGCACTGCCCGTCAAGGTCAACATCATCGAGACGCGCACGGTCGGCCCGTCGCTCGGTCAGGATTCGAAGGACAAGTCCGAATTCGCTTTTGCCGTCGGCATCGGCGCCGTCCTGCTGTTCATGCTGCTGTTCTACCGCATGTCGGGCTTCATCGCCGACGTCGCTCTGATGGCCTATACGGTCATGCTGCTCGCACTTCTCTGGGCGCTCGATGCGACATTGACACTTCCTGGCGTTGCGGGCATCATCCTCTCCATTGGTATGGCCGTCGATGCGAACGTGCTGATTTTCGAGCATTTCAAAGAGGAATACCAGATCCAGGGCAAGACGCTGCGCCTCTCGATGGATGCGGGCTTCAAGCGCGCGTTCACGACGATTTTTGACTCGAACATCACGACGATCATTGCGGCTGGCGTCCTGTTCTTCCTCGGCACGGGCACGATCCGCGGTTTCGCCATCACGCTCGGCCTCGGCACGCTGCTCTCGATGTTCACGGCCATCACGCTGACGCAGTTCATGCTGAAGCTCATGATTGCCTCGAAGCTCTTCACGTCGCCGGGCGCCTATGGTGCCTCTGGCTTCATGCTCTGGAAAAAGGAGGATCTGAAGCGCAATGCCTAAATTTGATATTTCGGGCCATCGCAAATGGTGGTTCCTCCTTTCATCCATCATCATCATCGCCGGCATCGTCTGCATGGTCGTGCGCGGCTTCAATTTTGGCATCGACTTCACGGGCGGTACGATCATCGACCTGAAGTTCGACCAGCCTGTCACGATTGCGGATGTGCGCACGAGCCTCGGCAAGTACGGTCTCGACGGCAGCACGATCCAGCTGTCGGGCGCGCAGTCCGATGTTACGGCGTCCGAAGACGTCATGATCCGCACGACGGACCTCGAAGAGGACCAGCGCAAGGAAGTCATGGCGACGCTCAAAGACGACGTCGGCAATTACACCGTCCTGCGCGAAGAAAAAGTTGGCGCGACGATCGGCGGCGAGCTCATCACGAACGCCGTCGAAGCCCTGCTGATTTCGTGGGCGCTGATCATCGTCTATGTCGCGTATCGCTTCGAATGGAAATTCGGCGTGGCAGCTGTCTTGGCCCTCGTCCATGACATCCTCGTCGTGCTCGGCGTCTTCGCACTCACGCAACGGCAGATCGACTCGTCGTTCATCGCGGCGCTCCTGACGATTGTCGGTTATTCCATCAACGACACCATCGTCATTTTCGACCGCATCCGCGAAAACCTCAAGCTCCACTTCCGGCGCGGCGGCGACGTCGACGTCCTCGTCAACACGTCGATCTACCAGACGCTGACGCGCTCGCTCTACACGGTCTTCACGGTCATGTTCACGACGCTCGCGCTCTACTTCTTCGGCGGCGAGACGACGAAAGATTTCGCATTCGCGCTGCTCGTCGGCTTCGGCAGCGGCTGCTATTCGTCCATCTTCATCGCCAGCCCGCTCTGGGTCACCTTCCGCGGCTGGGCAGAAAAGAAGCATGCGGCGAAAGTGGCGGCGAAGTAAAGCGAATAGAATCCTCCCTCTCAGAGGGAGGTGGCCCCGAAGGGGTCGGAGGGAGTCTCACAAGCATGTAATATGAGATGCACGATTGCTGTTTATGCGGGCATCGAAAGAAGCAACAGCACAGCCCGCGTAAAGCACAATCCAGAATCACATGTGTCCATCTTGTGAGACTCCTTCAGTCAGCCATTCGGCTGACAGCTCCCTCTGAGAGGGAGCCTATCATCCAAAGCGGCTGCCAGCAGGCAGCCCTTTCTTTTAGGAGCAAATCATTATGATCAAACGTTGGAACATCCTGCCTGATGCGGGAGCGGAGGGGGAGGCGCTCGCAAAGGAGCTCGGCGTCTCGTCCGTCCTCGCGCGCCTGCTCTGGAACCGCGGCCTGCGGACGGCGGAAAACGCACGGCGCTTCCTCGACCCCGAGCACCTGCAGGATTTTTATGACCCGTTCCTCATGAAGGATATGGATAAAGCCGTCGCGCGCATCGAGAAAGCCATCGAGGACGGCGAGCACATCACGATTTACGGCGACTACGACGTCGATGGCATGACGTCGTCATCCCTGCTCTGCACATGCCTGCAGTCCTTCGGTGCTGACGTCGATGTCTATATCCCGGACCGCTTCCGCGAAGGCTACGGCTTCAACCGTGCGGCGCTCGAACACATCGCGGAGCGCTCGTCTCTGCTCGTTTCCGTTGACTGCGGCATCACGTCCGTCGAAGATGTAGCGGGACTGCAGGGAAAGCTCGACATCGTCGTGACGGACCACCATCTGCCCGGTGGCGAACTGCCGCATGCCTGCGCTGTCGTCAACCCGCACCGCGAAGACGACGAATATCCTGACAAGAACCTCTGTGGTGTCGGTGTCGCGTTCAAGCTCTGCAACGCACTTTCCGAGACCATCCAGCACAAGCCGTGGACGCAGGGCCTCGAACTCGTCGCGCTTGGCACGGTCGCCGACATCGTGCCGCTCCTCGGCGAAAACCGCAAGATCGTACGCCTCGGCCTCGCGCGCATGGCGGAGACAAAGAATCTCGGCCTGCGCGCCCTGATGGACGTCGCGGGTGTCGATCCCGCCGCTGTTACGGCGGAGCAGGTCGGCTTCCAGCTTGCGCCGCGCCTCAATGCCGCCGGCCGCATGGATTCGGCCATGCTCGGCTCGCGGCTGCTGCGGACGCAGGACGCCGCTGAAGCGCAGGAGCTTGCCGACCGCCTCAACGCGCTGAACCAGGAGCGGCAGGCCGTCGAGCAGGACATCCTCGCGCGCGCCGAAGAGCAGCTCGCGGGCGAGGACATGGAAACACTGCCTGCCATCGTGCTCGCAGGTGAGGGCTGGCACTCGGGCGTCATCGGCATCGTCGCTTCGCGCCTCGTCGAAACGTACTACAAGCCCGTCATCCTGCTTTCCATCGACGGCGATATGGCAAAGGGCTCGTGCCGCAGCATCGAGGGCCTGCTGCACATGCATGACGCACTCGCGGCCTGTGCCGAGCATCTGACGCAGTTCGGCGGCCATGCGCAGGCGGCGGGGCTCTCGCTCCAAACGGCCGACATTCCCGCGTTCCGCGCGGCGTTCTGCGCCTACGCACGGGCGCACCTCAAAGAAGAGGATTACACGCCCGTTGCTCGCATCGAGTTCGAGATGCAGCCGCTCGACGTCACGCTCGACCTCATCGAGGAAATCGCGCGCCTCGAACCGTATGGCGAAGGCAACCCGAAGCCGCTGTTCGGCGCACGCAACCTGCGCGGCGAGGGAGCGCGCGCCATCGGCAAAGACCGCACACACCTCAAATTCTTCCTTTCGGGACGCGAGCAGTCCATCGAGATGCTCTGGTGGAGCCATGCCGCGCTCGCGGACTTCGTCAACGCCGAACCGCTCGACATCGTCTACAAGCCATCCATCAATGAATGGCAGGGCAATCGCCGCGTGCAGGCCATCGTTGACAGTCTGCGTCCGGCAGAGTCTGCGCGCATCTATCCCGACCGTTCCGCGCTTGCCGACCTCTACCGCTTTCTGTTTTCGCGCCAGAAAAAAGGCGGCAATCTGCCGCTCGACCCCGTCCGCCTCGCGACGCTCTTCAAGCAGGACATGGGCCGCCATATGGCGCTCTACACGCTCAAAGAAGGCTTGCGCGTTTTTTCCGAGCTCCACCTCCTCGTCACGACGCTTGAGGAAGGTACCTGCCGTCTCGTCCCGCCCGATGGCAAGCTCGACCTCATGGCGTCAAAAAGTTTTCGGGAACATCAGAAGTGAAAGCCTTTGAGAGAAATCCTCTCAGAAGCAGTTGTCATCCTAGGTTTCATAAGGTATACTAGAATTTAAACGAGCAAACGAGAATCACGAAAGCGAGGGATGGAACCATGCAGAGCATCGACAAAGAACCGGTTACCATCGACAAAATCATCAACGAGGTCAAGAGCTACCAGCCCAAGGCGAACCTCCGCCTGATCCAGAGGGCCTACGAGCTCGCGCTATCGGCGCACAAGGGACAGAAGCGCGTCTCGGGCGAGGAGTACATCATCCATCCTTTGCATGTCGCCCAGATTCTCACGGAACTCCATATCGACGACATCACGGTCGCGGCGTCACTGCTGCATGACGTCGTCGAGGACACGATCTACACGACGGAACAGCTCGAGCAGATGTTCGGCAAGGAGGTCGCGGAACTCGTCGACGGCGTGACAAAGCTCTCGCGCATCAAGTACAAGTCGCGCGAAGAGCAGCAGCTCGAGACGTACCGCAAGATGTTCCTCGCGATGGCGAAGGACATCCGCGTCATCATGATCAAGCTGGCCGACCGCCTGCACAACATGCGGACGCTCAAATACATGCCGCGCGAGAAGCAGCAGCGCATCGCGAAAGAGACGATCGAGGTCTATGCGCCGCTCGCGAACCGCCTCGGCATTTCGAACATCAAATGGGAGCTCGAAGACCTCTGCCTCCGGTATCTCGAGCCTGAGAAATACTACGACCTCGTCGAGAGCGTCAAGCAGAAGCGCCAGGAGCGCCAGGCGTTCATCGACGACGCCATCGTGCAGATTCGCGAAAAGCTCAAGGAATCGAACATCAAGGCCGAGATTTCCGGCCGTGCCAAGCACTTTTATTCCATCTATAAGAAGATGAAGCGCGACAACAAGGACATCAGCGAAATCTACGACCTCTCGGCCGTGCGCGTCCTCGTCGATACTGTCAAAGACTGCTATGGCGTGCTCGGCGTCATCCATGCCATGTGGAAGCCGATTCCGGGCCGTTTCAAAGACTACATCGCCATGCCGAAGTCGAACGGCTACCAGTCGCTGCATACGACGGTCATGACGAAGGGCTATCCGCTCGAAATCCAGATCCGCACGTTCCAGATGCACCAGGTCTCCGAATACGGCGTCGCGGCGCACTGGAAGTACAAGGAGCAGGGCAAGGGCGCCGTCGCGGGCAGCGAGATGGACCAGAAGATGAGCTGGCTGCGCCAGATGGTCAACCTCCAGCAGGAATACAGCGACCCGCGCGAGTATTTCGAAGCGCTCAAAGTCGACATCTTCTCCGACGAAGTCTTTGTCTTCACGCCGAATGGCGACGTCATCGACCTGCCGAAAGGTTCCATCCCGATCGATTTCGCCTACCGCATCCACACGCAGGTCGGCCACCACTGCGTCGGCGCGAAAGTCAATGGCAAGCTCGTGCCGCTCGAGTACAAGCTCAAAAACGGCGACATCGTCGAAATCGTCACGAACAAGTCGAACAGCGGCCCGTCGCGCGACTGGCTCAACATCGTCGCGTCCGGCGAGACGCGCACGAAGATCCGTTCGTGGTTCAAGAAGGAGAAGCGCGAGGAAAACATCACGCGCGGCCTCGAATACCTCAAAGAGGAAGCAAAGCACCTCGGCTACGACACGCATGACCTTCTGAAAGAAGTCAGATTGCAGCAGGTCGCCGAAAAGATGAACATCTCGAGTGAAGAAGACCTGCTCGCTGCCATCGGCTATGGCGGCGTCACGATGCACGGCGTGCTGACAAAGCTCATCGAGCTCTACAAGAAGGATCTGCAAGCGGCGACACCGCCCGATGTCTCGGCCATCCTCTCGAAACTCAAGGCGCCGACGGGCAAGCCTGGCAAGAAGTCGAAATCGAGCCACGGCGTGCTCGTCGAAGGCGAAAGCGGCCTCCTCGTGCGCCTCGCGAAATGTTGCAACCCGATCCCGGGCGACCCGATCACGGGCTACATCACGCGCGGCCGCGGCGTCTCCGTCCATCGCGCCGACTGCCCGAATGTGCTGCAGGGTTCGGAATCCGACCTCTCGCGCATGATCGAAGTCAGCTGGGACATCGGTCTCGACAAGGACTACACGGTCGAAATCGAAATCATCTGCAACGACAAGGTCGGCGTGCTGCAAGAACTCCTCGCCGTGCCGTCTGAGATGAAGCTCAACATTTCGTCCGTCAACGCGAACCCAAACCGCAGCAACAAGACCTCGACCGTGCGCATGAGCCTTTCCGTCCACAATGCGGCCGAAGTCCAGCAGGTCATGATGAAGCTCCGCCGCCTCAAGGACGTCTTCAGCGTCACGCGCGCGATGGGCGGGACGTCGAACTGAGCAGATTTTAGCCAGTTTGTCTTTTCGTATTGTTTTTGTTATAATGATGGTATTTGAGATTTCATCCATTCCTTGCACAAAGGGGACAGATATATCATGTCACAGACGTATACCATGGAAGACCTCAAGCAGAAGCTCCAGGAGCGCCAGCACAAGATGACGCCGCAGCGGCGGATTGTCCTGCAGATTTTCCTCGATCATCCGGGCGAACACCTCTCAGCGGAGGACTGCCACGACATCCTGCGCGAGCAGAAAGCCGAGATTGGCCTGGCGACCGTCTATCGTACGCTCGAACTTCTCTCGGATCTCGGCATCCTGCAGAAGATGGAGTTCGGCGATGGCTGCAGCCGCTACGAAGTCAATTCCATCGACCCGAAGCGCCACCACCACCACCACCTGATCTGCACGAAATGCGGCAAAGTCGAAGAATTCGACGAGGACATGCTCGAAGACCTCGAAGCCGACATCCTCCAAAAATGCGGTTTCAAAACGCTCGACCATCAGGTGAAATTCTACGGAATCTGCAAGGAGTGCCAGGAACGCGGTGAAGATTGAGACACTGACGCTGAACGACCATCAGGAAGTCGTCGTCAAGATCACGAAGGAGGTGCTGAACCTCTTCAAAATCGAGGTCGCGGGTCCATGTTTCGACGCGGACTACGCACAGTTCTCCGTCGTGCACCGGAAGCTGCCGCCACTTTCTAAGAACGAGGGCGGCAATGGCTGCGTGCGCGCCGAGACGCTGCTCTATGCGTTCCGCCCCGATGGCACGGAAGCGTGCTATCGCGAGGCAGGGCAGGGAGCTCCCGACGAGCGCGAAAGCGCGGCGTATCACCGGCTCTTCAAGCGCAACCTCTACCGCATCTTTCTCCAGCATTTCCAGATGCCGCCTGCACCGTGGGGCATCCTCCATGGCGTGCGGCCGACGAAGATCGTGCACCGCTGGCGGCAGGGCGGCATGGACAAGGCGGGCATCATCGAGCGTCTCATGGATGACTACGACTGCGGCCGCGAAAAGGCCGAACTCATCGTGCCGATGGCGTTCCGCCAGGTGCCGTTCCTCGAGACGTCCGATGAAAAGACGGTCAGCATCTATGTCGGCATCCCGTTCTGCCTGACGCGCTGCCTCTACTGCTCATTCCCGTCGAACCTCCTGCCGGGCGAAAAGACGCTGCGGAAATTCATGGAGGTTTTTGCCAAAGACCTCGCGGCCGTCCAGCAGGCGATTGCAAAATACGGCTTCCGCGTCCAGAACATCTACGTCGGCGGCGGCACGCCGACGAGCCTGCCCGATGCGTATTTTGACGAAATGCTCCAGAGCGTCTGCGATGCGTTCTGGAACGAGGACATCGCAGAATTTACCGTCGAGGCCGGACGTCCCGACAGCATGTCGGCGGCGAAAGTCGAGACGATGAAACGCCTCCATGTCACGCGCGTCAGCGTCAACCCGCAGTCCATGCAGCAGAAAACGCTCGACCGCATCGGCCGCCGCCATACGCCGGAGCAGGTCGAAGAGATGTTCCACGCCTTGCAGGTAGCGGGCATTCCGCACATCAACATGGATGTCATCCTCGGCCTGCCAGGCGAGACGGCCGACGATGTGCGCGACACGATGGAAAAGATCACGGCGCTCGGCCCCGACGACATCACGCTCCACGCCCTCGCCATCAAGCGCGGCTCGCGCCTCCAGAAGATGATGGAGGAACAGCACGTCGAGCTGCCGAGCGACGAAGAGACGCGCAAGATGTCGGAGGTCGCGCTCGCGGCGGTCAAAAAGGAAGGCATGCGGCCCTATTACCTTTACCGCCAGGGCTACCAGAGCGGCGACCTCGAAAACATCGGCTGCTGCAAGCCCGGCGCCGAGGGCATGTACAACATCCAGATCATGGAAGAACACCAGACCATCCTGGGCATCGGCGGCGCGGCGGCTACGAAAGTCGTCGACTGGCGCAACCACTGCCTGCGGTCGGCGTTCAACGCAAAAGATTTGAAAACATATCTGAGGGATATTGATCTCTATATTGAAAAACGAGCAAACCTGCTCGAACGTATTTATGGAAATGAAAACGAGGGGGACAAGCCATGCTGACAAATGCACCGCGCGGCACGAATGACATCCTGCCCGACAAGGTCAGGGAGTGGAACTACGTCGAGGGCAAGATTCGTGATCTTTGCCGCCGCTATGGATATGAGGAGATCCGCACGCCGATGTTCGAGCATACGGAGCTCTTCCACCGCGGCATCGGCGAAGGCACCGACGTTGTCGACAAGGAGATGTACACGTTCGAAGACCGCGGCGGCCGCAGCATCACGCTCCGCCCCGAAAACACGGCGTCCGCCGTGCGCGCGTACCTCCAGAACAAGCTCTATGGCGACAGCTCGCTCGTCAAGCTGTTCTATATCGGCTCGATGTTCCGCTATGACCGTCCGCAGGCCGGCCGCATGCGCGAATTCCACCAGTTCGGCATCGAGGCGCTCGGCGAGGAAAATCCCGCCGTCGACGCCGAGGTCATCCTCGTCGCCATTGACTTCCTGAAGTCGCTCGGCCTCAAAGACCTCGCACTCAGCCTGAATTCTGTCGGCTGCCCGAAGTGCCGTCCGGCGTACCGCAAGGCGCTGCAGGACTATTTCCGTCCATATCTTGACGAACTCTGCGACGACTGCAAGAGCCGTTTCGACCGCGCCCCGCTTCGCATCCTCGACTGCAAAGTCGATGCCGACAAGCCCTTTATGGCAGGTGCGCCGAAAATCACGGACTGCCTCTGCGATGAGTGCAAAGAGCACTTCGAGAAAGTTCAGTCGTATCTGACGGAAGCCGGCGTCTCATTTACGCTCGACCCGCGTCTCGTGCGCGGCCTCGACTACTACACGAAGACGGCGTTTGAAATCAAATACGCGCCGCTCGGCGCCCAGAGCGCTGTGGCTGGCGGCGGCCGCTATGACGGCCTCATCGAGGAAATCGGCGGCAAGCCGACCCCGGCCGTCGGTTTCGCGACCGGCCTCGAGCGCGTGCTGCTGGCCCTTGAAAAGCAGAACCTCGTGCCGCCCGCAGACGAACACACCGACGTCTTCGTCGTCGCCCTCGGCGACGCCGCGCAGGCGCCTGCGTTCAAGCTCCTCGAAGACTGCCGCCACGCCGGCCTCACGGCCAACATGGACTACGCCGGCCGCAGCATGAAGGCCCAGATGAAGCAGGCCAACAAGCACCACGCCCGCTACGCCCTGATTCTCGGCGAAGACGAAGTCAAAACCGGCACCGTCCAGGTCAAGGACATGGAAAAGAGTGAGCAGAAGAGCCTCCCGCTCGCAGACGTCATCCAGACCCTGCGCCCCTGACGCTCAAAAACTTCAATATCTCTTCCGCGACATTCTCATGATCTTCGGGAAGACGGGGGCTTTCTCTTGGAAAATTTTTACACGCGAAGCGCGTACTTTTTTCCAAGAGGAAGCACCCGTCTGACGGCGAATAAGTGCCAATCTTCGCGGGCCATTCATATATGTAATTTCATTTTTTGAGGTGATATATTTTCATGGAAACATTACAAGGCATGAAGCGCGACCACCATTGTGGCGAGCTTCGCAAGACGGACGTGGGGACGGAAGTCGTCCTCTGCGGCTGGGTGTCGCGTCGCCGCGACCACGGCGGACTCATCTTCGTCGACATGCGCGACCGTTCGGGCTTTGTCCAGGTCGTCTTCGATGAAGCGGCCATGAACGAGGGCACGTTCCACAAGGCGGAATCCCTCCGCAACGAGTTCTGCATCGCCGTCCGCGGCACGATCCGCGCGCGCAGCGAGGAGACCGTCAACCCGCACATCGATACGGGCGAGATCGAAGTCGTCTGCACGGAGCTTCGCATCCTCAACAAGGCCAAGACGCCTCCTTTCTACATCCAGGATGGCGTTGACGTCGATGAGAAAGTCCGCCTGAAGTACCGCTACCTCGATCTGCGCCGCCCGGAGATGCAGAAGAACATCATCCTGCGTCACCGCGTCACGAAGATCATGCGCGACTACTTCGACCGCAACGGCTTCCTCGAAATCGAGACGCCGATGCTCTGCAAGAGCACGCCGGAAGGCGCGCGCGACTTCCTCGTGCCGAGCCGCGTCAACCCGGGCGAATTTTACGCCCTGCCGCAGTCCCCGCAGATCTTCAAGCAGATTCTGCAGGTTGCCGGCTTCGAAAAATACTTCCAGATTGTCCGCTGCTTCCGCGACGAAGACCTGCGCGCTGACCGCCAGCCGGAATTCACGCAGCTCGACATCGAAATGTCGTTCATCAGCCAGGAAGACATCCTGACGATGATGGAAGGCATGATCAAGGAGCTGTTCCAGAAGGCCATCGGCCGCGACATCCCGACGCCGTTCGAGCGCATGGAGTGGGATACGGCCATGGACAAATACGGTTCCGACAAGCCGGACCTGCGCTTTGACATGCCGCTCATGGACATCAGCGAGTACGTCAAGGGCTCGACGTTCAAGGTTTTCAACTCCGTCATCGAAAATGGCGGCATGGTTAAGTGCATCAAGGTGGACGGCTACGCCGATATCCCGCGCCGCCGCCTCGACGACCTCGTCAAATTCGTCCAGATTTACGGCGCCAAGGGCCTTGCCTGGATCCAGTACGCCGAAGAGGGCATCAAGAGCCCGTTCAAGAAGTTCTACGACGATGCGACGTTCCAGAAGATCGCCGAAGCCACGGGCGCCAAGACCGGCGACCTGCTGCTCGTCGTCGCTGACAAGCGCCTCGTCGTTGACACGGCGCTCGGCCAGCTCCGCCTCGAAATGGGCAAAGAGCGCGGCCTGATTGACCCGGATGCCCTGCGCTTCCTCTGGGTCGTCGATTTCCCGATGTACGAGTGGAGTGACGAAGAAAACCGCTGGAAGGCCATGCACCATCCGTTCACGGCACCGCGCGACGAAGATATCGAGTACCTCAAGAGCGACCCGGGCCGCGTCAAGGCAAACGCCTACGACATGGTCCTCAACGGCGTCGAAATCGGCGGCGGCTCGCTGCGTATCTACAACGCGGAACTCCAGGAGAAAGTCTTCGAGTCCCTCGGCCTTACGCCAGAGCAGGCGCATGAGAAGTTCGGCTTCATGATGGATGCGTTCCAGTACGGCACGCCGCCCCATGGCGGCCTCGCCTTCGGCCTCGACCGCCTCGTCATGCTCATGGCAAAGCGCGACAGCATCCGCGACGTCATCGCGTTCCCGAAGAACCAGAGCGCAAGAGACGTCATGAGCAACGCCCCGTCCGAAGTCGATCCGAAGCAGCTCAGAGAGCTGTCCATCCGCACGGCAGTGGCTAAAAAGAAAGAAGAAAAGTAAATAGAGTTCGTAGCACGCGAAGAAAAGCGTGTGCTCGCAGTCGGAAGGGGGCTTCCCCTCGGAAAAAGTACGCGCTTCGCGTGTAAAAATTTCCGAGGGAAAGCCCCCTTCCTCCCGAAGAAAACAAATCGGCTCGCGTGCCGTAAAGTAAAGATTGTTTTTAGCATTCATTTGTGGTATACTCCAAGTGAATGAGGTAGGAAAGATTCATCATACCGCAATCACCGAAAAAGTCCCTGCGAGCTGGTCACTCGCAGGGACTTTTTGCGCCATCATCGATTGGTCAGATCGACTGTACGCATGAGAAATTTAGCCCCACCGATGGCGGATGTAGTCGGTCAGCAGGTTCGCAATCACACCTGCAATGATACCGGCTAAAATTGAGGTTAGGAAAGACATTCCGCATTCACCTCCCTCCTTTGAGGTAGGGGCATATTTTCAGTATACCAGAGGCAAACAGAAAAATAAATGTTTGCTTCTTCTGTCATTTGTGCTAAACTTTATAGATATGATTTGGGGAAGCACTGATGAAATCCGTCAGCCCATCTTGACGCATCTTTTCTGTTCTCTCGTCGTCGATAAATCCTCGACGTAGCTCTGCTACGCCTGCGGTTTATCTCCTAGATAGAAACAGAAAATCTGCGCCAATCTGGACGAACGTCTTTCATCATTGCTTCCCAGAACAAAGAAGGGGGAAGCCCTCTATGGCACAGAAAGTTGATATCCTCGGCGTCCCGGTCGATGCTGTGACGATGACGGAGGCAGTTACGCGCATCGAGGGATTCATCAAGGCGGGGGAGCCGCGGCTCGTCGCGACGGCGAATGCCGAGATGCTCATGCGCGCGACCCATGACAAGGAGCTCAAGAACATCCTCTGCTCGGCCGACATGGTCACGCCGGACGGCGCGGGTACGGTCTGGGCAGCGCACCACCTCGGCCATGCGATGCCCGAGCGCGTCGCTGGCTACGACATGGCGCAGGAGCTCATGCGCCTCGCGCCCGAGCGCGGCTATCGCCTCTATTTCTTCGGTTCGGCGCCCGGCGTTGCCGAAAAGGCCAAAGAGAAGGCCGAAACGCTCTATCCGGGCATCGAGATTGTCGGCACGCGCAACGGCTTTTTCAAAGAAGAGGACGAACCCGCCATCGTCTCGAAAATCCAGGCGGCGAAACCCGACATCCTGCTCGCGGCACTCGGCGTGCCAAAGCAGGAGAAATGGCTTCAGAAGTACAAGGACGTGCTCGGCGTGCCCGTCTGCATCGGCGTCGGCGGCACGTTCGACGTCATGGCCGGCGTCATGAAGCGCGCGCCGCGCTGGATGCAGCGCGCCAAGCTTGAGTGGCTGTTCCGCGGCATGATGCAGCCAAAACGCGCCGGCCGCCTGCTCGCGCTCCCGAAATTCGTTCTCAAAGTCCACGCCTCGCGCCACTAAAAAAGCGAAGAAGTGGACAAACAAACTAGAATCTACTATAATAGTTGAGACTAAGTTGAACGTACGCATGTAAGCCTCCCTCTCAGAGGGAGGGGGACCGCGAAGCGGTGGTGGGAGTCTCACAAGCTCGATGTATGAAATGCACGATTGTAATTTACGCGGGCGTCGAAAGGGACTGTACATCCCGCGTATGTTGCAATCCAGAATCAAATGAGCCCATCTTGTGAGACTCCCTCAGTCTCGCTGCCGCTCGACAGCTCCCTCTGAGAGGGAGCCTGTGTTGGAGGTGTCCTGTGACCATCGTTAGAGAAGGCTATCCCTTCATCGGTACTTGTTTTGCTCTGGCCGTGCTCTTAGGCTTCGGCCTGCATCCGTATGCCGCCATCGTCCCCCTCGTCCTCATGTGCTATTTCTGCTATTTCTTCCGCAATCCGCACCGGACGATTACAAAGGACGCGAGCGCCATTCTTTCGCCGGCGGACGGCACGGTGCAGGAAGTCGCGGAGCTCGACCATGACCCCGACGAATTCGTCAGCGGCCCGTGCAAGAAGGTCGTCATCTTCATGTCGGTCTTCAACGTCCACGTCAACCGCAGCCCGATGGACGGCGAAATCCAGCTGCAGAAATACTTCTGCGGCCGTTTCCGCCCCGCCTACAAGGACGCCGTCGGTTTCGAAAACGAGCATCACCTCATCGGCATCGAGAACGACCGCCTGCGCATCACGGTCAAGCAGATCGCAGGCATCCTCGCGCGCCGCATCGTCTCGTGGGTCACGATGGAAGACCACCTCGAGCAGGGCGAGCTCTACGGCATGATCCGCTTCGGCTCGTGCCTCGAGGTCACGATGCCCACAGCGGACGTCGACGTCCTTGTGAAGCCCGGCCAGAAGGTCACGGGCGGGAAGACGGTACTCGGCCGCATCAAAGAGAAATAAAAGGGAGCGAAATCAATGAATTATCGGAGAATCATCCCGAATATGTGCACGGCCTCGAACCTCATGTTCGGCATGTGCTCGATGCTTTCCACGCTGTATCATGATTTTATCCTCGCGTCGGTCTTCATCCTCTGCGCGCTTGTCGCAGACGGCCTCGACGGGCGCACGGCGCGGTTCTTTGGCGTCGCGAGCGAATTCGGCAAGGAGATGGATTCGCTCTGCGACCTCGGCTCGTTCGGCGTCGCACCGGCGCTGCTCGCCTATGAGTTCTACCTGCACGAATTCGGCCTGCTCGGCTGCGTCGTCGCGATCTTCTTTGCCATCTGCGGCATGTGGCGCCTCACGCGCTTCAATGTCAATGCGAGCGCCGTGCACGGCTATTTCCAGGGCCTCGCAATCCCGGCTGGCGGCAATATCGTCGCGATGACGACGCTGCTCTTCACGATGCTCGGCGTCGATCCGCACGTCTTCGGCTGGTCGTATCCTCTGATCATGGCCATCGTCGCGTACCTCATGGTCAGCGAGGTGCATTATCCGAATTTCAAGGGCGACGGGGGAGACAAGCTCTATGCCATCCCGAAAGTCCTCGCTGCCATCATGTTCATCGCCATCGTCTGGGTTGGCCACGAGGCCATCGTCCCAGCCGTCTTTGTCGCCATTTTCTCGACGTATGCAGCGTTCGGTATCGTGAACTCGCTGTTTCTGCTGTTTTCAAAAAAGGACTGAACCATGACACTCACGCATCCCTTTGACATCATCATGGTGCCAATGCAGATCCTCATCTTCCTCTTCACGCTCTATTTCTTCGTCATCGGCTTTTGCGGCATGTGGCGGCGCAAAGAGAACAAGATCAAAACGCCGAAAAAGACGTTCGCACTCGTCGTGGCGGCGCATAATGAGGAAGTCGTCATCGGCGACCTCGTCGAAAACCTCAAGCAGCTCAATTATCCCAAAGACATGTATGACATCTATGTCATCGCCGACAACTGCACCGACAACACCGCGAAAATCGCGGAAGATGCCAGTGCGCTCGTCCATGTCCGCACGCATCCGACGAAGAAGAGCAAGGGCTATGCGCTCGACTGGATGTTCGACCGCCTCTTCAAGATGGAGAAGCAGTACGACGCCATCTGCGTCTTTGACGCCGACAACCTCGTGCATCCGCAGTTCCTCATGGAGATGAACAACCGCCTCTGCAAGGGCGACAAGGTCATCCAGGGCTACATGGACGCCAAGAACCCGTACGACACCTGGGTCTCCGGCACGTTCGCCATCGCGTTCTGGGTCATCTGCTACATCTCGCACCTCGCGAAATCGAACATCGGCCTTTCGGCCTGCCTTGGCGGCACGGGCATGTGCTTTGACACGGAGATTCTCAAAAAGCACGGCTGGCAGGCGACCTGCCTGACGGAGGACATGGAATTCACGATGAAGTGCATGGCCGAGGGCATCAAGACGGCCTGGGCACATGACGCCATCATTTACGACGAAAAGCCGCTGACGTTCAAGCAGTCCTGGAACCAGCGCCGCCGCTGGGCGCAGGGCCAGTTCGACGTCGGCAACCGCTTCATCCCGAAGATGCTCAAGGCCGGCTGGAAGCACAAGGACATCCGCATGTGGGATGAATGCATCTACCTCATGCAGCCGCATTTCCTGATGATCTCGACGCTGTTCATCATCATCAGCTACATCCAGCTCGCCTTCCCGCCGTTCTACACGAACATCTACAACTTCATGCCGTCGCAGCTCATGACGGCCATCATGCTCGGCCAGTACATCCTGCCGATGATCATCCTGATCAAGATTCGCGCGAAATGGAAATCCTGGCTCTACATGCTGCTCTATCCGGTCTTCATCTACTCGTGGATTCCAATCATCTTCCTCGGCTTCATCCACCGCAACGAGCATGAGTGGAGCCACACGAAGCACACGCGCGCCATGACGATGAGCGACATCGTCGGCAACGTCAAGAATACGAAAAACGTAGGGAAATAAATATGTATGAACTGAAAGTCGAGGGCGCCTTCGAGGCCGCCCACCAGATTCCAAACTATCCGGGCAAATGCGCGCGCCTGCACGGCCACAACTGGGTCGTTGAGGCGACGGTCAAAGGCACGGAGCTTGACGAGCTCGGCATGCTCGTCGATTTCAAAGCCGTCAAGAAAGAGCTCGGTACCGTGCTCGACGCGTTCGACCACCGCTTCCTCAACGACCTCGCGCCGTTTTCGCAGGGCGTCAACCCGACGGCGGAAAACCTCGCGCACATCATCTTTGAACGCCTGGCGGCGAGCAGCATCTTCCCAGAAGGGGAGGGCAGGGCGTACCTTGCGTCCGTGACCGTCTGGGAGTCGCCGAAATCGTCCGTCACGTATTCGGCATCGTAATCGCATCATTTTTGGAGGCATCACCGTTGCAGGAAAACCTCATTGAAATCTTTTCATCCATCCAAGGCGAGGGCAAGTATGTTGGCTGTCGCCAGATTTTTGTGCGCTTCGAAGGTTGCAACCTCGCCTGCCGCTACTGCGACACCGAGAACGCGCCCGGCGCGCATCCGACGTGCCAGATCGAGACGCACGCGGGCAGCCGCCAGTTTGAAAACGTGGCAAACCCGCTGAGCGCCCAAGACGTCGCTGCGCACATCAAACGCCTGCTTGCCGAAACACCGCATCAGGCCGTGAGCTTCACCGGCGGCGAACCGCTGCTGCATGCGCCGTTCATCCACGCGCTGCGGCAGGAAATCAGCGTGCCATTCTTCCTTGAAACAAATGGCACGCTGGCAAGGCAGCTCGAAACAATTCTCGCGGACATCGACATCATCAGCATGGACATCAAGCTCCCGAGCATCCTCGAAAAGCCCGTCTGGGAAGAACATCGCCAATTCCTCACTCTCGCGCGTCAGAAAGACCTCTACGTCAAGATCGTCATCGCGGCCGAGACAGGGGAGGAAGAATTCCGCCACGCCATCGCGCTCCTGCACGACACAGCCCCCGAAGCCTTGCTGATCCTCCAGCCCGTCACGCCCTACGGCGGCGTCCAAGCCTGCCCGCCCAGCCGCGTTCTCGCCATGCAGGCAGCAGCACTCAAACAGCTGAAGGACGTCAGAGTGATTCCCCAAACGCATAAAATGATCGGGCAGCTGTAAGAAAGGATTCATTTTGCATATCGTACTCGTAGAACCAGAAATCCCCGGCAACACCGGCAACATCGCCCGCCTCTGCGCGGCGACGGGCATCGAGCTTCATCTCGTCAAGCCGCTCGGCTTTTCGACCGACGACAAATACCTCAAACGCGCCGGCCTCGACTACTGGCACCTCGTCAAGGTGCACTACCACGAAAACTTCGACGAAGTCGCCGCTATGTACCAAGGCCACAACTTCTATTTCCTTTCCACAAAGGCGCCGCGATCTTATACGGAAGTCCAGTTCATGCCGGATGACATGCTCGTCTTCGGCAAAGAGACGAAAGGCCTGCCCGAACCTCTCCTGCAGGCGCACTGGGACACGGCCGTCCGCATCCCGATGATTTCTGAAGCCCGCTCCCTGAACCTCTCGAACTCCGTCGCCATCGTCGCCTACGAAGCCCTGCGCCAGCAAAACTTCGCCCAGCTCGCCGAAGCCGGCCCCGGCTTGCATATCTGAGGAGAAATCAATCATGTCCGAAAAAAATCCAGCATTCATCAAAGCCCTCCAATCTTTCCTCCAGCCCTCCCAGCTCCTTCTCGACGAGCCGATGAAGCTCCATACGACCTTCAAGATTGGCGGCCCGGCTGACTACCTGCTGTTCCCGTCCTCCGCCGAAGAAGTCGGCAAGATCCTGCAGCTCCTCAAAGAGTATGACATCCCCGTGACCATCCTCGGCAACGGTTCGAACGTCCTCGTCCTCGACGGCGGCATTCGCGGCGCCGTCCTCAAATTCAACCATCCGATGTCCTCCATTCGCGTCGAAGGCACGAAGATCATCGCGGGCGCAGGCGCGCTCCTCAAAGACGTCTCGGCAGCAGCCGCCGCGCACGGCCTCACGGGCATGGAATTTGCCTGCGGCATCCCGGGCAGCCTCGGCGGCGCCGTCTTCATGAACGCCGGCGCCTATGACGGCGAAATGAAGAACGTCGTTTCGCGCGTGCGCTCCGTCACATCAGACGGCGACTGCAAGGAACGCGACGCGGCCGCCATCGACCTCGGCTACCGCCACAGCATCTACCAGACGAATGGCGAAGCCATCTGCGAAGTCGAGCTCCAGCTCAAAGAAGGCGACAAGGAAGCCATCAACGCCAAGATTGCCGACTTCACTGAGCGCCGCGAGACAAAGCAACCGCTCGAAATGGCGAGCGCGGGCAGCACGTTCAAGCGCCCGACCGGCTACTACGCAGGCACGCTGATTCAGGAAACCGGCCTCAAAGGCCTGACCGTCGGCGGCGCGCAAGTCTCGAAAAAGCACGCCGGCTTTGTCGTCAACACCGGCACCGCCACCGCAAAAGACGTCCTCGGCCTCATCCACGAAGTCCAGCGCCGCGTCAAAGAAGCCCACGGCGTCGAACTCCATCCCGAAGTCCGCATCATCGGAGAAGAATGAAAAGGATGGAGGAATTGCGTTGATACATGTCTGCTATGCGCTTCATGACAAGAATGGAAAGTACAGCAGACTGACGGGGACGTCAATCTGCTCGCTGTTTGCGAATACAAAAGCCTGGGTGACAATTCATTTGCTGCATGATAAAACTTTGACGGGAGAAAATCGTCAGCGTTTTATCGAGCTTTCGCGTCAGTATGTCAATCATATCGTGTTTTACAATATGGATGAACTCTTCGATATAGATGCAATCGTACAGAAGTATGTGGGTACTGCACGAAAAAAAGGGCTTTCGTTGCAGTATAGCCTTGCGTCGCTTTATCGGCTTTTACTGATGCATGTTCTGCCCAAAGACATCCATCGGCTGATTTATCTAGACAGCGATATCGTTGTCAACTGTGATATCCAAAACCTCTGGAACGAAGAAGTCGGGGAGAATGGTCTGGCCGCTGTGCCGGAAATGAAAATCTTCCATTGGGAAAAAGCAAATGAAACGAAGGCTGTTTGCAATGATGGCTTTGTAAAGTTTGAACGCTATTTCAATTCTGGTGTCTTGCTCCTTGATCTGGATGTCTATCGTCAATATCCAACATTGCTCAAGGATGGCCTTTCCTTTCTTGTCGAGCATCCAACATATTCCTGTTTCGACCAGGATATTTTGAATTATGTTTTTTCTGAACACTGCCGCTTGCTGGATGTGCGCTATAATACCTTTGTAGAAACCGAGCGCAGACGCGGGGGGGGGGGAGCAGTTTCTGCTATTTATCATTACGCAGCGCATAACTACAGCATGTGGGGGAGCACAGATGCCTTTGCACAGCTTCTCAGCCACTACTATCAGCTCTCACCATGGTACGATGACACACAGTTTGCCGTCGCTTGTCAGAACAACCTGCGCCTTGGCATCCGGCTTTGCGCGAATCTGGTTCGTGGCGTACAGGGGCGCCGCGTTGTTTTTTGTGGGCACAAGGATATTCTGCCCATCGTGCAACGGGATTTGATCATCTTCCCAGAATCCATCTTTCTCAACATATTTCCGCAGGACAACAATTTCTCTGTTGCGAAGCTCCTTCGTAACATGAGGCAGCTTCGGGACGAAAAGCCAACGTGTTTCGTCTTTATGGATATACTTTTCCAGCAATGGTCGCATTATCTTGTAGAAGGTGGCTTCCAGCCCGACTGGGACTTCATTGATGGAACGGCTCTGATGCTTGCGCTCAAAGGGGATGCGATTCCGACTTCTCAAGGGCTTTTAGATACGCTCTAACCTTCGTGTCCATCGATTTACTTACTTTACTTGTCAGGAATACGAGATTATGGTAAAATAATCATGTCAACAGAAGATGTCGAAGCATGACGCTTCACCGATGAAAACAGCCCCAGCAACCAAGTCAATTGCCGGGGCTGTTTTTGTGCCGTTGGTTAGTCAGGCCAAGAGGGCACACTGCCGATTTTTAACGGTGACAGATGTAGTCGTAGAGCATTGCTGCGATAAAGCTGGCAATGATGCCGACTACCAGGTTCAGAAGAATGTCTTGCATGCGTTTCACCTCCCTTCAAAATCGTGAAGGTGAACATTGTACGGCAGCAAAAACAGTATATCATAAAATTTTATCTGGAAAAAACCCGAGAGATATGGTATCATAGACACAAAGAGCATATTTCCCTTTTAACATGCGTACTGCGAGACGCATAAAGGAGCCATACACGCATAACGTTTACCCAAAGTGTAGTTTCTGGAAGGCCAGAGCTCTCTTATGCTGCAGCATAGGAGAGCTCTTTTTTCATGCTGTTTCGCAAAGCAAACGTCGTTTCCACCATTCGAAAGGAGTGGCTGCTTTGGAGAAGAACACCGTATCCATGCGGGGCAAGAACATCCTCGGCCTCGAGGATTTCAGCCCGGAGGAGATCCGCCTCGTGCTTGAGACCGCGAAGGAGATGAAGAACATCATCCACCGTGACATCAAGAAAGTGCCGACACTGCGCGGCAAGTCCATCGTGACGCTGTTCTACGAGCCCTCGACGCGCACGCGCACGTCGTTCGAGCTCGCGGCGAAGTACCTCGGCGCCGACGTCGTCAACATCACGTCGGGCACGTCGAGCATCGTGAAGGGCGAGAGCCTCCGCGACACGCTCTACACGGTCGAGGCCATGGGCGTCGATGCCATCGTCATGCGCCACAAGGCCGAGGGCGCGGCGGAATACGCTTCGAAAGTCGTCTCTCCGGTCATCCTCAACGCGGGCGACGGCGCGCATGCGCATCCTTCGCAGGGCCTTTTGAACCTCTTCACGATCCAGGAGCACAAAGGCCGCCTCGCGGGCCTCAAGGTCGCGATCATCGGCGATGTGCTGCACAGCCGCGTGGCACGCTCCGACATCTACGGCATGCGCAAGATGGGCATGGAAGTCCACATCGCAGGGCCGCGGACGCTGCTGCCGCGCTTCCTCTACGAAGAGCCGGGCATCGTCGTGCACGAGCGCATCGAGGATGCCATCAAGGATGCCGACGTCATCGAAGTCCTGCGCATCCAGCTCGAGCGCATGAAAGGCGGCCTGTTCCCGACGACGCGCGAGTATGCGCGCATTTTCGGTTTGAGCCCGCGCCGTTTGCAGCTCGCGAAAGACGATGTCCTGATCCTGCATCCGGGCCCCATGAACAAAGGCTGGGAAATCGGGCCGGCCGTCGCCTATGGCGATAACTCGGCCATCCAGGAAGAGGTTCAGAATGGCGTCGCGGTGCGCATGGCACTCTACACGCTGGTGCTCACGGGAGGGAAACAGGCATGACGAAGATGATTCTGAAAGGCGGCCGCGTCATCGATCCGGCGGCAAAATTTGACGGTGTGGCAGATGTCCTGATCGAGGACGGCAAGATTGCAGCCATCGGCGCAGACCTTTCGGCTGATGGTGCCGAGGTCTATGATGCCGCTGGAAAGGTGGTTGCACCGGGCCTCGTCGATTTGCACGTCCACCTGCGCGAGCCGGGACAGGAAGCGAAAGAAGATTTCGAGAGCGGCACGAAGGCGGCCGTTGCTGGCGGTTTCACGACCGTCGCAACGATGCCGAACACGAAGCCGGTCGTCGATACGGCCGCGCTCGTGCGCAGCCTCGAAAAGCGTGCCGAGGATGTGGCGCGCTGCCATGTCAAGATCATCGGCGCCGTCACGAAAGGCCAGCAGGGCAAAGAACTCGCCGAGCTCGGCGACATGATCGAGGCCGGTGCTGTCGCGTTCTCCGATGACGGTCATTTCGACCCGAGCGCGAAAGTGCTGCTGAACGCCTACGATTATCTCCATGCCTTTGACAAGGTCATCGTGAACCACGAAGAAGAGACGTCACTCGTCGAAGAAGGCGTCATGAACGAAGGCCACCGCAGTGCGATGCTCGGCATGAAAGGCCGCCCGACGGTCGCCGAGGACATCGCCGTCGCGCGTGACGTGCTGCTCGCCGAGTACGCAGGCGCCCGCGTCCATGTCGCGCACATGAGTTCCGCGCGTGCCGTTGACATCGTGCGGCAGGCAAAGAACCGCGGCGTCCGCGTGACGGCGGAATGCACGCCGCAGCATCTGACGCTGACAGACGAGTGCGTGACGCTGACGGACACCTCGACGAAAATCAACCCGCCGCTGCGGACGGCATCCGACTGCGACGCACTGCTCGAGGGCCTCAAGGATGGCACGATTGATGCCATCGTCACCGACCATTCGCCGCATGCCGAGGAAGAGAAAGACCAGGAATACATGTATGCGCCAAGCGGCTTCCCGGGCCTTGAGACCTCGCTCGGCATCATGTTGACCGACCTCTACCATGCAGGCAAGCTCGACCTGCCGACGATCATTTCCAAAATGACGTATGAGCCCGCCAAATGCTTCGGCCTTTCCTGCGGCACGCTCGCCAAGGGCGCAGCAGCCGACGTCGTCGTCATCGACCCCGAAAAGGAATGGACGGTCGATGCCGCGAAGTTCTACACATGCGGCACGCATTCGCCGTTCGTCGGAAAGAAAATGAAGGGCAAGGCAATCCTTACGCTTGTGGATGGTGAGATTGCCATGAAAGACGGCCTCGTAGAGTGAAGCATTGGTAATTCTGCCTCCCTCTCCGAGGGCAATGTCATTAAGTTAAGCGTGAAGTCATTCAAACTTCAGCCTCCCTCTAGAGGGAGGGGGACCGCGAAGCGGTGGAAGGAGTAGTAGGATGCTGAAACTGACAAGAAAGCAGCCGTCGCTAAAGTCCTTTAGCAACGTTTGGCATGCTTGTTTGACTCCAGCACCCAACTACTCCCCCAGTCAGCTTCGCTGACAGCCCCCTCTAGAGGGGGCCTGTCTCTTAACTTAATGACATTATCTCAGAGGGAGGGGGCCTGAAGGCCAGTGAATGGAGCAGGGGGCCTAAAAGCGAAAGGGGAGTCTCTATGGCTTTGAAAGGAAAACTGATTCTCGAGGACGGCAGCGTCTTTACGGGGAATCTCTTGAATGACACCACGGCGACCGGCGAGGTCGTCTTCAATACAGGCATGGTCGGCTATCAGGAAAGCCTGACCGACCCATCGTACTGCGGCCAGATTCTGACGCTGACGTATCCGCTCGTCGGCAATTATGGCATCGCAGATATCTTCATGCAGTCGCGCAAGTCGTTCGTGCATGGCTTCATCATCGGCGAGCTCGCGGCGCATGGCAGCAACTGGCACTATGAAAAGAGCCTTGCGGACTTTCTGACGGAGCAGGGCGTGCCGTGCCTCTACAACGTGGATACGCGCGCCGTCACGCGCAAGATCCGCAACGCTGGCACCATGAAAGGCATCATCGTGCCCGACGACGCCACGAAAAAGCAGCGTGACGACCTCTTTGCCGTGCCACTGAAGCGCGACGTCGTCGCCGAGGTCACGACGCCCGAGGCGTATACGATCGAATCGGACAAGAAGAAAGCGCCGTATGTCGTCGCGATGGATTTCGGCGTCAAGCGCAACATCTTGAAGTCGCTGCATGAAAAGGGCTGCAAGCTGACCGTCGTTCCCGCGAGCACGAAAGCAGAGGACATCCTCGCGCTGAATCCCGACGGCATCTTCCTCTCGAACGGCCCCGGCGACCCGGCCGACGTGCCGGAATGCGTCGAGGAAATCAAGAAGCTCATCGGCAAGAAGCCGATGTTCGGCATCTGCCTCGGCCACCAGCTGATTGCCCGTGCCCTCGGCGCGAAGACGTACAAGCTGAAGTTCGGTCACCGCGGCACGAACCAGCCGGTCAAGGACCTCAGGACGGGGCGCGTCATGATTTCCTCGCAGAACCACGGCTTCGCGGTGGACGCCGAGTCGCTCGAAGGCCTGCCGCTCGAAGTCACGCACATCAACGTCAATGACGGCACGGTCGAGGGCATGCGCCATACGGAGCTGCCGCTGTTTTCCGTGCAGTATCACCCGGAAGCCGCGCCAGGGCCGGATGACAACATGTATCTGTTCGACGAGTTCTGGTCGATGCTGAAGAAAGGGGAATGAACCGTGCCGAAAAAGGAACACCTCAAAAAAGTCATGGTCATCGGCTCCGGCCCGATCATCATCGGCCAGGCGGCAGAATTTGACTACGCAGGCTCGCAGGCGTGCCGCGCATTGAAGGAAGAGGGCCTCGAAGTTGTCCTCGTCAACTCGAACCCGGCGACCATCATGACGGACACGCATATCGCCGACCGCGTCTACATCGAGCCGCTGACGGTCGATTTCTGCGCAGAAATCATCGAGAAAGAACGCCCGGATGGCCTGCTCGCAACGCTCGGCGGCCAGGCGGGCCTGAACCTCGCCGTGCAGCTCGCCGAGCACGGCATCCTCGAAAAATTCAACGTCGAACTGCTCGGCACGCCGCTCAAAGCCATCGAGCGGGCAGAGGACCGCGAGCTCTTCAAGGAGACGATGCAGAAGCTCGGCGAGCCTATCCCAGAAAGCACGATTGTCGAAGATGTGCCTGCGGCCGTGGCTTTTGCCAATGAAATCGGCTACCCGGTCATCGTGCGCCCGGCCTATACGATGGGCGGCACCGGCGGCGGCATCGCGGAGAACGAGGAAGAGCTCATCGAAATTGTCATCAAGGGCCTGAACTATTCGATGATCGGACAGGTCCTCATCGAGCGCAGTGTCGCGGGCTGGAAGGAAATCGAGTACGAAGTCATGCGCGACGGCAATGACAACTGCATCACCGTCTGCAACATGGAGAACTTCGACCCCGTCGGCGTCCATACGGGCGACTCCATCGTCGTGGCGCCGAGCCAGACGCTGACGGATCACGAGTATCAGATGCTCCGCAGCGCCTCGCTCCGCATCATCCGCGAGCTCGGCATCGAGGGCGGCTGCAACGCGCAGTATGCGCTCGACCCGAACAGCAACCGCTACTACGTCATCGAGGTCAACCCGCGCGTCAGCCGTTCCTCGGCACTCGCCTCGAAAGCAACGGGCTACCCGATTGCAAAGGTCTCGGCAAAAATCGCCATCGGCTACACGCTCGACGAAATCACGAACGCTGTTACGCAGAAGACGAAGGCCTGCTTCGAACCGGCGCTGGATTACTGCGTCGTCAAGTTCCCGCGCTGGCCGTTCGACAAATTCGTCTACGCTGACCGCACGCTCGGCACGCAGATGAAGGCGACGGGCGAGGTCATGAGCATCGACCGCAATTTCGAGGGCGCTCTGCTCAAAGCCGTGCGCTCTCTCGAAATCGGTGTCCACCGTCTTCACATGGAAAAGATGGACTCTTGGGACGACGCCCGCGTCAAGAAGAACCTCGCGCGCATCAATGACGAGCGCATCTTCGTCATCGCCGAAGCGCTGCGCCGCGGCATCGCGACGATCGACGAAATCCACGACATCACGAAAATCGACAAGTGGTTCCTATACAAAATCCAGAACATCACGGACGTCGAAATCCGCCTGATGAAAGAACCGCTGACGCCGAAACTGCTGCACCGCGCAAAAGACGTCGGCCTCGCAGACCGCAGCATCGCCGAGCTCACGGGCAAAGCACAGGACGAAGTCCGCACGCAGCGTCTCGAAAACGGCATTCTGCCGTGTTACAAGATGGTCGATACCTGCGCCGCCGAGTTCGAAGCCGCGACGCCGTACTACTACTCGACGTTCCATGCGCAGGAAGACGAAGTCGAGGTGTCGAGTGCCCGCAAGGTCGTCGTGCTCGGCTCGGGCCCGATCCGCATCGGCCAGGGCGTCGAGTTCGACTACTGCTCCGTCCATTCCGTCTGGGCACTCCGGGAAATGGGCATCGAAGCCATCATCATCAACAACAATCCAGAGACGGTTTCGACGGACTTCGACATTTCCGACCGCCTCTATTTCGAGCCGCTGACGACGGAAGACGTCCTCAACATCATCGACAAGGAAAAGCCGGAAGGCGTCATCGTGCAGTTCGGCGGCCAGACGGCCATCAATCTCGCGGCCTCGCTGCAGAAAGCAGGCGTCAAAGTCTTTGGCACGTCTGTCGATGACATCGACCGCGCCGAAGACCGCGAGCGCTTTGACGAAGTGCTCCAGCAGACGCACATCCCGCGCCCGGAAGGCATCAGTGTCACGAACCTGCAGGACGCCATCGACGGCGCCGCGCGCATCGGCTATCCGGTCATGGTGCGCCCGTCGTACGTCCTCGGCGGCCGTGCGATGGAAATCGTCTATAACGAGGCGGAGCTCCGCGACTACATGAGCCGCGCCGTCAAGGTCACGCCGGATCACCCGGTCCTCTGTGACCGTTACATGGAGGGCACGGAAGTCGAGGTCGATGGCATCTCGGATGGCGTTGATGTCGTCATTCCGGGCATCATGGAGCACGTCGAGCGCGCGGGCGTCCATTCGGGCGACTCCATCGCCGTCTATCCGCCGCAGACGTTGTCGTCAAAGGTCATCTACACCATCATCGACTACACGGAGCGCCTCGGCAAAGCACTGCATGTCAAGGGCCTGCTCAATATCCAGTTCGTTGTCAAGAACGACGAAGTCTTCATCATCGAGGTCAACCCCCGTTCGTCGCGCACGGTGCCGTTCCTCTCGAAGGTCACGGACGTCAAGATGGTCAACCTCGCGACGCGCATCGCGCTGGGTGCGACGGTCAAGGAGCTCGGCTACAAGTCCGGCCTCGTCACGCCGAAGCCGTATGTCGCCGTCAAGGCCCCGGTCTTCTCGTTTGCAAAGATGACGGACGTCGACATCGCGCTCGGCCCGGAAATGAAGTCGACAGGCGAAGTCATGGGCATCGACTACCATTATGCCCGCGCCCTCTACAAAGCCATCGTAGGCTCGGGCCTCCATGTCCCGACAAAGGGTTGCATCCTCTTCACGGTGGCCGACAAGGACAAGGAAGAAATGAAGCAGCTCGCCAAAGCGTTCTCCGACCTCGGCTTCGAGCTCTGCGCGACGGAAGGCACGGCACGCGCCATCGCCTCGATGGGCATCGACGTCGACATCGTCGGCAAGGTCCACGAACGCAAGTCCGACATCATCGAAATGATCAAGACCGGCAAGATCAACATGGTCATCAATACGCTGACACAGGGCAAGCACAGCATGAACGACGGCTTCCGGATCCGCCGCGCGACCGTCGAGCACGGCGTCGCCTGTCTGACCTCGCTCGACACGGCCTGGGAAGTCATGCGCGTGCTCTCCTTCATGCGCGAACGCCGCCTCGTCTACAGCCTCGCACTGCAAGACTACGTCGGCGGTGGAGATGACCTCGCATAAAAAGGCTCCCTCTCAGAGGGAGCTGTCAGCGAAGCTGACTGAAGGAGTCTCACAAGCATGACGCATGAAATACATGATTGTATTTTATGCGGGCGATAAAAATTGCAACCTATTAGGAGGCGAATACCTCAAATGTCCGATGACCGCCTGATTGTAGCTTTAGACGTCCATACAATGGACGATGTCAAAGCACTCGTTGATACTCTCGGCGAAACGGTTTCCTACTACAAAGTCGGCATGGAGCTCTTCTACAGTGTCGGCCCCGATGTCGTCCGGTGGCTCAAAGAGCAGGGGAAGCACGTCTTCCTCGACCTCAAGCTCCACGACATCCCGAACACCGTCGCTGGCGGCCTCGCGTCGCTCATGGGGCTTGGCGCGGACATCGTCAATGTCCATGCGTCCGGCGGCTATACCATGATGAAGACCGCCGCCGACCATCTGCATGCCGCGGCGGCCGAGCAGGGGATTCCGTGCCCGAAAATCATCGGCGTCACGGTGCTCACAAGCATGAACGAAGATGACTGGCAGAAGCTCGGTGAAACCGAGCCGATGGCAGACCTCGTCACGAGGCTCGCAAAACTCGCAAAGGCGGCAGGCCTCGACGGCGTCGTCGCCTCGCCGCGAGAAGCGGCCAGCATCCGCGAAGCCTGCGGCAAAGATTTCCTCATCGTAACGCCCGGCGTCCGCCCGGCAGGCGCCAGCATCGACGACCAGAGCCGCATCGCAATGCCCGCACAGGCTCTCCAAAACGGTGCCACCCACCTCGTCATCGGCCGCCCGATCCGGGCAGCCAAAGACCCGAAAGCCGCAGCCCTTGCTATCTTGAAAGAAATGGAGCGTGTAAAATAAATGTCCATGACCGAACAAGAAGTCAAAGACCTTCTCATCAAGACCAACGCCATCATGAATGGCCATTTCCTGCTGACGAGCGGCCTGCACAGCCCGCATTACGTCGAGAAATTCAACGTCCTGCAGCATCCGAAATACACGCAGCAGCTCTGCGAAGCCATGGCAGAGAAATTCAAAGACGCGAACATCGAAACCGTTGTCGGCCCTGTGACCGGCGGCATCCTGCTCGCGCATGAGACAGGCAAGGCCCTTGGCACGCGTGCCATCTTCACGGAACGCGAAAACGGCAAAATGACGTTCCGCCGAGGCTTCACGCTGCATCCGGGTGAGCGCTGCCTGATTGTCGAAGACATCGTCACGACCGGCGGCTCCATCAAAGAGGTCATCGACGTCGTCAAAGCCCACGGCGGCATCCCGGTCGCTGTCAGCATGCTTGTCGACCGCAGCGGCGGCAAAGTCAATTTCGGCGACGTCCCATGCACAGCACTGCTGCATCTCGACGTCGAGACCTACAAGCCCGAAGACTGCCCGCTCTGCAAACAGGGCGTACCAATGACAAAACGCGGAAGGACTGGCAAATAAAGGATGCTGTTTGCCCGCGGCAAATGGCTGAGTCGGCTGAAAAAGTGTGCGAGGTTGCAAATGCGACTTCGCACACTTTTTTGTTGTCATCGCACAAGATTTTCGAAAGATACGATTGGATGCTTGCAGCACAAAATTGCAACTCAAAAAGATGAATCGCGGGGTATTTCGGTTCGTCACTGTATTTTACTGTTGACAATTGGAAAAGTGCACAGTAAAATAAAATCATCAAATCGAAGGAGAATTTTCATCATGCCATCTGAACCATCATCCCGTCCGATGAATCCATCCCCTGCAGCCAATGACGTCTATTCGTCATCTGCAACGACTTCGACGCCGCAAAAAGTGTCCGAGGTTGCGGCTGCAACTTCACGCACTTTTTCTGCATCGAATGCAGCTGTTCGCACAGATGATGCGGATGCATTTGTCGAGACCGTGCCGACGGCTGTGGCTTCCGTCATGTCGCCGGATTATTTTCTGGCACATTGGCAGGAAATCCTGCCGCGCTATATCGGGCATGGACGTCCGGCATTTGATACGATGGTTCATTATACATCGTATATCAACCAATTTTTCGACTGGTGCGCCGCCATCCATCGCCATCCCATGGAAGTCACCGATTATGAAATGCGCGGCTTTCTCGAATGGCTTTATGGCCAAGGCTACAAGGATGATACGATTGCCGTGAAGCTTGTCGCCATCCGTCGCTTTTTTGCCGCGGCCGAACGGCTCCACATCATCGCCGAAAATCCCTGCCAGGACATCTATGTCCCGAATGCGACGCCAGATGAACTCATCCACTTTTTCACGCCTGACCAGCTCTATGAAATCTGCGCGTTTTACGGCGAAAACGAAGACCCGTTCCTGCGCGAACGCAACATCTCGATTGTCTACCTCATGGGCGTCGAGGGCATGCGCAACGTCGAGATTCACCGCATGAACCGCGAGGACATCGATGTGGACGTCAACTCCATCTTCGTGCGCGGCAAAGGCCATGATCGCCGCATTTTCCCTTGCGAAGAAACGATGGCGCATTTGCGAGCATATCTTGCTACGTGTCCTGCAAAAGTCGCGAAGGATGGCGCTTTCACGCCGATGTTCCTCTCGGCATCGCGCGGTCACAAATTCGGCCGCCTGTCCCGCAACGGCATCCGCTTCATCATGGACCAGTCCCTCATTGAAACAGGCTTCAAGAAGCCTGGCGTGAGCTGCCATGCTTTCCGTCATAGTGCCGGCACAAATCTCTATGCCGCGACGAAAGACCTGCGCCTCGTCCAGGACACGCTCGGTCACCGCGACCCGAAGACGACAGCCCGCTACGCGCATGTCCAGGAACGCATGAACAACCGCCGCACGGCCGCCATCGTGCCGCGGCCGCATGATGTCAAGGACAAGTGACACTTTTTCGTTCTCCCCCCTCGTATTCCCTTCCAATTTATGATAATATGTAAGATAGCTCTTGGCGCTTTAGCGCTTAGAGATACCCTAGCCATTTGCCGACAGGCAAATAGCATCATTTATCCATATAGGAGGCACGTACGGATGAAAGAATACAAACCATTCAAGTCTGGCAAGGTGCGCGAGGTCTATGATGCCGAGGACAGCATCATCATGGTCGCGACGGATCGCATTTCGGCGTTCGACCACATCCTCAAGAACAAGATTACGAAAAAGGGCGCTATCCTGACCCAGATGTCGAAGTTCTGGTTTGATTTCACGAAGGACATTCTACCGAACCACATGATTTCTGTCGACAACAAGGACATGCCGGAATTCTTCCAGCAGCCGCAGTTCGTCGGCAATTCGATGAAGTGCAAGAAGCTCACGATGATTCCGATGGAGTGCATCGTGCGCGGCTACATCACGGGCAGCGGCTGGGAAAGCTACCAGGAAAACGGCACGGTCTGCGGCATCAAGCTCCCGGCTGGCCTCAAGGAATCCCAGAAGCTCCCCGAGCCAATCTTCACGCCGTCGACGAAAGCCGAGCTCGGCGACCACGATCAGAACGTGTCGCTCGAAGAAGGCGCAGCATTCGTTGACAAGACGTTCCCGGGCAAAGGCCGCGAATACGTCGAAAAAGTCCGTGACTACACGATTGCCATCTACAAGAAATGCGCCGATTACGCCCGCACGCGCGGCATCATCATCGCCGATACGAAGTTCGAATTCGGCCTCGATGAGAACGGCCAGATCGTGCTCGGCGACGAAGTCCTGACACCGGACTCTTCCCGCTTCTGGCCGCTCGAAGGCTACGAGGCCGGCAAATCCCAGCCGTCGTACGACAAGCAGTTCGTCCGCGACTGGCTCAAAGCCAACCCCGACAGCGACTACGAGCTGCCGCAGGATGTCATCGACAAGACGATTGCGAAGTATAAAGAAGCGTATGAGATGCTGACGGGAAAAGCATTTGAGTGAGATTCGAACAAAATAGATTCGAGATTGAGGACGTGACATGTTACGCATAGATTTATGAGGAGGAATCTCATCTTGAAAAAATTTATCGCTGCCATGTCATTCATTTTCACCTTGCTCATTGCGACTATATGCTCGGCAGGGCCTGTCGATAATAGTGAAGTTTCTCTTGGTGGCATCCCTTATCAAGCACCCGAAAGTTACGTCAAAAGTATTTACGGTAGTCCAACTTCAAACAGAACGGAATACGTAGATAATGAAGTTCATAGAGGCTACATAACAACTTGGAAATATGGTGACTCATTGAGCATTGACTTTATAGATGATCATGTCTCATTTATCACCGCAACAGCAAATAACGGTTTCGCGACGCCGGCTGGTGCCTATGTTGGTATGAAGGAATCTATTCTACAACGCCTCTATGGGGCTCCTAGGAAACATCATACATGGCAGGATGGCAGTTCTTTCGAATATTATCGGTCTGAGATGGATGACTATATTGGCATCCGTTTCGACTGCCAGAATGGTATTGTCAAGAGTATCCGTGCCGGGCTCTTTGATGATTAATTCCTTTTATTTCTTTTGTAGCAGTATTTCAATCCCTGAATTGATTTGAAGGCTGTTACAAGTGAAATGATATATTCCAAAAATAATGGCTCAATCATTTTTTCTGTGGGATGAATGATGCACAGCGAGTCAATGGCGACTCATGTCGATGAGCTTCAAGAAGAAGTATTCATCGTCAGGATATCCATAGGCCTGCCTGCGCAACGTCTTGATCTTGTTGTTGATGC
>JALEZZ010000062.1 GCA_022773585.1 Selenomonas sp. | reverse complement strand
GATGGGCGTGTGAGATATACGATTGCATCTTACGCGGGCATCGAAGGGTCTGCGAAGCCCGCATAAGCTACAATCATGCATTCCATATGACGTGCTTGTGAGACTCCCTCCGCCCTTCGGGCACCTCCCTCTGAGAGGGAGTCTTTCAAATTCGATGTGTTCCTGCTTAACTTAATGACATTGCCCTCTGAGAGGGGGCCTATGCAATCGAAAAGAAGGAATCAAAATCATGCAACGTTACTTGATGAATTTCGATACGCGCGCCCTGCCTTCCTACGAGGCGGACGTGCTGGTCGTCGGCTCGGGCGTGGCCGGACTTTCGGCGGCCTGGCGGCTCGCGGAGGCGGGCAAGCATGTGCTACTTGCCGTGCGCGATACGCTCGAGGACAGCAATACGGCAAAGGCGCAGGGCGGCATCGCGTCGTCGTTCGGCGCGGATGACAATCCGACGCTGCACCTCGAGGACACGCTCGTCGCGGGCGCGGGACTCACGGATCGCGGTATCGCGAGCATCGTCGTGACGGAGGGGCCGCAGGATGTGGCAAACCTCGCCGACCACGGCGCGGAGTTCGACCGCCTGCCGGACGGCTCATTCGCGCTCGGACGCGAGGGATGCCACTGCCGCAGCCGCATCGTGCATGCGCATGGCGACGCGACGGGTGCGGAGGTCGCGCGGGCGCTCAATGCCATCGTGGCGAAAGAGGAGAACGTGCGGCCGCTCGAGCACTGCTATGTCGTCGATCTCCTCGTGCAGGATGGCCGCTGCTTTGGCGCGGTCGCGCTTTTGGGTGGCAAGAAGGTCGTGCTGCGCGCGCCGGCGACGGTGCTCGCGACGGGCGGTATCGGCCGTCTCTACAGCAAGACGACGAATCCCGAGGGCGCGACGGGCAGCGGCATCGCGCTGGCGTTCCGCGCGGGCGCCGAGGTCATGGACATGGAGTTCGTGCAGTTCCACCCGACGGCGCTTGCGCTCGACGGCTGTCCGAATTTCCTGATTTCCGAGGCCGTGCGCGGTGCAGGCGCGCTGCTGCGGAACGGCAAGGGCGAGCGCTTCATGCCGGGCTATCATCCGATGGCGGAGCTCGCGCCGCGCGATGTCGTGGCGCGCTGCATTTTCAAGGAGATGCAGGATGGCGGCATGGATCACGTCTGGCTTGACGCGACGGTCATCGACCACGCGGCGGAAAAGTTCCCGATGATTGCGCGGACATGCAAGGAGTACGGCGTCGATATCGAAAAAGAGTACATCCCGATCGCGCCGGCAGCCCACTACATGATGGGCGGCGTGCATACGGATGAGCAGGGACGGACGAACATCGCGGGGCTCTACGCGGCTGGCGAGGTCGCCTGCACGGGCCTGCAGGGGGCGAACCGGCTCGCGAGCAATTCGCTTTTGGAAGGGCTCGTGTTTGGACGGAGAGCGGCGGAGGATATTGTACTGTGCCAGGGGGAGGTTCGCGATGAGAGCCCGTCTCGCATGGAAACACACCCCCAGTCACCCTTCGGGTGCCAGCCCCCTCGGAGAGGGGGCCAGGCGGGGGAGGCGCACTCGGCAACAGCTGCCTGGGCTTCCTCCGGCCTCCACGCAACGGCCTTTTCCGACACCGCCCGTCTCACGCGCGAGACGCAGCGGCTCATGACGCAGTACCTCGGCATCCGCCGCTATGACGGCGGCATCCGGCGCGGCTTGCAGGAGATTCAGCGGCTTGCGGCGCTGCGCGAGGGCTATGCGGCCGAGACGGCGGACGAGCTCGACCTGCGGAACCGCCTCGTGGTCTGCGAGCTCATCGCGCAGGCGGCGCTGCGGCGGCGGGAGAGCCGCGGGGCGCACTACCGCATGGATTATCCGGAGAAAGACGAAAAATGGCGCCGCCATTTCCTCGACAATCGCGATGAAATGGGGACGCCTCTGCAGCAGAATCATGAAGGAGAACAGCACGATGGAAACGATATTTGGATTGGACGCGAGCTTGCAGTCATGGCTTGAGGAAGACATCGGCAGCGGCGACATCACGACGCTCTCGATCGTCGGCCCCGAGATGGAGACGACGGGCATCATCCATGCAAAGGACACGGGCGTGCTCGCGGGCGTGGACGTCGCGCGGCGCGTGTTCGAGCTCCTCGAGCCGCGCATCCTCTTCAATGCGAAGCTCGAGGATGGCGCCGAGCTGACGCCGGGCACGATCATCGCGGCCGTGCATGGCAGCGCGCGTGCCGTGCTGACGGGCGAACGCCTCGCGCTGAACCTCCTGCAGCACATGTCAGGCGTCGCGACGCGGACGGCGAAGCTCGCGGCCATCGCCGCGCCCTATGGCGCAAAGCTCGTCGATACGCGCAAGACGACGCCGGGCCTGCGTGTCCTCGACAAATACGCCGTGCGCGTCGGCGGCGGCTCGAACCACCGTCTCGGCCTCTACGATGCGATGCTCATCAAGGACAACCACATCAAGGTCGCAGGCGGCATCACGGCGGCGCTCGAGCGCGCGCACGCCTATGCGAGCCACATGACGAAGATCGAGATCGAGGTCGAAAGCCTCGACGGCGTCCGCGAAGCGCTCGCGGGCGGTGCCGATGTCATCATGCTCGACAACATGGCACCGGACCTCATGGCAAAGGCCGTGGAAATCGTGGGCCACAAGGCCGTCGTCGAGGCTTCGGGCGGCATCGACGAGACGACGCTCGCGGCGGCCGCGAAGAGCGGCGTCGATGTCATCTCGGTCGGCGCGCTGACGCACAGCGTCAAGGCCCTCGACATCAGCATGGACATCGGGGAAATCAAATAACGCTTAAAAGAACTTGGAACAGCCATCAGTCATCCCGCATGAGGTCGGAGATGCTGATGGTTGTTTTTTTCGGCACGGGCGTTTCGTCGGTGTGCGTCGCGGGGCCGGCGTCTTCGGCCGTCAGGCCGAGGGCTTCGGCGAGGCTGTTGAGGCCGTGACGCGTGTCAGGAGATGACGATGGAGCTGCAGGTGACGTAGTGGAAGGCGTGGACGCAGTGGGGCTGGAGGCCTGCATCTGGCGGATGGCATCTGCGTCGTCTGACGGGGCAGAGGGCGCGGCCAGTGTCGGAGCCGTTGCGTTTTTTGCTGTGTCAGCAGGCGTTTTGGGTGTTTCTGCAGACCCCGCATTCCCTGCACCGGGGCGGAAGCCGCTCGCCATGAGGCCGCCGAGCGGGCGGAGCTGGACGGCGAGCGTATCGCCGTTCTTGACGGGCGCCGTGAAGTCGACGGGACGGCTGTTGACGAGAATCTGGGCGCTGACGCGGCTCGTGGCTGGGGGCGGCTCGAAGCCGACGGCGACGAGGGCGTCGCTGACGGTCGTGGCGCGGCGTTCGGATTTTTCATACGTGATGTGGCAGCCATCGGAGAGCTGCGTTTCGGGCGTTGCTGTCTTTCCGTCTTTCGTGAGGCGCACGGTGGCCGAGGGAATCTTGTGCTCCTCGCCCTGGTAGTAGAGCACGAGCGAGGCTTCGAGCTCGGAGATGCCGAGCGCGGCGCCGAGCGTCGGGGCGGCGCCCTCTTCATACGTCAGGCGGTCGCCGTCGTGGACGGGCATCGAGAGCGAGGCCGGGAGGTCGTTCTGCCGGATGGTCGGCGTGCTGACGAAGCTCGTCTCTTCGCCGTTGAGCTCGTAGCGGATGCGGCGGCCCTGCGGCGGGCAGCTTGCGACGCGCAGCGCTTCGCCGACGGTCGAGGCCATGCGGCTCGTGACCTCGGCACCATCGTGCAGGACGGGGTCGGTGCCCTGCGCGACGGGCTCGCCGTCGATGAGGACTTCGGCCGGGATGGAGACGGCGCCGTCATTGAGCGTGATGTGGAGCGCGGGCGGCGTCTTCAGGGCTTCCGAGAGGCGGACTTCGGGCGAAGCGCCGTTTTCGCCGCGTGTGACGGTGATTTCGCTGGCCTCATGGACCGGCGTGTCGAGGTCGCCGTCCTCGCCATCGACGGCGATTTTCGCGAGCGTGCCGAGCGTGCCGGGGTAAGACTTCGTCTTGCCATCGACCGTCACCATGAGCGCGAGACCCGGGCGGCCGTTCCATTTCCGGAGATTGATGCCCGAGGCGAGCAGCGCGTCGCTGACGGTCAGCGTGCGGAAATTGAACAGGCTGTGCTCCTGCCCGTTGACGAAGACGCGCAGGAAATGGAGCGTGTTCATAGAAGCAATCTTCAAAATGCCGAGCGGCGTGACGGCGTCCGGGGAGTGCAGGACCTCCGGGATGTCGGCGATGCCTGCGACGATGTCGGGCTGGCGCACGGCGACGCGGTTCTCAGGCATTTCGAGCGCTTCGGCGACGTAGTCCTTGAGCATCGGCGTGAGCGACCCGCCGCCGACGAGCATGACGGCCTGCGGCGCCTGCCCGTTGAGCTTCGTGATCTCGCTCGCGATGGAGCCCGCGAGGTCGCGGATGGAGGGCAGCACGGGCTTGATGACATCGGCGGCCGCGAGGTCGTAGCTCGCGCCGAGGATGTCGGAGAACGCGACTTTCTCGCCATGCGCGGCTGCGCGCTTCGCGGACTCGGCGACGTTGAAGTCGAGGAGGAAGTTCTGGCTGATGGCTTCGGTGATTTCGTCGCCGGCTTTCGGCACCATGCCGTAGGCGATGACGGAGCCGTTCTTTGTGATGGCGACGTCGCTCGTGCCTGCGCCGATATCGACGAGGACGAGGTTCAGGTGGCGCATGGTCGGCGGAATCAGCACGTTGATGGCCGCAATCGGCTCGAGTGTCAGCGCGCGCATCTCGAGGCCGACGGACGCGAGGGCGCTCTGCATGGAGTCGATGACCTGGCGCGGCAGGAACGTCGCGATGACTTCGGCCTTCGCAGAGTCGCCACGCTGGCCGACGAGGCTTTTGAGCGGGCTGCCGTCGAGTTCGTAGCGGATGGTGCTGTAGCCGACGCAGTAGTAGTGCGTTGGGTCGTCAACCGTGTGCGAGGCCGCGAGCTTTGCCTGCGCCGTCTGCACGCCAGCGAAATCGAGGTCGCGCTCCTGCGCGCTCGAGATGACGCCGTGGAAGTCTTTTTCCGCCGTGGCCGTCATCGTGTAGAGCGCGCGGCCAGCGGCTGCGACGGCGGCACTCCTGAGAGGCCCGACTTTCGCTTCGAGGCGTTCTTTCACCTGGCGGATGACAGCCGCGACCTGCGGCACGTCATGAATCTGGCCGTCGAGCATCGCGCGCGTGCGGTGTTCCTGACGGTCGGTCGCGATGATTTTGAGCGAGCCGTCCGGCAGCTCTTCCGCGACGATGCCGATGACGCTGCGCGTGCCGATGTCGAGCGCGAAGAGCAGGTCTTTCTTCGGTGCAGATTTTTTCGATGCGGCCTTTGTCTTTGCGGACGAAGATTTTTTCGCGCGCGTGCGCTTGGCGGCCGAGGCTTTCTTTTCCGCCTCCGTCTTGCGCGGGCGTCCGCGGCGGCGCGGGGCCGGAGCGGCAGGTGCTTCCGGTTTCGGAGCTGGTGCCGGTGCTGGGACGGCTTCTTTCTTGAGCTCGTCTTCGAGGGATTGCTGCGGGGTCATGGGGGTCGTTGTCATGCTTGTGATTCTCCTGTATGCTTTGAGAAGTGCAGAGCTTCTCTGAAAAATTCTGCTGAAAAAAAGGTTATTCTATCTATTTCGCGAATACTACCATAGAATCCTTTTTTTGAAAGGAAAAAGAAATCCGCAGAAATGGGTGAAATCTATGTCAGGAAATAAGGAAGTCATCACAGGAAGCGATTTCAAGCGCATGGTCATGGGCGCTTACAGCGAGTTCCTGCTCGAATATGAGAACATCAACGCGCTCCGGGGCGGCGGCACGCTGCCGGGCACCCATGTCCTGCGCACGATGGCGGCGGCCGTCCAGCCGCTCGCCGATACGAAGGATGACGGCATCGGCGGGCTCTCGCGCCGCGTCGCGACGGCGGCGGTCTTCGGCGCGCGCGGGCAGGCAGGCGTCGTGCTCGCACAGCTGTTCCGCGGCATCGGCAAAGGGCTGCTCGGCAAGTACAACGCGACGAGCTCTGAATTCGGCAAGGCGTTCCAGTACGGCATCCTCTACGCGCAGCGCGTGTTGCCCGAGGGCGAGGAGCGGCCGATCATCACGGTCGCGAAAGCCGTCGCAAAGGGCGCATACCACGCCGTCCGCGCAAATGTGCCCATCACGGAAATCCTTGCGGCGGCCATCGACGCGGGCGAGGACGCACTGACGCGCATCGGCCGCGAGGACGCGGGCGCACGCATCATGTTCAACTTCCTCTCGGGCTGCATGAAAGGCCTCGACGGCAACTTCGTCTCGCCAGCCATGAGCCTCTCTTTGGGCCTCGAAGCGCAGTCCGGCATGCCCGACCCGCGCGTCGATCAGGTCGCGCCGTACTGCATGCAGATGCGCGTCAAGAACGCGACGGCTGACACGGACGCCCTGCGCGCGCAGCTCAAGGAGCTCGCGACCTTCGTCCAGCTCAGCCGCCAGCACGGCGGCGTCGAGATCCATCTGCATACGAACCACCCAGGCGCCGTGCTCGAGCAGGCCGTCGGCTGGGGGCCTCTCAGGGACATGCGCGTCACGAACATGAGCGAGACGCACGCGCTCGCGTCGCAGGATGCCGTCATGCGCGTCGCCTGCGTCGCCGTGGCCGAGGATGCCGATGACGGCAAGGCGTGGCAGAAGGCTGGCGCCCATGTCGTCGTCGCGGGCTCGCCGGGCTCGTGCCCATCCGTCTCCGAGCTCGTCAATGCCGCGCACAGCGACCTCGCCGAGAGCTACATCCTCGTCTCGTCGTGCAAGGACTACCGCCTCGTCTTCCGCCAGGCGCGCCGCCTGCTCGGCGCCCGCGTCGAGCTCGTGCTCACCGAGAGCCCCGAGGCCGCGAAGAAAGCGCTCGCGGCGTTTGACGACACGAAGACGGCAGCCGAAAATGCCAAGGCCATGCGGGCGGCAGCAGGCATTTGAAGAAGTGAGAACGAGCCTCCCCCTCTGGGGGAGGTGGCCCCGAAGGGGTCGGAGAGGGTAGCGCCGTATGAAATTCTCGAAAAAAATCTCGAAAAAATTTCAAAAAGTTGTTGACAAAATGGCGAACGACCGCTATAATAAATCTTGTCGTTAAGACATGGCGCTGAACTAAAGCGATGAAGCAAGCAGCGAAGCGCCGATGACAAGTGAATGGGGTTATAGCTCAGTTGGTTAGAGTGTCTCGTTGACATCGAGGAGGTCACAAGTTCGAATCTTGTTAACCCCACCATGAACATTCAGGTCCTGCCGCAAGGCAGGGCCTTTTCGTTTATCTGCGGCAAAGAAAGGATGGTCGGTATGGGACGGGAAATCTTTGACCGGGCACGGGAAGCCTGTGATACGCGGACGATGGCGGACGTCCTTGCGGATGATTGCGAGGAGCTCCTGCAAGAGGGCATCCCCTTCGCGGAGAGCCCGCTGGCATCTTGGAATGTCCTGCTCTATGAGGCATACGTCGCCCTAGGGGGGGCGGAGCCCGGGCGGGCGGCTCGCTACGCGGCGGCGTGCATCCGCATCGGCACGGCGGCAGGCCGAAGCGTCAGCCTGGACGTGCTGAAGCTGCTCGGCATCGCTTCGTACCAGCAGGGAGCCTATGACGAGGCCGCCGGATATTTTGCGCAGCTCAAGAGCCACACGGAGCAGGACCCCGAGGCCGACATCTATCACGGCAACGCGCTCGTGCGCCTCGGCTGCGTGCGCGAGGCGCGGCCGTTCTACCTCGATGCGATGAAGCTCTGGGATCCTGATGGCGTGGCTGCGCGCAATTTCCTGCGCACGCTTGGCGGCGATGTCGAGACGGGAGATGCTGCGGCCGATGCGGCGCTCGCGAAGGCTCCCGTGCTCGATGGCCTCGAGGAAGCAGCACTGCCTGCGATTCCCGCGCTTTCGCTCTCCGAAACGTTTAATCTCCCCATCTTCATCAATTGCCGCGACCGCCTCGGCTGCCTGCAACAGCTCGTCAGCTGGCTGCTCGAGGCTGGCTATCATCGGATCTTTCTGATTGACAATGCTTCGACGTATCCGCCGCTTCTCGCTTATTATGAAGACGTCATTCGGGATGGGCGTGTGACCGTCGTGCGTCTCTCGCGCAATTTCGGCCATCGGGCCATCTGGCAGGCATACCTGCTGCAGAAGCTCGACATCAGGACGCCCTACGTCTATACGGATCCAGACGTCCTGCCCGTAGAGGACTGCCCGAAAGGCATTGTCGCGCGGCTCTACCAGATTTTGCGGCGCTACCCGTTCCTCGCAAAAGTCGGCGCCGGACTGAAAACGGATGATCTCCCTCGGCCCCAGAGGTCGATGCAGATTGCACAGGGGCAGGCGGCCTATCAGCAGGTTCCCGTAGAAGAGGAGCTCTATTATGCCGCCTGCGATACGACATTCGCGCTCTATGCGCCCATCCGTCATTACACGGTTTCGCCTGCCATGTGCACGGGCGGCCGTCTGCTCCTGCGCCATCTGCCTTGGTATCTTGATTCGCAGCACCTCCCTGAAGACGAGGCGTATTACATCGCTCATGCCGATGCGAGCTCGACGTTTGCGCGGGATGTGAAAGGGACGCAGGGGCGCATCTGAAACGTGACGCGATATGTTGTAAAACGGCGGGATTTGCGTTATGATGGAGGCAATTGGAATCTTGTAAACTGGGGGCGTTATATATGGAAAGAGACCAACGAATGGAACATGCGCGCGAGGCTGTCGCGAAAGTCCTGCGCCGGAAGCCGACGAACTGGCGCAGCAACCTCTCAAGCTACATCCTGCTCGTCGAGCGCACGGACCGGCTTCTCATGGAGCTCTCGCTCGAAGAGGCCATGGATGCCTTTCCAGCGAGCGAGGGCGCGGATGGCGGCGCGAAGAACGAAGTCGTCTGGCTCCAGAAGGACGGCGCAGGCAAGACGCTCGGCGAGATCGGCCTCACGACGTTCTTCCGCACATACCGCGTCAACGACGACCTCAACCAGTACGCGAAGCTCCAGAAATCCGCCCACAGCATCCTGCGCCCGCGCAACATCGTCGAGCGCGTCCGCACGCGGTCGTTCCGCGCGATGAACTGGCGGCCGTGAGAGATGGGAATGATGAACAGGCGATGTTTTCACAAAATGTGGAATCATCGCCTGTTTTTATGCGAAAAATGTGGAAATACATCTTGGAAAATGCAAGAAAATGTGTAAAATAGAGGTGTAATGCAGATGAATTTTGTGTAAATGCGAAAACGGCTAGGAAAGGGATGCGGATGGAACGAAGCGTAATGGCCGAACTCGAATTATGGAAAGCGCGAGCAGACCGGAAACCCCTTGTGCTGCGCGGGGCGCGGCAGGTCGGGAAGACCTGGCTTATGCGCGAATTCGGACGACGGTTCTATGAAAATGTTGTGTATTGCAACTTTGACGAGACAGCAGGGCTCAAGAGTCTGTTTGCACAAACGAAGACACCGGCGCGCATCCTGGAAATGCTGTCGCTTTTGCATGGAGAGCCCATTCGCGAAGGACGAACGCTGCTGATTTTTGACGAGGTGCAGGAATGTCCGGACGCCTTGAATGCACTGAAGTATTTTCGCGAGCAGGCACCGGACTATCATATCATAGCGGCGGGAAGCTTGCTCGGCACGTACCTTGCAGAGCCGTATTCGTATCCGGTCGGACAGGTGGATCTGCTTTCCATCTATCCATTGACATTTGCAGAATTTCTTGCGGCGGTGGATGAAAAGATGGCGGCGGTTTATGCAGCGCTAGAGCCTGGCGTGACGGTGCCGGAGCTGTTTCATGAGCGGCTTATGGAGATGTATCGGCAATATCTCATCATCGGAGGAATGCCGGAATGCGTAGCGGCTTGGGCAGATGGCCGTAATCCGCGCCGTGTGCGCGAACTCCAGCGTGCCATCCTTGCTCTCTACGAAAATGATTTCACGAAGCACAATCGACGTGTGAATGCTGCGCGCATCCTCATGGTGTATCGCAGCATCATTCCACAGCTTTCGCGAGAACAGGAGAAATTTACTTACGGACTCGTGAAGAAGGGGGCACGAGCACGGGAGTTCGAAGAAGCGGTAGAATGGCTTGTTTCCGCAGGAATTGTCCATCGCATCTACAATGTCTCACAACCGGGCTATCCGCTGAAAGCGTATGAAGTGCAGAATCATTTCAAGCTTTTCTTCCTCGACACGGGCCTGCTCAATGCGATGGGCGAAGTAGAAAATGAGGCACTGCTTTTTGATCGAGATTTTCCATTCAAAGGTGCGATGACGGAGAACTTCGTTCTCCAGCAGTTCATGGGAAAGCTCCCGGCCCAGCCGCATTACTATGCACCGGATGCGCAGCACGAGATCGACTTCCTGATGCAGTATCGTGGTGAAATCATTCCTGTCGAAGTAAAGGCTGGAACGATGAAGCAGGCGACGAGTTTCAAGCGTTTCCTTGAAAAGCATCACCCGAAGGTGGCAATCCGTTATTCTGGACGGAATCTTCGGACGGACGGTGCATTCACGAATCTGCCGCTGTATCTTGCGGGGCGTATGGAGTTCCTGTGAAAAAATCCTCTTGGAAAAGGAATGTTTCTCTGGTATGCTGATAGCAGGGAATGAAGGAAAAGGCTTGACAAGAGGTGCGGGATGAAACATGATTTTGCAAACAGATGAAAGAAAGCGGCCGGAAATCTCGGTGATTGTGCCGGCGTACAATGTTGCACCGTATCTCGCGGCGTGTCTTGACAGCATCCTCGCACAGACGTTCCGCGACTTTGAGCTCATCATTGTCGATGATGGTTCGACGGATGGCAGTGGGGAGATTGCAGAGGCATATGCAGAAAGGGATGAACGCGTGCGTCTCGTAAAGCGTCGATGGAATCGCGGAGGTGCTGCTGCACGCAATCTCGGAATGGAAGTTGGAGAAGGAGCGTACGTTGTCTTCATCGATGCGGACGACCTCGTCCCACCCGATCATCTCGCAACGCTATATAGAGCTGCAGAGGAAGAGAATGCAGATCTCGCAGCAGCCGGCTTCCACATGTTTGCGCAGACGCCGGGCGATGGGCGTGACTTTATTTGGACAGAGGAGCCGTTCTTCCTGCCGCAGGTGTTGGAGGAACGTGTTGCCTGCTTTGCGCCGACAGCGCGTATCCAGATTGCGCCCTGGGGCAAGATTTATCGGAAGTCGTTTCTCGATCATCATCATCTGGAGTTTCCAGATGTGCCGGTAGCAAATGATGTCTGCTTTCATTACCAATGCCTGCTGGCAGCGGAGAGGTATCTCGTGCTGCCGGGCAAGTGCTACTGGTATCGTGGCGTGCGAGAAGGTTCCTTGCAGAGCGTGCGGGGCCTTCGGCGTGCGGAGCAGTATGCAGTTTCGCTGACTCGTTCGCTCGAAGCGTTCATGGCATGGGCGCGACAGGAACAGCTGGGGGATGACGGAATGCAGAAGAAACTTTGCCATATCCTGTACTTGTTCTATGGAGGGAATCTCCAGATGATTGTGGAAGCGTGCGGCATGGAAGCAGTGATTCAGCACTGTCAGACAGCTCTCTGTGGAGAGCCGCATCGAGTTCTGGATGAGATGCGGATGTATCACGCATTTGCACCCGAATCATGATGGTCTGTCAGAAGGGCTGGAACATGGAACGCATGGAATCATGAAGCAGGAAGACAGGATGACAAAATCAAAAAAGAAGATGACGGCAGTTGCGCCGTCTATGCGGGTTGCCATCGCAGGGACGGGCTATGTCGGCATCGTTACCGCGGCATGTCTGGCTGAGCATGGTTATGACGTCACATGTGTGGATGTGGATCCGAGAAAGCTTGAACAGCTGGAACGGGACGGCAGGTCTGGCATTTATGAGGCGGGACTCGATGTATTGCTGAGGAAAAACCGACGGCGTCTTTCCTATACGACGGATGCAGGCGCCGCCTACCGAGAGGCAGACATTATCTTTATCTGCGTTGGAACGCCCGAGAATCGGGATGGGTCGGCGAATCTCCACTATGTCTATGAGGCTGCTGCACAGGTTGCGGAAGCAGCGCAGCGAGAATGCGTACTCGTCGTGAAATCGACGGTTCCCATTGGTACGAATGAGCGCGTGGAGAAGCTCATCCACAGGCATCGTGACGAGCATGCATCGCGCATCCATGTGGCGTCAAATCCGGAATTCTTGTCACAAGGGACGGCTGTTCATGATACGATGCATGCATCGCGCATCGTCATCGGTGTGGAAGATGATTTTGCACGCGAGCGGCTGTTGGCACTTTATCAGGAATTTCCAGCGCCGAAGCTCGTTACGAATCGCCGAAGCGCTGAGATGATCAAATATGCATCGAATGATTTCTTGGCGCTCAAGATCAGCTACATCAACGAGATTGCCAATCTCTGCGAAGAGGTCGGAGCGGATGTCGATGATGTTGCCCGTGGGATGGGATACGACAAGCGCATTGGCAGTCAATTCCTGAAAGCAGGAATCGGATATGGAGGTTCCTGCTTTCCGAAGGATACGAAAGCGCTGTACTGGCTTTCCAGTTATCATGAGCACGAAATGAAGACCGTCAAGGCAGCCATCGAAGTGAACGACCATCAAAAGCTGCGGCTTTTGCGGAAGGCTCGAAAATATTATGAGGAATTGGAAGACCTGACGGTTGCTGTCCTCGGGCTGACATTCAAGCCGGGGACGGATGACCTGCGGGAAGCGCCATCGCTTGTCAATGTGCCACTGCTGCTGGAAGAGGGAGCTGTGGTGAGGGTCTACAATCCTGTCGGCATGGACCGTTTTCGGGAGCAGTTTCCAACGCAGGTGACGTATTGCGATGACATCGACATGGCATTGCAGGGAGCAGATTTCTGCCTGATTCTGACGGATTGGCCGGAAATCCGTGCATATGATCCAGCAGGATTCAAAAAACATATGAGGCATGCCGTCGTGTTGGACGGCAGGAACTGTTACGCGTTAGAAGATATGAAAGCCGCTGGTATCATATATGAATCCATCGGGCGGCAGTATGGAGGAGGGGGGCATAAGCGTGGAGAAGATTGAGGAACTGCAGTTGCAGATGCAGCAGCTGCAGAGCAGCATCGAGGCGGCCATCGGATACTATCGGGGCACATCATATTGTGCAGTCATTGTGTCGAAGAGCTTGGGATACTTCTGTTCGCTTTGAGTCAGGAGCATCTGACATCAGAAAGAGTATTTGAAATCATTGCTTGACAAGGGGATAGAGGATGGAAAATGATTTTCACAGACAGACAGACAGACAGACAGACAGACAGACAGACAGACAGATGAGAGAAAGCGGCCGGAAATCTCGGTGATCGTGCCGGTGTACAATGTCGCGCCATATCTCGCGGCGTGTCTTGACAGCATCCTCGCACAGACGTTTTGCGATTTCGAACTAATCCTCGTCGATGATGGTTCGACGGATGGCAGCAGGGAGATTGCAGAGGCATACAAGGAGAAGGATGAACGTGTGCGGTTCGTGCGGCATCGCTGGAATCGAGGAGGTGCTGCTGCACGCAATCTGGCGATGGAGCTCAGTCGTATCGGGCGGGATCTTTGCAGAGCGTACGAGGCTCTCGGCGTGTGGAGCAGTACGCAGTATCTATGACGCGTTCGCTCGAGGCGTTCATGACGTGGGCACGAGGAGAAGAGCGATTTTCTGATGCCAAGATACGAAGAAAGCTCTGCTATCTTTTATATTGGTTCTACATGGGAAGGCTGTGGGAGATGGCTGCTGATGGCGGTGACGAACAGGTGTTTTTACATTGTCGGAAGGCCTTGGCTGGGGAACCGCAGAATGTGCTTTGCGAGATGATGATGTATCAGAATACGGTTCATGATAACGCAGAGTGGTGAGTCGAGAGGAATGGCGATGCTTTTCTGGAGTGTGGAGGCATCGCTTATTTTTGTGGATTTTCCATTGACCCCATACCGTGAAAGTGGCTGAAATGGTATAATGAAACAAAAGACAAGCGAGGTGATGGCATGGCAGAGAAGGATGTTGCGGAAAAGCAGCTGTTCCAGTATGCGGATGTGTTCGCGAATCTCGTCAATGTATTGCTGTTCGAGGGCAGGGAGCTCATTGCGGCGGAGGAGCTCGTTGACGTGCTGCCGCGCTCGACGTATCGGTCGCATCATGGAAAGAAGAAGCTGCGCGAACAAGAGCGGGATGTCGCGAAACTTTGGCGGAAGAACAAGATTCGCATTGCGTTTCTCGGGCTTGAGAACCAGTCGGATATTGACAAGAGGATGCCGCTCCGCGTCATGAGCTATGATGGTGCGGCGTATCGCGATGAAATGAACTCGAAGAGCGGGGAAGTTTATCCCGTCATTACGCTCGTGCTGTATTTCGGGTATCAGCGGCATTGGCGCAAGCCGCGGCGGCTCAAAGATTGTTTCGAGATTCCGCCCGAGTTGAAGAAATACGTCAGCGATTACCGCATCAACGTCATCGAAGTTGCATGGCTGTCGGACGAGACGATTGCAAAATTCGACAATTCTTTCCGCGTTGTTGCTGAGTATTTCAGTCAGATGCGGAAAAAGGAAAAGTATCATCCGAGCGAGGGCGTCGTCCAGCATGTAAAAGAAACACTTGACCTGATGGCAGCGCTGACAGAAGACGTCCGCTTTCTGGATGCGAGTGAGGAAGTGCAGGAAGGAGTGGAATATACCATGAGATCGGCAATGCTTGACCAGTTGGAAGAAGAAGCTAAAACGCGAGGTTTTGAAACTGGCAGGGCGGAAGGCATGAAAAAGGGAAGAGCAGAAGGAAGAGCAGAAGGAAGAGCAGAAGGAAGAGCAGAAGGAAGAGCAGAGGGAAGAGCAGAGGGAAGAGCAGAGGGAAGAGCAGAAGGAAGGACGGAAGGGAAGGCTGAAGGCATTGCCGAGCGTACGCTGCGCACGATCCGCAACCAACTGCGCCGCCATGCAGACTATGACATTATCGCGTCAGACAATGATGTGACGGTGGAAGAGGTCATCCGTATTGCAAAAGAATCAGGAATGGCATATTGATGGCGCGCCTACAAGAACAGCAGGTAATGTTCTGGCGAGCGAAGGAGGCTTGCTCGTGCCGATGACGGCTCAACGTTTGCAAAGGACGTGGGGCAAGAGTCTGCTGGCCGTATGGGAGACTTTTCATTAGAATAGGAGAATGCAATATGCGCCAACATCAGATGGAACGGGGAGGCCGGCCGGAAATCTCGGTGATCGTGCCAGTGTACAATGTGGCGCCGTATCTGGCGGCGTGCATGGACAGTTTGCTCGCACAGACGTTCCGTGATTTCGAGATCGTTCTCATCGAGGATGGCTCGACAGACGACAGCCGGGAGATTGCGGAGGCGTATGAAGCAAAAGATGCGCGTGTGCGACTTGTGGAGCACCGCTGGAATCATGGCGTGACGGCAGCGCACAACCTTGGTCTCGAAGTCAGCCGTGGGCGCTACGTCGCTTTTGCGGATTCGGATGACCTCGTCACGCCAGACTACCTCTCGTTGCTGCACCTGGCTGCCGAGCAGCAGCAGGCTGATATCGTGCAGGGTGGATTCCAGCAGTTCACTGCGGAGCCTGGCGATGGGGCAGTGGCTGCTTGGACGGATGTGCCGTTGATGCTTTCGGATGCCATCTTGGACCGACTGCATCGCTTTGCGCCGTCCGTGCGGCTGCACATCGCGCCGTGGTGCAAGCTTTACCGCCGCTCTTTCCTCGATGAACATCACATGGTGTTTTATGACATGCCAGTGGCAGATGATGTGTGCTTCCATCTGCAGGGGCTGCTGGTAGCAGAGCGCTATGCCGTCCTGCCCAACCCGCTCTACCATTATCGTGTGCGCGCAGGTTCCATCGCGAGTGTCAAGGGGACCAAGCGCATCGAGCGATATGCCGTTGCGCTTGCACGTGCTCTCGAACAGTTCGGAAGATGGATGGAACAGGAGCCGAGGCTTGCCGGTGCGGACCTTCAACGGAGGATTTCCCGGGTGCTCTACCTGTTCTTCATGAGCCGGGTCGTGGAGCAGGGCGGCATCTCTCTCCAAGAAATGTATGAACGCTGCCAGCAGGCGCTTGCATCAGAGCCGCATGCGCGCCTGTTTGATGCGATGCTGTATGATGAGTTGCGCGGATATTTCCCGACTGCATGAGCAGGAGACGTGTGATTTTGCCACGCGGCTGCGATGGAAGAAAGGACGAGTATGGATCAGGATCAGTTTTGGCGCGCGAAGGACTGAAGACGGGACAGGGTGCGACGGACGCTGTCCTGCAGCGGACGGACTGGACGTCGGTGCTCGAGGAGGTGCCGCCGCGGAAACTGCCGGAGCTGACGTTTGCGGAGACGTTCGACCTGCCGATCTTCATCAACTGCCACAACCGCCTGCACAGCTTGCAGCGCCTCGTCGACTGGCTGCTCGGGGCGGGGTACCGACGCATTTATCTCCTTGACAATGTCTCGACATATCCGCCGCTACTCACGTACTATGAAACGATCTGCCAGGATCCGCGCGTGACGCTCGTGAAGCTCCCGCGGAACTTCGGCTACCGGGCGCTCTGGCATTCCGGCATCCTGCACCAGCTCGACATCCGCACGCCGTATGTCTACACGGATCCGGATGTCCTGCCCGTCGAGAGTTGCCCGAAAGGGCTTGTTGCGCGGCTCTACCAGGTTCTGCGCCGCTATCCTTTCATCGACAAGGTGGGCCCGGGGCTCATGGTCGATGACGTGCCCGAGGGTGTCGATGTCCAGGGCGAGTACTCGTACTGTCATGTGCCGGTCGAGGAAGAGGTGTTCTTCGCGCCCTGTGACACGACGTTCGCGCTCTATGCGCCGCTCTATTACTACACGAACTTCATGTCATTGCGCACGCGCGGCCGCTTGCTGCTGCGCCATCTGCCGTGGTATCTCGACCGCGCGCACCTGCCTGAGGACGAGCAGTACTACGTCGATCATGCGGACGGCAGCTCGACGTTCGCCAAGGGCGTCAAGAGCGAAAGCGGGAACTGAACGATAGAAAAATGGGATACGAAAAGGGCCTCCTGCTCGATTCTGGGCAGGAGGCCCTTTTGGCATGTCGTGTTACTGCACGTTCATGGAAAGCTCGATGAATTTGTTGGCGAGCTTGGCTTTCTGGAGGACTTCCTCCGTGATGTCCTGGCCGGCTTCGACGATGACGATGCCGTTGTCCATCTTGATCGTGCGCGTGGCTTTCTTGCCGAGGAGGAAGCGGCGATGGCGCTCTTCCGTGGCTTTGTCAGCGGCGGCCTGCTTCGGGTCGACTTTCGGCGCAGCGGGTGCTGCCGGTTTTTGCGGAGCAGGAGCGGCTTTCGGGGGCTCGGGCTTGGCTGCCGGGGCCGGCGAAGGCGTTGCTGGTTTTGCGGCCGGAGCGGGTGCCGCTGGTTTCGGCGGCTCGGCCTTCGGAGCTTCTGGTGCCTTTGGCGGCTCGGCTTTCGGTGCGGCCTGCGGAGCAGGTGCGGCCGGAGCGGCTGGAGCTGCAGCTGCCTTTTCCGCGTGAGCGGCGGCGGGCGTCAGCTCATTTTTTTTTTCGCCCGTCGGATCGATGACGGTGACCTGCTTGCCGAAGATGGAAATCTGGTCGGCGATGACTTCGCTCGACGTGCCGTCGGGCGCGGTGATCTCGCATTTCTCGATCGTGCCGTCGTCGCCGATGAAGAGCTCGGAAATCTTGCCCTGGATGGAGCCGGTCTTCGTGATGGCCTTCGTGCCGATGACGCGGATGTTCTCGTCGAGCAGCGTCTCGTAGTCGCCGGCATCGTCGAGCTTGAGGATGTTCTCGCTGTTCGTGATGGTGACGGCGTCGTCGCCGATGGCGATGACGGATTCATACGGGATGAGCTTGACGCCGCGGTACCAGTCTTCGTCTTCGATGGTGATGGCGGCGACTTTGCCGTTCTTCGCGTCGATGAGCAGGGTCTTGCTCATGCCGAGCTCGCGGCCTTCAGTGATGCTGATGATCGGAAGGCCGAGGATTTCTACACTTTTCTTCATTTAGATTCCTCCAATGAAATTGTTTGCGTTTTGGGTTGCTAGAAAATGTATATGCTCAGGACGTTTCGTCCTTGCTGGCTGATTTTTTTGCGAGCGCCTGATTAGCAGCCTCGATCTCGGCGTGGATGGCGTCCGGGATGTCGCCAAACGGCGTATCTTCGGCGTGGTGACGCTTGAGGACGGCCTGGACGACTTCGAGGTAGCGGATGTTCTTTTCGAATTCGCGCGCAATGGCGGGATTTTCGGCGAGAATCGGGATGGAGAGCGCCGCATGGTAGACATTGATGCAGTCGGCATAGCGTGCCTGCTGTTTCAAGAGGTTGCCGAGATCCATGTAGAGGTAGATGATGTATGGGTCGTTTGCGTAGATGTCGACAGCGTTGGCGTAAGCGGTCGCAGCATGCTCGAGGTCGCCCTTCTTCTGCGCGGCGTCCGCGTAGTCGAGGTAGTCGTCGAGAGTTGTGAAGGTCGAGAAGTCGGGAGCGGGCTCCTGGGGCTCTTTGGGCTCGGATTTTGGCTCCGGCTTTTCGACAGGCTTCGGTTCGGGCTTTGGAGCTGGAAGTTGCTTTGGGGGCTCCGCGGGCTTTTCTTTCTTGGTCGCACCCGCGGAAAGAACTTCCTGTTTTTTGACAGGTTCTGCAGGGGACTGCGACAAGTCGCATAAGCGATCGCTAGGCGCTAAAGCGCCAAGCGCCTGCTTATCCCCCCGCCCTTCGGGCCCATCCCCCCTCTGGGAAGGGGGCTCCGCATGTAAGACAGGCTCAGATGCTTCTGCAGTTTCCTCGATGGGCGCTGGTTCTGGATTTGCCTTTTTGACAGGCTCTTCCTTTTTCTCGGGAGGCTTCTCTGGTTTTGTTTCCTTGACTTCGGCAGGAGCTTCCTTGGGCGCTTCTTGATTCTTTGTTGGCGGAGCAGGAGCCTCCTCCTCTGGGGGAGGTGCCGAGCGCATGCGAGGCGGAGAGGGTAGCGGCGCAGGGGATTCCTGATTCTGGTCTTCGTGCACTTTCGTAACAGCGCCACCCTCTCCGTCCCCTTCGGGGCCACCTCCCCCAAGGGGGGAGGCTTCGGCTTGAGGCACGTCTCTTGGCTTCTCGATACGTTCGAGTTTGGGCTCCGATTCCGGCTCCGGTTCTGCCGCTTCTTCTTCCGGCTCGTCGGGCGGCTCCCATTTGAAGTGCTGGGGGCCGATGGCGGCTCGGGTGCGGGCCGCGAGGGTCTCTTCGGCTGTCTGGGCCGATTCTTTGGCAGAAGCTGGCTCGTCCGCGTCTGCACCTTCTGCAGCGGCATTGCCGTCTTTCTTCCATAAATAGGCGTTGTAACCGGTGACGAGCAGGGCGGCGGCGACCGCGAGGGCGCCGAGCTTGATGTAGTAGCCTTCCGTGAGGAACGGCGCAACGAACGGCAGCGCGCAGGCGATGGCGCAGGCGAGGACGCCCGCGAGTGCGAGGGCTTTGCCCTTGATGCGCAGGCCGAGGCGCTTGGCGACTTTTGCGAGGACGAACAGGGTGATGCCCATGATGCCCGCCGTCAGAAGGAGGATCATCGCGCATCGCTTCCTTTCGTGCCTCCGTGCTTGAGCGCATCCTATAGATACGCTATTCTTTTGATTCGACACGCATGCCGATTTTCCTGCTTTCTTTTCAAGGTTTTTCTAGGAAAGACAAAGCTTACATTCTCCAGAAGAAAATCAGAAAGAATTTGCGTGAAACAAGAACAGAAACCCTCAGATTGTAGTGAATTTTTATCACAAATCCCGACAATGCGGAAATGTGTCCTTGCGAAGGGAACAAAAATGCTGAAAATCTGTGTATTCATGGGGAAAACACTTGACGCGTGTAAACTCGTAATCTATAATAGGGTGCATCAAGGCAATCGGCGGCAGGGATTCGCACAAGCTGGCCGCCGGGACTCTCCCATGCTTTTCGGAGCTTTGCAGGGAGGCAGAGAAAGGAAGGGTATTCATGAAGTTTGGCAGCAAAAGCCTGAAGCTCATGGCAGCGGCCGTCGGCGTCGCCCTGATGGGCAGCGTCTTCGCCGGCTGCGGCGGCGGTGCAGGAAAGAGCGACGAGATCACGGTCGGCGCGAATTTCGAGCTGACGGGCAATGTCGCGAACTACGGCAGCGCCTCGATGGACGGCCTGAAGCTCGCCGTCAAGGAGTGCAACGACGCGGGCGGCATCAATGGCAAGAAGATCAATCTCGTCTCGGCCGACAACAAGTCCGAGGCATCCGAAGCCGTCAATGCGGCGACAAAGCTGATCTCGGATGACGGTGCCAAGGTCATCATCGGCCCGGCTGTCACGGCGAATGTCATCGCCGAGTCGCAGGTCGCGACCGATAGCAAGGTTCCGGTCATCGCGCCGGATGCGACGAGCCCGGATGTCACGGTGGAAAATGGCACGGTCAAGCCGTTCATCTTCCGCAGCTGCTTCATCGACCCGCAGCAGGGCACGGTCATGGCGAAGTTCGCTTCGGAGAACCTGAAGGCGAAGACGGCGGTCATCTACGTCGACAACAGCACGGACTACTCGAAGAGCCTCGGCAAGGTCTTCAAGGAGAAGTTCGAGGCCGCAGGCGGCAAGGTGCTTGACCAGCAGGCTTTCGTTGCAAAGGACACGGATTTCAAGGCAACGCTGACGACGCTCAAAGCGGCGAACGCGGATGTCATCTTCGTTCCGGCCTACTATGAAGAGGTCGGCAAAATCGTCAAGCAGGCCCGCGAGCTCGGCATCACGTGCCCGATTCTCGGCACGGATGGCTGGGATGATCCGAAAGTCGCGGACATCGCTGGCGCCGATGCGCTGAACAACACGTACTTCAGCACGCATTTCTCTGACAAGGACGATTCCGTCAAGGACTTCATCGATGCGTTCAACAAGGAGTACGGCCATGCACCGAACGTCTTTGCCGCGCTCGGCTATGATGCCGGCAAGATGCTGATCGACGCAATCAAGCGTGCAGGCAGCGACGATCCGGAGAAGATTCGCCAGGCTCTCGAAGAGACGAAAGACCTGAAGGTCGGCACGGGCACGATTACGATCGACAAGGCTCACAACCCGATCAAGCCAGCCGTCATCCTTGAGAACAAGGGCGGCGACCGCGTCATGGTCGCGAAGATCATGCCGGAATAAGTTTTTAGAAGCATTTTGTGAGGGGAAGGCAGCGAGGCATCCTTTGCTGCTTTCCCTTCTTTTGATGAAATGAGGTTCTAATATGGAAGTCTTGCAGCAGGTCTTGCAGCAGCTCATCAATGGCATATCGCTCGGGAGCATCTACGCCCTGATTGCGCTTGGCTATACGATGATCTACGGCATCATCAAGCTCATCAACTTCGCCCACGGTGATATTTACATGGTGGGCGCATACATCGGTTTCTTCGCCATCACGCAGGCGCATCTTTCGATTGTGCCGGCGCTTCTGATTTCGTTCGTCGTGACGGGCTGCCTCGGCATGGTGATTGAAAAACTCGCCTACAAGCCGCTCCGGCATGCACCGCGCATTTCGGTGCTGATCACGGCCATCGGCGTGTCGTTCTTCCTCGAGTACACGTCGATGTACTTTGTCTCGCCGACGCCGCGCACGTTCCCGGCGATGTTCGGCGATGTTGCGGTCTCTATCGGCGGTATCGTCATCAACGGCCAGCAGATGCTGATTCTCGGCATCACGGCCGTCCTCATGATCATTTTGACCTATATCGTGCAGAAGACAAAGACGGGCAAGGCCATGCGCGCGGCGTCGTTTGATGTCGAGACAGCACAGCTCATGGGCATCGACTCCGACCGCATCATCAGCTACACGTTCGGCATCGGCTCGGCACTCGCGGCCGTGGCTGGCGTGCTCGTCGGCGTCTACTACAACTCCATCGACCCGCTCATGGGCATCATGCCGGGCATGAAAGCCTTCGTCGCGGCTGTCCTCGGCGGCATCGGCATCCTGCCGGGCGCTGTCGTCGGCGGCCTGATTCTCGGCGTCGTCGAGGCGCTCGTCTCGGGCTTCATTTCCTCGACGTTCCGCGATGCGGCAGCATTCGCCATCCTGATTCTCGTGCTCCTCGTGCGCCCGGCCGGTATCTTCGGCAAGGACGTCAAGGAAAAGGTGTAAGGGGGTGGCAGCATGAAATTCTTGCGTAGAAATGACCTCGTCATGCTCGGCATCGGCATCGTGATTTTCGCGGTGCTGCAGGTGCTGATCACCGAGCGCATCATGAGCTCGTTCTGGCAGCTCAATGTCATCATCATCGGCATCAACGTCATCATGGCGGTGAGCCTGAACCTCATCAATGGCTACACGGGACAGTTCTCGCTCGGCCATGCGGGTTTCATGGCGGCCGGTGCCTATACGAGCGTCGTTTTAACGACGTTCTTTCATTGGCCGTTCGCTCTCGCACTGCTCGCTGGTGCTGTCGTTGCGGGCTTCCTCGGCTTCCTCGTCGGCATCCCGACGCTGCGTCTGCGCGGCGACTATCTCGCCATCGCGACAATCGGCATGAGCGAAATCATCCGCATCTGCATCATGAACATTGACTACGTCGGCGGCGCGGCAGGCTTTAAGGGCATCCCGCACAACACGACGTTCGCCTGGGTCTTCTTCATCATGCTGTTTGCGCTGTTCTTCATCAAGAACTTCGTGAATTCTGACGGCGGCCGCGCCTGCCTCGCTATCCGCGAGAATGAGGTCGCTGCTGAGTCCATGGGCGTCAACACGACGAAGTACAAGGTCATGGCCTTCACGATTGGCGCGGCGTTCGCCGGTGTCGCGGGCGGCCTGTTTGCCCACAGCTTCTACCTCATCAGCCCGAACTCGTTCACGTTCATGCAGTCGTTCAATTACCTCATCATGGTCGTCTTGGGCGGCCTCGGCTCCATCACGGGCTCGATTGCCGGCGCGTTCGTCGTCACGTTCATTTCGGCCGCGCTCGCGAACTGGCCGGAGTTCCGCATGATTATCTACGCGCTCGCGCTGATTCTCCTGATGTTCTACCGTCCGCAGGGCCTCTTCGGCTACATGGAGATTACGGATTTCGGCCCGTTCCGCAAGATTCTGAAGAAAGGAGGCCGTAACGATGCCTGAACCATTATTGAAATGCGAAAACGTTTCAGAAGTCTTTGGCGGCCTCAAAGCCGTTTCAGATTTTAATTTGTATATCAATCCGGGCGAACTCGTCGGCCTCATCGGGCCGAACGGCGCGGGCAAGACGACGGCGTTCAACCTCTTTACGGGCGTCTACCAGCCGACGACCGGCACGATCACGTTCGCAGGCGAGAGCCTCTTGGGCCTCAAGCCGTACCAGATCACGCAGAAAGGCATCGCGCGCACGTTCCAGAACATCCGACTGTTCGCGGAGCTCTCCGTGCTCGACAACGTCAAGATTGCGTTCCACAGCCATGTCAAATATGGATTATTGGAATCCGTGCTGCGCCTCGGCCGCTATTTCGGTGAAGAAGAGCGCATTGAAGAAGATGCTCGCAAGCTTCTCAAGATTTTCCACCTCGAAGGCCATGCGGACGAGCAGGCGAAGAACCTGCCGTATGGCGCCCAGCGCCGCCTCGAAATCGCCCGCGCGCTCGCGACGAAGCCGAAGCTGCTGCTCCTCGACGAGCCGGCCGCCGGCATGAACCCGCAGGAGACGAAGGAACTCATGGACATGATCGAGTGGATCCGCAAGGAATTCGGCCTGACGATCCTCCTGATCGAGCACGACATGGCGCTCGTCATGGGCATCTGCGAGCGCATCTACGTGCTCGAGTACGGCAGCACGATTGCCGAGGGCACGCCGGACGAAATCAAGCAGGATCCGGAAGTCATCCGCGCCTATCTGGGAGGGGAGTAAGCAAAATGGCAGAACCAATGCTGAATATTCAGGGCATCAACGTCTATTACGGCGCCATCCACGCCATCAAAGGCATCTCCCTCGTGGTCAACCAGGGCGAGATCGTCACGCTCATCGGCGCGAACGGCGCGGGCAAATCCACGACGCTCCGCACGATTTCGGGGCTCCTCAAACCGAAGACGGGCTCCATCACGTTCCAGGGGCAGGACATCGCGGGCACGCCCGCGCACAAGATCGTCGGCCTCGGCATCTCGCAGGTGCCGGAGGGCCGCCGTATTTTCACGGAAATGACCGTCATGGAAAACCTCGACCTCGGCGCGTTCATCCGCAAGGACAAGGACGGCATCGCGGCCGACAAGAAGCACGTCTTTGAGCTCTTCCCACGCCTCGAAGAGCGCCAGGACCAGGTCGCTGGCACGCTTTCCGGCGGCGAGCAGCAGATGCTCGCGATGGGCCGCGCGCTCATGAGCCGGCCGAAGCTCCTGCTCCTTGACGAGCCCTCCATGGGCCTCGCGCCGCTGCTCATCAAAGAAATCTTCTCGATCATCGAAGACATCAACAAGAGCGGCACGACCGTCCTGCTCGTCGAGCAGAACGCGAACATGGCCCTCTCCATCGCCAATCGCGCCTATGTCCTCGAAACCGGCCGCATCACGCTCTCGGGCGATGCCAAGAAGCTCGCCGCCAGCGAAGACGTGCGGAAAGCATACCTCGGCGGCTGATGGTTTGATGCGCTCTGCAATAGTTGCAGTCGTATCTTCGCGAGATACGTTGTCTTTTCTTCGAGCCGGCGGGGGCTTTCACTGGAAAATTTTTACACCCGCAGGGCGTACTTTTTTCCAGTGGAAGCCCCCGCCGGCTTGCGACCGAGAACAAAACTACGCGACTCCGAAAAAGGAAAATTCCCCCTCCATATCGAATCTACAAGACAGAAACTTTTTGAACGAAAGGTCTTGATCCATTATGTTCGTAGCCAATCGCATGACAAAGAACCCGACCGTCGTCACGCCGGACACCGGCATCGACACGGCAGCGCGCCTGATGAAGAAAGGCCGCTTCCGCCGTCTGCCGGTCGTCGAAGACGGCAAGCTCGTCGGCTTCCTCGCCGACAAGGACATCATGCGCGTCTCGCCGTCGCCCGCGACGACGCTTTCGCGCTATGAAGTCACGACGCTGCTCTCGAAGCTCAAATGCCGCGACATCATGCAGAAGAATGTCATCTCCGTTGGTGAGGACGCGACCATCGAAGAAGCCGCGCTCATCATGTATAAGGAAAAAATCGGCGGCCTGCCCGTCGTCTCGAACGTCGGCGCCGTCGTCGGCGTCATCACCGAGACGGACATCTTCAAGACGTTCGTCGACGTCATGGCGCTTGACCAGGGCCGCACGCGCCTGACCATCGACGTCGAAGACCGCATCGGCGTCGTCGCCGACATCGCCGGCGTCTTTGCTGAGAAAGGCTATTCGATGGACAGCCTTGTCACCTGCCGCCAGCCGACCGGCCGCTACGAGATTATCGTCCGCACCGACGTCACAGACGACGCGGAAATCGCCGACCTCACGAAGGCTATCGAAGCCAAAGGCTACAACGTCATCCATACCGCAAAGATTGGATAAGATGGCATAGAAAAAGCCCTGCTCCGTTGTGGGGCAGGGCTTTTTTATATTCAGATATGTGCTAAGCTGTTTGCTTCTTCGATGACCTGATGCGCGAGGTCGATGGCTTCGCCCGAGACGCGCATGCACTTGTCAGGATTGTGGAAGCCGTTGCCGTTCTCGGCGGCGATCCAATCCCAATAGAACTGCGCTTCGCGGAGCTTCAGCTTCGTGGCTGCGAGCTGTTCTTCGGTCGCGCCGGCGTCGATGGCCGCTTTGACGGCGAGGTTCGCTTTCGCGACGGTCTGGCCAGCGATGCGCTGCAGACGGAAGTTGTTGTCATGGATCTTCTTGACGCGGCTTACAAGCGTCTCAACGCTTTCGTCATGGCACTTCTGGCAGGATTCCTGCGTGGTCTTGAGCGGACTCGTCATCCAGTGCGACGTGTACTTCTTGCCATCTTTGCGCATGTACGGCATATGGCAGTCGACGCAGGTGACGCCGTTCTCGGCATGGACGCTTGTCGCCCAGATTTCGAAGTCCGGATGCTGCGCTTTGAGCATCATGGTCTGGGAATCCGGATGTTTCCAGTCGCCCTTGAACTCGCCAGCCTGGCCGCTCTGGTAGAACTGGAACTCGTCTTCCGGCTCGAGGCCGTTGTCCCACGGATGGTCGACGCGGCCGTCTTCGGCTTTGAAGTAATACTCGTTGTGGCACTGTGCACAGACATAGGCGCGCTTGTCGTTGTGCGAGGCGTTATTCACGTCGATGCCGCGGCGGGCCATGGCGGCGACGAAGCCCTGCTGGTAGACGCGGAGCTCCATGGTCTCGGGATCATGGCACGTCGAGCAGCCGAACCACTGGTCGTCCTCGATGGGCGCCATGACTTCGTCAATCGGCTTCGAGGCGTAGGCCCAGCCGCTCTGCTTGAAGTAGACGTCGTACATGTACGAGCCTTTGCAGGTGATGCAGCTGCCTTTCTGGCCTGGCAGGCGCTTCGTGCTCTTGAAGTCCTCGCCGGCGTAGGTGTGGCCGCGCGCGACGTCGTACTGCAGCGAGAATTTGTAGCCCTTGAAGTTCTCAAGGATTTCAGGCTCGATGTCGAAATAGGAATTGCCGCCCATGCTGCCGCCGTAGCCGGTCGGGGACGGGTTGGTCTCGTTGTTCTTCATGTAGGACTGGTATTCCAAGGGATACGCGTCCTTGTAGGCTTCTTTTCCGAGCTGCTTGTCCGCCGGGATCTTGGCGAGCTTGACGCTGTCGTCATTCGGCGCGGCGCCGATGCGCACGGCGACGAACCCGAAGAAGACGAGGCAGACAGCTGCGAGCCCTGCGATGATTTTCTGGAGCTTACTCAACTTTGATCCCTCCTTCGAGGTGGTTCGTTCCGTGGGCGATGCGGCTGTGGCACTTCAGGCAGTCGCCGCCGGAGTCAAAGTCTTTGCCGATGTCCGCATGGACGTTCTGCATCGTGGGTTCATGGCAGCGCACGCAGTTCGCATTGACGGTATCCCAGCCGTCCTTGGAAATCTTGATGTGCGCCGGATAGTCGCGGACGACTTCATGATACGTGTCAATCATGCCGGTCCGTCCCTTTTCCACGAGGTAGATGGCGGTGTTCTGATGCGGCAGGTGGCAGTCCGTGCACTCGAGCTGGCTGTGCGCCGAGTCGGCGAAGGTCCAGGCTTCGTGCTTCATAGCGTGGCACGAGCCGCAGAACTCCGGCGAGCCCGAGACGCTCATCATGGCGCTGAGGGCTCCGAACGTGCAGATGCCGATGGCAAATCCGCCCGCGAGGCACAAGAGCGTGTGCTTCTGGATGAGGTTTCGAAGTTCCACTCCGCTTCCCTCCCCTCTCGTTACTGCGAGGTAGATAGCTTCCTTCCTCTTTTTCGCGTTTCATCATGGGTTATGCCATGATTTATCTTGATTATAGCAGGGTTCGGAACGGTCTGTTGTTGCAGCGGCAACTTGATTTCAGAAAATTTTCATAAGATAGGAGAGGTGCACGCGGAGGGAGGGCGTGCGCGAGACACGAAAAGACTGCCCTGTGAATCCCGGCATGCTGACGGCATGGTACGATGTGCGACGAGCCGCGTCGTGCGGCCGTCCCACGAACGGGATTCGCATGGGCAGTCTTTTTGGTGTCCGAAGGAAATTTAGTCTTCGCGTGCAGAAAGAAAGCCGCCGATGGTTACGAAGGCGGCACCGAGGAACAGCACCCAGATAAACGGTTTCGTGCTGAACTGCAGACGCACGGGCTGGGAGGCGAGTTCTTCGATGGACGGGAGGATTTCGAGGCGGATGGCGCCTTGGTCGCCGGAGACGCCGGTCAGGCGGAGGCGCTTTTTGCCGTCCATGATGGAGATCGGCTCGCTCTTGCCGCCGGTGTCGGTCGCGAGGATGACGGGAGCGGCATGTTCGACGGTCTCGCCGTCTGTGATGGCGACGTCGGCCGTCACGCGCAGGTGGTCGCCTTCTGGCTCCATCGTGACGTCTTCATAGCGGTAGGCGAAGAGGTCGTCCATCTGCATCCTGCCGCGCTTCAGCAGGAGTTCTTCGCGGTCGTCTTCCGGCGGCGTCGGCGCGAGGTAGAGGTCGCCTGCGAGGCCGCGCAGGATGGCGGGTTCGCGCGCCGCATCTTCGCCACTGGGCTTGAGCTTCGTCTGGGCGGCGGCGCGGCTGCCGTCAACGGTGTAAACGTAGGATTTTGACGAGCCGTCCATCTCGAACTGCTGGCCTTCGAACGTGACTTCGTGACCCGCGAGCGTCTGCGTCTCGCCTGGCGTGAGCGTCGCGGTTTCGCTCGTGCCGCTCGCGCTCGTGACGATGGCGAGCAGGGCGAGCAGCGTGCCGATGTGGGCGAGCAGGGCGCCGCGATGCTGGAGCCAGCGCTTCCAAAAGGCGTAGATCATCAACGCGGCGAGGACGGCGGCGAGCGGCGCAGTCGTCTTTGTATAGAAGCTCGTATCGACGGCGGCCGGTTTCCCCATGAGTTGCGTGAGGAGCGGCATGGACATGCCGACGAAGACGATGGCCGCGATAAAGACGAGCAGCAGCATGCCCAAGAGCACGAAGAACGGGCGGCTTGCATGGCTGTCGTACATCGGCGTCTGCGGCAGGTCGCCCGCGCGGACGAAGAGCAGCGCGAGGCCCGCGAGCACGACGAGGCCGTTGACGACGGCGAGCGTGAGGCCGATGCTCGTGCCCGCGAACGAATGGACGGAGAAGTCGCCGAGGATGCCGCTTCGCGTCAGGAACGTGCCGTAGAGCACGAACGCATACGTGAAGAGCGAAGCGAGGTGCGCGACGGGCAGGACGCCGGGACGCGTGCGGGCCATCGCGAGCAGGTGCAGGAGTGCGCAGGCGAGCAGCCACGGCACGAGCGAGGAATTTTCGACGGGGTCCCAGCCCCAGAAACCGCCCCAGCCGAGGACTTTGTACGCCCAGTAGCCGCCGATGAAGATGCCGGCGCCGAGAAAGCTCCAGGCGACGAGCGTAAAGCTTCGGGCCGTGCCGAGCCAGGCGGTCGCCGGTGTGCGCGTCAGCAGCGCCCCTGCCGAGCAGGCGAGCGGCACGGCGAGCAGCGCGTAGCCGAGGAACAGGATCGGCGGATGAATGGCCATCCACGGATCCATGAGCAAAGGATTCATGCCCGCGCCATCGACGGGGACGTCAGCCGCGAGCTCGAACGGGCTCTTCGCGAGCGTCAGCATCGCGAGCACGGCTTCCAAAAGAAGGAAGACGCCGAGCGTGGCGCTGCCGATGTTTTTCTGCCGCAGGAGCACGAGCGAGGCCGCCGCGTGGAACGCGAGCCACAGCAGGAACGAGCCCTGCTGGCCCGCCCAGAAGGCCGAGATTTTATAGAGCAGCGGCAGGCCCTTTGACGAGTAGCCCATGACGTAGGCGACTTCGAAATGATTGCCGAGGAAGAGCGCGAAGAGCACGGCAGCGGAGCCGAGGGCGGAGAGTGCCGCGAGCAGGGCGGCGAGGCGCGAAATCCTGCGCCAGCGGTCTCCTCCGATGGCAGCGAGGCACGCGAGCAGCGCCGTGCCGAGCGAGAGGGCGAGCAGCAGTTCGCCGCAGGTCGGGAGTGCAGACGTCATTTGGCATTCCCCTTTTCTTTTTCATATTTCGACGGGCACTTGATCAGGAGTTTGTCGGCCTGGAAGACGGTACCGTCATAGTGGCCGATGGCGACGATGTGGTGCGCCTGGTCAAACTGGTCGGGTTTCTGGCCATGGTAGCGGACTTCCATCGTCTTGCCGTCCGCTTCATCTTCGAGCGTGAAGACGAAATCGTTGCCGTCCATGGCAGGCGCGGGGGCGGATTTCGCGAGCAGGCCCTTGACTTGGACGTTCGACTTTGAGGATTCCGCCTCGGCGATGCCGACGTAAGGCGTCACGGAGTCCATGAAACTGTAGCCGACATAGCCCAGAAATGCGAGCGCGATGATGACAAATAATATTTTTCGGTTCATGATGTCGCTCCTTTCCGCAAGAGAGCAGCGTAGATGAGCGTGACGTCCGCGAGCGCGAGCAGCAGCACGAGGAGCATGGTGGGATCCATGTCCACATGGCCGGCGGCATTCAGCACGGGCTCGGGATGCAGGGAGAAATAGAAGCGCGGGATGACGAAGACGAGGAACGGCACGGCGAGGAACGAGAACAGCGCGTAGACGGCCGAGACGCGGGCGCGGCGCTCGGGGTCAGTTGTGACGGAGCGCAGCGCGAGATACGCCGCGTAGATCAGCAGCAGGCAGAGAATCGTCGTCTGCCGCGGATCCCAGTTCCAGAACGCGCCCCAGGTCAGCCGCGAGAAGATTGCGCCCGTGACCGTTGCGACGGCGGTGAACGCAAGGCCGAGCGCGGCCGAACGCGCCGAGAGGCGGTCGGCTCGGGCGACGGCGGCAGGTGCGGCCGCACCATTGCGGGCGCCGCGCAGCACGCGCCACGCATAGACGGCCGCGATGAGGAACGCCAGCACGCCAATCCAGGCGCACGGGATGTGGATGAAGATGATGCGCACAAAGTTTCCGAGGCCCTCGGCAGGAGGAACGACGAAGAAGACGAGCGCGAGGACAAGAAGCGTGAAAAGAATAATGATAAGCGTGAAATGTTTCATGAATTTATTCCTGTTATAAATGGAGAGATGCCTCCCTCCCAGAGGGAGGTGCCCGAAGGGCGGAGGGAGTCTCACAAGCTAGTGGTTTTCGATTGCGATTGCATCTTATGCGGGCTGCGGAGTTGCTTTCGATGCCCGCGTAAATTACAGTCGTGTATTTCATGCGCCTATCTTGTGAGACTCCCTCAGTCAGCTTCGCTGACAGCTCCCTCTGAGAGGGAGCCTGATGGCGTCGGTCAGTCCTCATACCACAGTGCGTCGAACAGCAGCGACGCACCGACGAGCAGCAGGAGGTCGTAGAGCCCCATGCCGACGAGCATCGAAAGGCCTGCCTCCCGTCCTCCGAGCGCGGCCTGCGTCAGGGAGACGGCGGGCAGGAAGACGGGGAGGATGACGGGGAGCAGCAGCACGGGCAGCAGCCCGCCTGCGGCTCGATCACCGGAGCCTGCCGTGAGTGCCGAGAGCAGCGTCCCCGCCGCCGCAAGGCCGAGCAGGCCGAGCACGAGTGCGGCGAGGAATAAGAACGGCGCGGTGCAGGCAGCATCGAGCAGGATGAAGAACAGCGGCACGAGCACGACGGCGAGCAGCAGGAGCATCAGAAACGAGAATGCCGTCTTGCCATAGAGCACGGCCTGCCCCGCGCCGTAAACGCGCAGAGCGAGCAGTGTCCCCGATGCTTCATCAGCCGCAAACGTCCCGCCGAGCCCCATGGAGCTCGCAAAGAACAAGAGCGCCCAGAGCATCGCCGAAAGCGGCGCCGGCGCGAGCATCGTGCCGCCGAGGGCCATCGAAAGCGCGAGGAGCGCCGTGACGGCGAAGAGCGCCATGACCGCAAGGGAAGAGCGGGAACGCAGGGCCGAGACGAGCTCGCGGCGAAGAAGATGGATGGTGGCAGAGGAAGGACTCGTGCCTTCGACCATAAAATCGTTGAGCGAGCTTGTTCCTACCTTCGCCACTCCCCCTGCCGCAAGCGGCCCTCCCCCCTCTGAGAGGGGGGCTTGGGTGGTAGTGCTGCCGGCAACAGCCTGTTGCTGCATGAGCGGGGCGTTTCCGAGTGCTAAAACATTATCTGCCCACGCTGCTTCGTTCGCATCATTCGTTGCAACCAGTACGAGCGCCCCTCGCTTCGCTGCCGTTCGTGCTTCTCTCTGCACGACATCTTTTCCCGCATCGTCGAGATTTGCTCCCGGCTCGTCGAGCAGCCAGAGGTCGGCGCTGCTTGCGATCAGGACGGCGAGGGCGAGGCGCTGGCGCTGGCCGGTCGAGCAGGCCCTTGCGCGCTTTCGGGCGTCTTCGGGCGCGAGGCCGACGCGCTGAAGCAGGGCCGCTTTTTCGTCATCTGCGAGCGTCCTGCCGCGCAGGCCCGCGAGGAAGTCGAGATTCTCAAGCCCCGTGAGCTCCGGCGACAGCGCGAGCTCCGGCGACAGCAGGCCGAGATGGCGGCGCAGGCCGTCGCGTGCCAGCGGGGCAGAGGCGCTGACGACGACGCGCCCTTCGCTCGGCCGCAGCAGATGCCCGGCGAGGCGCAAAAACGTTGACTTGCCGCTGCCGTTCCGCCCTGTGATGGCGACGATGCGGCCGCCTGTGAGCGTGCAAGAGATGTTTTCGAGCACCGCATGGTCGCCAAAGCGTTTCGACACGCCTTCAAACGTCACGGCGATGCGTCCCTTCATTTGTGCTCCTCCTCGAGCCGCGCGTGATTGAGACGCATCCACTCTTCCCCTGTCGTCAGCAGGCCGCCGTCCTCCATCGTGCGGATTTCGCGCGTCAATGCGCTGCGGTTGCACGAGAGCTCCCGTGCGAGCTGGAGGCGTCCCGGCACCGTGACGTCCGCCGTTTCCTGCGCTGCCTCGCGCTGCAGGAGGTACAGGATGATGCGCTCGCGCAACGTCTTTTGCGACAGCACCTCGATTTTCTGCGTCATGAGGTAGTTCTTGCGGCAGAACGCTTCGAGCAGGTTCTTCATCACGATGCCGTGGATGCGGCCGAGCCGCGTGCCCGCCGTGATCAGCGCACGCCAGGCCACCCAGAGCACGCGCGTCTCCACGAGTGCCACGACGGACGCGATGCTTGGTGCGCCGAGGATGGCCGATGTGCTGCCGAGGAGCGCGCCGCGCTCAAGCATGTGGCTCGAAGCTTCATTCCCGAAGCGGTCTTCCGTCAGCACTTGGCCCCGCCCCTCGACGATGACGCCGAGCGAGCCGTTGTCCTCGTAGGCGCGCAGGATACGGTCGCCCTTCGCATAGCGTTTCTCCCCCGAGCCCGTCGCATGCAGGAAGCGCCGGATCTCGTCGGCGGCGAGGTCGTGGAAGAACGGCAGGTCGCTGAGTTCCTCATCTTTTGTCACATGTACCAGCCTTCTTTCGGTTCATTGTCTCTCATTATAGCAGGCAGTTGTTAAAATCGATGTTGCAATTGCGACACCCAAAAATTCCCTCTTGGATGAAGGATTTTTCTGCCAGTTCCTAGAATATACAAAAAAGAAAGACAATGCGATTCATCTATGAGATTTCAAGAATAAATAAGGGGGTATTTCTCTATGAAACTCAGCAACAAAGGCTTTGGCGCTTACGACATCCGCGGCGTGTATCCGGAGGACGTCAACGAAGAGCTCGCGTATCGCATCGGCCGCGTCTTCCCGGGCCTCTTCGACGCGAAGAAAGTCGCTGTCGGCCACGACATCCGCCTCTCGGGACCGTCCATCCGCGACGCGCTCGTCAAAGGCCTCACGGAAGCCGGCTGCGACGTCATGGACATCGGCCAGTGCGGCACGGAGATGATCTACTTCACGACGGCGCATTTCGGCCTCGATGGCGGCATCATGATCACGGCCAGCCACAACCCGAAAGAGTACAACGGCATGAAGTTCGTCCAGAAAGAGTCGCGCCCGATCTCGAGCGACACGGGCCTCAAGGACATCGAAAAAGCCGTCATGGAGGGCACGTTCGAGCCGAAGGCCGCCACGGGCAAGGTCGAGACGAAAGACGTCCTCGACGAGTATGTCGACCACATCCTCTCCTATGTCGACGTCTCGAAGCTCAAGCCGTTCAAGGTCGTCGCAAACACGGGCAACGGCGCGGCCGGCCCGATCATCAACGCGCTCGAGAAGAAGCTCCCGTTCGACCTCATCAAGGTCTACAACGAGCCGGACGGCAACTTCCCGAACGGCGTGCCGAACCCGATCCTGCAGGAGAACCGCGAAGCGACGGCGAAAGTCGTGCGCGAGCAGCATGCGGACGTCGGCGTGGCATGGGACGGCGACTTCGACCGCTGCTTCCTCTTTGACGAAAAGGGCGGCTTCATCGAAGGCTACTATATGGTAGGCTTCCTCGCCAAAGCGTTCCTCGCCAAGAACCCGGGCGCGAAGATCATCTACGACCCGCGTCTGATCTGGAACACGATCGAGATCTGCGAGGAGAATGGCGGCGAGGCCGTCATGTGCAAGAGCGGCCATGCCTTCATCAAGGACAAGATGCGCAAAGTCAACGCCGTCTATGGCGGCGAAATGAGCGCCCATCATTATTTCCGTGATTTCTCCTACTGCGACAGCGGCATGATTCCGTGGCTGCTCGTCCTCGAGCTCCTCTCGCAGGCCGGCGGCAAGACGCTCTCCGACCTCATGAAAGAGCGCATGGAGAAATTCCCGATTTCGGGCGAGATCAACAGCAAAGTCGCCGATGCGCAGGCCGTGCTCGACCGCATCGAAGCCGACTACGGCCCGAAGGGCAAAGTCACGAAAGTCGACGGCCTCTCCGTCGAGTTCCCCGAGTGGCGCTTCAACCTCCGCAAGTCCAACACGGAGCCCGTCATCCGCCTCAACATCGAGACGCGCGGCGACAAGAAGCTCTGCGAGGAAAAGACGAAGGAACTCCTCGCGGAAATCCGCAAGTAATTTTCAAGAAATCGATAGCGTTTCCGGCAGGAGCCGCAGCAAGCAGAAGCTGCGGCTCCTGTATTTTTTCGATTGTTTCTTTGTTTGGAACAAATTCCGGCAACCGCTCCAAAATGCGCGAGAAGATGTTCCCACTCGCGCGAACTCATGATATAATAAACACAGCGTATCGCGCACTTGATGACAGATGCGCAAGATTTTGAATGGAATCAAGAAAGAGGAGTGTTCAGATCATGAGTTTGAAACTGAAATCCGGGTTCGAATTCGACTATGACAACCTGTATGGCGAGGGCAAGGTCACGGAGGCCGACCTCAAATCGTATGAAGCCGACCTCAAGAAAGCCCACGAGGCCATGAAGGTCATGCGCGAGAAGGGCTTCATCCGCGCGCATCTGTCGAAGGACGGCGAGCCGGAGAAGGTGCTGTTCTCGCAGCTGCCGTACGTCGAGGAGGGCCATCTGAACTCCCCGTCGTCGATGAAGCACCTGCAGGAGCTCACGGACCATGTCAAGGACAACGTCGACGTCGTCGTCTCGCTCGGCATCGGCGGCTCGTACCTCGGCGACAAGGTCATCTTCGACGTGCAGTGCGGCGAGTTCTGGAACGCCATGTCGAAAGAAGAGCGCCAGGGCTTCCCGAAAGTCTATTTCTCGGGCAACAACATCGACCCGCAGCGCACGCATGACCTCATCCACCACCTCGAGAAGATGGGCGAGATCTCGCAGAGCCATCAGGGCCGCAAGCTCAAGGTGCTGCTGCTCGTCATCTCGAAATCGGGCGGCACGCTCGACACGATGTCGAACTTCCTCGTCATCTATGACGAGCTCAAGAAATGCGCGAACGTCGAACAGGAAGTCGTCGCCGTCACGGATCCGAACATGGAGAACCAGACGCTCCTCAAGAAGCTCGCCATCAAGCACAACTGGCCGCAGTATGCCGTGCCGGACGGTGTCGGCGGCCGCTTCTCCATCTTCTGCGAAGTCGGTCTCTCGCTCGCTGCCTGCGTCGGCTTCGACATCAAGAGCTTCCTCCAGGGCGCGCAGGACATGGACAAAGCTTGCCAGAACGACGACATCTGGCAGAATCCGGCCATGCTCAACGCTGCGCTGAAGTTCGCCGCTTCCGAGAAGCACGGCCGTGACATCGAGGTCATGATGCCGTATGGCGACTACATGCAGTCCATTTCCGAGTGGTACATCCAGCTGCTCGCAGAGTCGCTCGGCAAGCAGTACAACAAAGAGGGCAAGGAAGTCTGCTACGGCCGTACGCCGCTCGTCGCTGTCGGCACGCGCGACATGCATTCGCAGACGCAGCAGCATCAGCAGGGCAAGCTCAACAAGGTCGTGCAGTTCATCAAGATTGGGCACTTCCAGAACGACTACGCCATCCCGAACGTCTTCCCCGAGGCGAAGAAGCTCGCGGACATCGCCGGCGTCACGATGAGCCAGGCCCTCGAGACGGCGCGCCAGTCCAACGCGGACGCACTGACGTCGAACCATCGCTACAACGCCTGCTTCACGCTGCCGGAGCTCAACGCCTACCATCTCGGCGAGCTCCTCTACATGCTCGCGATGTCCGTCGCTTACGAAGGCGAGCTCGCTGATGTCGATGCCTTCGACCAGCCGGGCGTCGAGGCCTACAAGAAGATCATGTGGCCGCGCCTCAATGAGATGAAGAAGGAAATGGACAAGAAATAAAGCTGGTTCCTGCAAATAAAAAACTGCGGAGGGGAAATCCCTTCGCAGTTTTTTTGTTCAGTGTTCGCTGTCTTCTCCGTAATCCGTTGATTTCGCATACGCGATATACTCGTCGAAGATTTCTGGCGCGGTCTTCGTGTCCGTAAACTTCTTTGCGCGGCTCTTCTGAATTTCCTCGCAGGCGAGCTGGAGTGCCTGTTCGTAGAGATGAATCGTGTCGATCGCGGCCTCCACGCCGCGGGCGCCGTAGATGTCGCCGAGATTCATGAGGCCGTCGTAATCCTGTTCGAGCGCGTCGAACATAGCCTCGCGTGTCATTTCTTTCTTGAGCATGATGATGCCCCCTCTTCAGATTCTTTGATTCTTTGTGTGCAATGGCTTGATTCTTCTGCCTGTATTCGATTTTATCAGGGCTGATTCCTGCCTGAATGGGATGACGATAACTAAATCGAATGATTGCATGCAGAAATGATTGACGGCCATGACCATGCGTTATAAAATAGAAGAATATCAGAAGATTCGAAGCGAATCTGGAAGCAGGTGGTTGCGATGGCCGTGGATGCCGTGCGCGCAGAACATGCCGTGCGCGAATTTCTCGCGGCGCTTGGCGTGGATGCTGAGGCAGCGGGGATGGAAAAGACGCCGGCGCGCGTCGCGGAGATGTATGCCTACCTCTTTGACGGCCTCGGACGGGACGCGGCAGAGGCGTTCGGCGAGCCCATCGAGGCGGGGAGCTCGGGCCTTGTCGCCGTGCAGGGCATCCCGTTTTTCTCGATGTGCGAGCATCATCTCGTGCCGTTCTTCGGCACCGTCGACATCGTCTACCAGCCGAACGGCGGCCGTATCGCAGGCTTCACGCACTTCGTCGAAGCCGTGGCCATTGCCGCGCACCGCCCGCAGCTGCAGGAACGCCTGACGCACGACATCGCCGACGCCGTCCAGCGCGGCCTCGGTGCGACGGGTGTCCTCGCCGTCTGCCATGCCCGCCAGCTCTGCATGACGCTGCGCGAGGGCGGTACCTATGGCACAGAAACCACCACGAGCGAGACAATCGGTGTTTTTGCGAATAATTTTTTGCTTTCCCAGCAAGCATGGGCATTATTGAAGCCCCCCTCTCAGAGGGGGGAGGGCCCGCAGGGGCAGGGGGAGTGTCGAAGGTAGGGCTTGACAATTTCCGTGATTGTATACTGCGAAGATATATGATATAAGAACGATCGAGGCGATTCTATTAATGAAAATTCCATCTTGTCCCATCTATACCTATCATTTTCCCGACGGCAAGACATTGACCGTCGGCCGCCGCACCCTCGTCATGGGCATCCTCAATGTCACGCCGGACTCCTTTTCTGACGGCGGCCGCTATGACACGGCCGAGACGGCGCTCGCGCACATGCGCGAGATGGTCGATGGTGGGGCAGATCTCATCGATGTCGGCGCGGAATCCACGCGGCCGGGCTCGGCGGCGCTGACGCCTGAGGAAGAGCAGGCGCGCCTGCTGCCGCTGCTTGAAAAGCTCCTGCCCGCCTGCCCCGTCCCCATTTCCGTCGACACCTACCATGCCGCGACGGCCGAAAAGGCCATGCAGATGGGGGCGCACATCCTCAACGACATCTGGGGCCTCCAGTACGCGGGCGAGCGCGAGGGCGCGATGGCGGAGGTCGCTGCGCGGACGCACCGCCCCGTCATCGTCATGCACAACCAGCAGGGCAAGTCGTATGACGGGGATGTCATCGCCGCCATGCAGGCCTTCTTCCAGAAATCCCTTGCCATCGCGCATGCAGCGGGCGTGCAGGACGCGGACATCCTGCTCGACCCCGGCATCGGCTTTGGCAAGGACACCGAAACGAACCTCCTCGTGCAGCGCCGCCTCGAAGAGCTCCTGACCGCCAATGGCGTGCGCTACCCGATGCTCTTCGCCTCGAGCCGCAAGCGCTTCATCGGCGACACGCTCGGCCTGCCGGTGGACGAGCGCATGGAGGCCACGGGCGCCTCGTGCGTCGTCGCCATCACGAAGGGCGCCGACATGGTGCGCGTCCACGACGTGCGCCCCATCGCGCGCATGTGCCGCATGACAGACTTCATCCTAGGACGTGAGAAATATGCAGAAAACAAATGAAAAGCTCGACAAGATCGCCCTTTCGGGCATGAAATTCTACGGCTACCACGGCTGCCTCAACGAAGAACGCGAGCAGGGGCAGGACTTCTACGTCGATGTCACGCTCTCGCTTTCGCTCCATTCGGCGGGCAAGAGCGACGAACTCAAGAACACGGTCAACTATGCGTCCGTGTTCGAAATCGTCAAGAGCGTCGTCGAAGGCCAGCGCTTCCACCTCATCGAGGCCATCGCCGAGCGCATCGCCGACCTCATCCTCGGCCGCTACTCGGAAGTGCGTGCTGTCGAAGTCACCGTGCACAAGCCCGCCGCCCCGATTCCGGGCGACTTCCAGGACGCGGCCGTGACGATCCGCCGGGCCCAGGGGGAACAGAAAGCATGAATATCCGCCTCTCCATCGGCGCCAATCTCGGCCGCAGAGCAGCGACGCTCCGCGAAGCCATCCGGCGCCTCGCGGGGCTCCCGGGGACGCGCCTCTTGGCCGCGTCCTCTTTTTATGAGACGGCCCCGTGGGGAAACCTCGACCAGCCTCCTTTCCTCAACGGCGCCGTCCTGCTCGAAACGACCCTCGTCCCCGAAGCGCTGCTGAACGAGACCCAGGCCATCGAGCAGGCCCTCGGCCGCGTGCGGCACGAGCATTGGGGCGCGCGGACGATCGACATCGACCTCGTGTATGCGACAGAGACGGCAGATGGACAGGCAGACAGCGGTGAACGTCAAGCGACGCGCATCGTGCGCCGAGATACGCCGGAACTCCGCCTCCCGCACCCGTACCTGCTCGAACGCGCCTTCGTCCTCGAGCCGCTAAGAGAAATCGAGCCCGGCCTTGTCCTCAAAGGTCACCCCATCGCCGACTGGTGCGAAAAGAACGTCGGACAGGGCGTGGAAAAAAGCAACGAACTCGCCGCCCCCTGGCCGCTCCAGATGATCGCCTGCATCAGCGCCGACCGCGGCATTGGAAAAGACGGCAAGCTGCTGTTCCATATCCCCGAGGACATGGCGTTCTTCAAGGCACAGACAAAGACCGAAGGCAGCGTCGTCATCATGGGCAGGAAGACCTGGGAAAGCCTGGGCAAAAAGCCGCTCGCCGGCCGCGTCAATGTCGTGGTGTCCCGCTCCATAGAAGCCCCCCTCTTAGAGGGGGGACGGGCCGCGATAGCGGCGGGGGGAGTCGTAGGGAGCACTGGCCAGACAAATGGCACGTCTCATCTAGAGTATGCTTCTGACATCGGTCAACTCTCTGTGATTCTCGAACAACTGTATCGCGAGCGCCCCCACCGTCCATTCTGGGTCATCGGCGGCGGTACGATCTATCGCCAACTCCTCCCATACACCCGCCGCATCCTTCTGACCGAAGTCGCCGCGACACCACCCGCCGATACCTTCTTCCCGCCGCTTGACGGCTTTGCCTGCATCAAAAAACGCCCGGCAAAGACACCGGGCGTGATGTTTGAGGAGTATATCCGAAAATGAAACCTTCGTAGATGCACTCGAAGTTATTGGTGGGTCCTACCTTCGCCACTCCCACCACCGCTTCGCGGTCCCCCTCCCTCTAAGAGGGAGGCAGAAGTTTGAATTTCTTTCGCGAAGTCGTATCATATCTTCGGGGGGGGGCAGGGGCGTTCCAATAAGAAATCCGTTTGAATGACCGAAGGGAATGGTCCGGATTTCGTTTGGAATGCCCCTGCCGCCAGCGGCCGCGAACTGTTCTTCGCGACCACGAACCAACCAAAAGAAAGGAACATCCCCCATGGAAATCTTCCACAACGACTGGGCCCCTCTCCTGACGCCTGAGCTCGAGAAGCCCTACTATAAGAAGCTGCGGCAATTCCTCATCCATGAATACCGCACGACGCGCGTCTACCCTGACATGTACGCCATCTTCAACGCGCTCCACTACACGAGCTATGCGGACACGAAAGTCGTCATCCTCGGCCAAGATCCGTATCACGGCCCCGGTCAGGCGCACGGCCTTTCGTTCTCCGTCCTGCCCGGCGTCGAGCCGCCGCCGAGCCTCAAGAACATCTTTCAGGAACTCCACGACGACCTCGGCTGCACCATCCCGAACAACGGCTGCCTGAAACTCTGGGCCGACCAAGGCGTCCTGCTCCTCAACACCGTCCTGACCGTTCGCGAGCATCAGGCATTTTCTCATCACAATCAGGGCTGGGAGCAGTTCACCGACCGCATCATCGAGCTCCTCAACGAGCGCGAAAAGCCCATGGCCTTCATCCTCTGGGGGAGCCCGGCGCGCAAGAAGAAAGCCATGATCACGAACCCGCGCCACTACATCGTCGAGTCTCCGCACCCGAGCCCGCTCTCTGCGAATCGCGGCTTCTTCGGCAGCCGCCCGTTCTCGCGCGTCAACCAGTTCCTCGAAAGCTGCGGCGAGACGCCGATCGATTGGCAGTTACCGGACGTGTAAAAAGGACTGGAACTTCTCCACGCTCGTATTGACGACGAGCTCTTCTGGGAAATCGCACGCCTCGATGAGCTTCCAGCTGTATTCGTGCGTGCCGACGTCGAGGTCGATGTGGGCGTCGCTGCCGCAGATGACGGACGTGCCATACTGCTTGCAGGCCGCGAGCAGCTGGCGCCCGTAAGGCTCAGAGCCGCTGCGGCTGCCGTTCGGCTTGTACGAGCTGTTGTTGATTTCGAGCAGGACGTGCTGCTCTTTCGCCGCACGGGCAAGCGCATTGAAATCGACGGGGTAGACGGGATTGTCGGGGTGGCCGATGATGCTGACGGCGGGGTTCCGCATCGCGCCGAGGATGGCCGCCGTGTTTTCCTCGCGCGTGCCTGGATCGATGACGTTGTCGTGCAGGCTGGCGATGGCGTAGTCAAGGCCGCGCAGGCGCTGGGCGGGCAGGTCGACGGAACCCGCGTAGTCCATGATGTTGAGCTCGGCGCCCATCATGACGCGGATGCCCCATTCCTGCTGGCGGATGACTTTGAAATTGCAGAAGTACATCTGCCCGCAGCTCCCCTCCATGGCCGGCCCGTGTTCCGAGAGCCCGACGAGCTCGAGCCCGCGCTCCTTCGCGACCGTGATCATCTCGCGCACGGTGCTGTAGGCATGGCCGCTCGCAATCGTATGCATGTGGACATCGAGAACATCTTTCATGAATGAACGCATCCTTTCTTTTGACAGCAGGTTGTTACTTGTAGTATAGGGCAAAGGCGGCTTCATCGCAAACGTTTCCTGCCACGAGAAAAGTTTTTGAAAAAAGAGTGGACTTTTGCTGGTATCTATAGTATAATATTTTTCGTTGACAAGCTCACTTAGCTCAGTTGGTAGAGCATCTCCGTCACATGGAGGGGGTCGGGGGTTCGAGTCCCTCAGTGAGCACCAGAGCATTCAGGCGTTACAGGAACTTCTTGTAACGCCTTTTTCGTACCATTTTTTACTTTTCGAAATGGAGCGCATCGGATGAAGCAGGAAATTTTTGACATTGTAAAATCATCGAGCCTCGCGCATGGCATGACGGAGGAAGATGTGCGCGCACTGCTCGCATCGAGCCAGGTGCGGCGAAGGACGGTGGCCAAGGGCGGCATCCTCTTTCAGGAAGGGGAGATGCCGCACGGGCTCTACCTGCTGCTCTCGGGCACGCTCGTCATCAAGAAGGATACGTTTTCCGGGCGGCAGATCTTCCTTTCGGAGCTCAGCGAAACGGGCGAGATGTTCGGCGAGGTCTATGAAGTGCTGGGGAGGCCCTACGATATGTACGTCGAGGCGGCAACGCGCGCCGAGGTGCTCGAGATTGCGAGCAGCCTGTTCTCCCTTTCAGGCGGCGACCTCTCGCGGCCCGCGCTCTGCGTGCAGCGCAGCCTCATGCGCATCTTTGCGCGAAAAGCCTACTACATGCATGGCCGCATCCAGGTGCTCGCGTCCGGCACGCTGCGCGAGAAGATTGTGCGCTTTCTCGCGGAGCATCTCGGCGAGGACGGCACGGTGCAGCTCACGGAAAGCCGGGAGACGCTCGCGGCCTATCTCGCTGTCACGCGGCCGTCGCTCTCGCGCGAACTCAGCGCCATGGCGCGCGAAGGCATTCTCGAGGTCTCGGGCCGCACGGTGCGCGTCTGCGACCTCGCGCAGTTCGAGTCGTATCTCTGAAACGTTTTCCAAAATACAACACATGCCCGCTGGATTGGGAAGATCCAGCGGGCATGTGCCTAGGAAATATGTTGTAAAATTGAGTAAAGAATGTGTCCGATGCGTGGATGGGATGGACCGCGCATCGCGTAAGTAGAAGTGGGATAGCTTGTCCTTACAGAAAGATAGTATATGTTTTATTGATTACTTCGCAATAAATAAAAAGTAAACGTTTTATTAAATTGTATTCGTTGAGCCGTTCAACGAAACGAGACATCTGGCAGGAAATCTTTCCTCTTGACAGCGGCAGGGGCGCCTGCTATACTCAGGGGCAAGAAGTGAATAGCGAAGGGGAGTAACCTCGGAGGCTGATGTCAACAATCACTGCCCGCACGGGCTGGCATCGGCGTTGCGATTCGGCAATAGGTGAGACTTTCGCATGATACCTGGAAACAGATACCATGTGGAGGTCTCTTTTCGTTTCCAGGGGAGTTATTTTTGGAAAGGAGCACCCTTTTATGGAAACTTTTTCGATGGAATTTTTCATGGCGCTCGGCTCGATCGTGGTCATGGACCTCGCGCTTGCGGGCGACAATGCCGTCGTCATCGCGATGGCGGCGAACAAGCTGCCGCATGAGGAGCGCAAGAAGGCCATCTTCATCGGCACGGGCGGCGCGGTGGCCATCCGCATCGCGCTGACGTTCATCGCAGTCGAGCTGCTGACCATCCCGTTCCTGCAGGCGCTCGGCGGACTCATCCTGCTGCCGATTGCCATCGGTCTCCTCGCGCCAGCGCACAAGGCGGGCGAAGACGCGCACATCGAGGCAGCGCATTCGCTCGGCGCGGCGGTCAAGACGATCATCGTTGCCGACGCGGCCATGAGCCTCGACAACGTGCTTTCGATTGCGGGCGCAGCGCAGGGCCATTTCCTGCTCGTCGCGGCGGGCCTGCTCATCAGCATCCCGATTGTCGTCGCGGGCAGCAGCCTTTTGGGCGCCATCATGGATCGCTTCCCCGCGCTCATGTACGTCGGCGCGGCCATCATCGGCTGGACGTCGGGCAAGATGTTCCTCGCGGACGGCGCGCTCGGCGAGCACATCACGAACGCGTTCGCGGCCTTCGGCAGTGCCGGACACTACGTGCTGCCCGCGCTGCTCGCCGTCCTCGTCTGCGCGGTCGGCCATTTCAAAGCCCGCCGCCAGAAAGCAGCGGAAAGCGTAGCGTAATCCAACTTCAGCCTCCCTCTAGAGGGGGCCAGATATAGAAAGGACTTGATTTTATGGGCATGCTGCTCTTAGTTCTTGGTCTCAACCTCGTCATCAGTTTCCTGAACGCTCGGAATGTCGGGCGCGTCTGGGCGGAGACGAAGGCCATCGGCGGCTGGATCCGCGTCGTCGCCTGGGCGGGCGCCATCCAGTCGGCCATCGGCTTCACGTATGTCTATGCGTTCATCGTCGCTTACATCGCCGTCTCGACCGGCTATCTGCCGCCAGCGATGCTCGGCGTGCTGATGAGCCTCATGTACATCATGATCATCATCCCGATGATCGGCTCGGCCATCGTCATCACGATCCAGTCTTGGATCAATGTAGCGCGTGAGAAATCGCTCATGAACCTCGGCGTTGCAGGCTGGAACACGTTCGCGACGGCGTACAACACGTACAACGCCATCCAGAGCTTCGGCCCGGCGCTCGACAGCGTCCAGCAGGGGCTCGGCGGCCTCTTTGGCGGGGACAGCGACAGTGATGACAGCGCGGCGCGCGTCATCCTGCTCGCGGCCATCGTCCTCCTCGCTGGCGTCCTGACGACGAACGTCATCATCCGCCGCTACGAGGCGTCGCTGCCCGTCAGCGAAGAAGTCCGCAACTCGACGCGGAACCTTGAGTATCGGTAAGAGTTTTTCGTGATGTAAAGAAGCAGCCGCCGTGCGGAATCCGCACGGCGGCTGCGTTGTTTCTGCTGTTGCGCAGGACGTTGACATAGGCGATGTGTGGCGCGAAGTGGTCGACCGTCGCTTTCGTCGATTCCGTGATGCGCTCCATGAGTTCTTCCTCGGAGACGCTCCACTGGCCTTCGCCTTCGTGCGTGTGGATCATTTTCTTTCCGATGCGGCCGTCGGCACAGCCGATGCCGATGTTCTTGTTCGAGCCGCCGAAACCGCCCATCGTGTGGCCTTTGAAATGCGTCAGCACGAACAGGGAATCATAGCCCGGCATATGGTCGCCGACGGACATTTCCGTGAACCACTTGCCGCCCTGGTAATAGGTGTTCGTCTCGACGATGTTCGCGTCCGGCAGGCGCTTCGCCATGAGCTCTTTCACTATCCCATCCCGTTCGTTTTCTGCATGAAACACGTGCCTTTCACAATCATTTGCCCTGCAACATTTCATCCGTCCAGCCGCAGGCGCGTCTGGTGCCAGAGGACGTTCCCGTGCACGGATGCGGAGATGCCCTCATCGACGAAGCCGAATTTCGCGTAAAACGGCAGCAGCCGCTCCTTGCAGGTCAGCACGATGCCCTTGCGCCCCGCCGCGCGGCTGTCGGCGATCACGCGCTCGAGGAGCTTTCGCGCACAGCCCTCGCCGCGATGCGCAGGCGAGGTCACGACGAAAAAGATCATCTGCCACGCGCCGTGCGCATCGTGCATCTCGGGATGGTCGTACATCTCGTCCGCGAGATCCTTTTCGTCCGTCACGAAGCCGTTGACGAACGCCACGATCTCGCCCGTATCCGTCGTGAGGAGCCAGAAATAATCCGGGTAGTGCGCGAGCCGCTCGTGGATGCTCTCCGCCGACGCCCCCTCCGCCGCAGGATACGAAGCCGCCTCGATCGCGCTGAGCGCCTGCGCGTCATCTTTCGTTGCATGGCGAATGTTCATGCCATCACCCCTTCTTCTGCACCGACATCTTTACATTCGTGATCATGTCGCGGTTCTCTGATGCTTCTTCGGTGTATTCCTCCGCGACGTCGAGCGTTCCCTCTGCTGCGGGGACGGTGACGGTCGCGTGGGCGCGGTAGTCGCTCGTCCAGTAGAGCGTGCCTTCGAGCCAGATGGTGTACGTGCCATCGGGGACGGGCGCGCCTTTGTCATCCGTGCCGTCCCAGGTGATGGTCTGATGGCCGGCGGACGGCGTGGCCTGTGCGATGGCATCGACTTCATCGCTCTTGAATTTTTCCGGGTGCACTTTCGAGACCCAGAGCGGCAGCGATTCCTTGCGGCGCGCGAATCCGCCCGTCGCCGTGAAGCGCGTCGCGCCGAGGTCACGGACGACGTTGCCATCTTTGTCCTCGACCCAGGCGGCCATCTGGTTCGACGCCGCCGTGTCGGCACGCTTGTAGTCAAATGCGATTGTAACGGCGAAATTTCCCTTCACCGCGGCTTCCGGTGCAGACGATGCCGCCGCGCTCGAGGACGCGGACGAAGCCCCCGGCGCGCTCGAGGCAGGTGCAGCGCTCTGTGCGCCGCAGCCTGCGAGCAGCAGCAGTGCGATAGCACTGCCGACGATGAGTTTTTTCTGTGCAATCATATGAATCCCTCCTCAAGCTCTGCGCTCTGGCACATCATCGACGAGGTCTTTGATCTTCTTCGCCGGCACGCCGCTGACGAGGGTGTTCGCGGGCACGTCCTTCGTCACGATGGCACCGGCCGCGATGATGACATTGTTCCCAATCGTCACGCCCGGCAGGATGTCGAGAATCGTGACATTGTAGTTTGCGAGGAATTGCTTCCCGACAAAGATGTTGTGCCCGTTGTCGCAGGCAAAGCCCGGGAGCAGCGTCGTGTCGTCATCAGACGCCCCGAAATGCTGCGCGATGAGCGCGGCCTGTTCCTCATGCGATGCGTCGCGGTCCTGGAGCTGCCGCAGAGCGCGGCAGAATTTCACCGCGTCCATCTTGCGCCCGTCCACGCCAGGGTCCGTGAAATCATACGGCTCGCCGGCCTCGAGTTTCTTTTCTTCTTCCGTCATATCCTTGCACATCCTTTCCGTTTTTCTCCATCCTACAACAAGGAACGGCGCCGCCCGCAACGCCGTTCCTTGTTGTGTGCTGTATTCTTTTTACAGATGGTTCTTTCGAACCCGTCAAAAATCGACACTGTCAGGATCGTTCCCTGAGCCGTCGAAGTTCGGGAGCGCGTTGATGACCGCCATGTCTTCGTCGCTGATGGTGAAATCTTCCACGCGGAGGTTTTCGCGGATGCGCGAGGGCGTGATGGATTTCGGGAGCGGCACGATCTGCTGCATGCACTAGAGGATGCAGAGCTGCGCGACTGATTTGCCGTTCTTGCGCGATAGAAGTCGGTTAGAGCTCTCCATGTCTCTCGATTGATGTCTTCCCAATCCGGGAACTGATGACTGGCCGCCGGCCGATGGATGAGGTAGAGGTAGCCGACGCCGGGGTCGGCAAGGCTTTTTTCATAACGGAGCCGCCGCCGAACACTGCTCCTCCACATCGCGCGCCGCTGCCGCGCGCTCGCGCCGAAAAAAAAGAGCCTCACGATCTCCGAAGAAATCGTGGGCTACATGAGCGAACATATGGACACCGTGACGCTCGTCGACCTCGGCGCGCATTTTTCCTATCATCCGACGTACGTCTCGAACCTCCTGAAGAAAGAAACGGGCCGCACCTTCACGAGCATCCTGCGCGAGCTCCGCATGACGAGAGCCACCGCGCTCCTCACGGGCACGACCCTCTCCATCGAAGAAATCGCCGCCATGCTCGGCTTTGCGAGCAGCAGCAACTTCTACAAAGCGTTCAAGGAAGAGTACGGCATGACGCCGAGGGAGTGGATGGCGAGGAAACGCTTTTAGCGGAAGAAAAACTTTATTCGCATTTCGTTGAACGAAGCTCTTTTTCGCAAAACGCCTGTAATCTCGGAATGTCTTCCTGTGCGGTACGACAGACGACGGTCAGTTCGATATTGCCATAACCATGCGCGACAATAGAAGTGCCAAAGCGTGCCATCGTCGCTTGGATTCGGCGGCAATACTCGATAATATGTCCCAAACGGTGCCGGTCAAGCTGCTGCATATACATCCACCTTCTCCTGCCAGATGTTTTCGCGCAACTGTGCCTGTGACGCATGGTGTGGCGGCTGATTCAGCGAGGCAACGGTCACTAAATCGATGGGGCAGGCGAAAGCTTCCTCAAGTTCGGCATAGAGTCCGCCAAGCTTGAACAAAGTATCAAGATCAGCCCCCTCGGTATCTACCAAGAAATCGATATCGCTGTCTGCCGTAGCTTCGCCGCGTGCATATGAACCAAAAAGATAAACGGCTTTCAGCTTGTAACGAACTGCGATGGGTGTTATGATTTGACGAATTTCCATAACTTTATATGGCAGGTTTTGCTTCCTGACAGACATGACGATGCCCCCCTTTTGATTTGATTTTATCACGCCCCTATGGGTGCGGCAATCATTCTTCACTCTTCCGGCGCAAAGAATTCGATGATGGTATGGATTGCAAAGTCCATGAGCTTCGGGTCGCGGAAGGGGTGGTCGGCACCTTCGACGGGGACGAAGGTGATGACGTTGTTTTCGGCGAAGGCTTCGGAGTCCTCGATGGGCACGGTCGTGTCGGCTGTGCCGTGGAGGATCATCATGTCGTCAGCCCAGTCGAAGTATTCGTATTTCCGCACGTCGCTTTTGGCGAGGTCGTCAAAGAGCTGCTTGTCCACCTTCATTTTGCGCTCCATGCCGATCATGACATCCTTGCCCTTTTCGATCTTCGTCCAGTCGTCCGCAGAGACGTTCGCCTTCATGAGGTCGTACATGCGGATGCCAGGGCAGCGCAAGGCGATTTTGCGGAAAGGGTTGCCGATTTCGGCGATGTATTTGAGCGTCAGATAACCGCCGAAGCTCACGGAATAGATGAAGACGTCCTGCGCCTGCAGGACGTTTTTCGCGTGGCGGACGACGAGCGTCAGGTATTCCATGCACTCGCTGAGCACGAGTTTCTTGCGCGCGTCCTGTCCGTGGCAGGGCCAGTCAAAGGCGATGACGGCGTCGGTCTTGTATTTTGATGTTTCTTTTTCCGCAAATTTCGCGATGTTCGCGCGGTCCTTGCTGCCGCCGTAGCCGTGCGTGCAGATGACGACGCGCTGATACGTGCGCGCGTCTTTGTGTGCGAAGAGCTTGCAGCGGACGCTGTAACCGCCTTCGTTGATGTCGAAATGTTTTTCCATAGGGATCGTCCTTCTTGTTGAATTTTCTTCCATTGTATCATCCCCGCAGAGCGCCTGCAATCTCCGCAGAACGCCAAGAAGCCGCACGGCAAACCGTGCGGCTTCTTTCGGCTATATCTTGTTGTTGGAGGGGAGGCTTTCTCATGCAACGTCGCACATCATGACGTTGCCCGTCACGGCATCGACCATGACATGGTACTTCACATTGCCGTGCGTGCAGGAAATCTTGTACGCGGGATGGAAGCGGAAGCTCTTCGGCGGCTGCTGGCCATCTGCGGGCTGCGGCGGCTGGCCCTGCATCATGCCTTGCGGCGCTCCGCCAGGCTGTGCCATGTGCTGCATGCCATCGTGGTCGTAGCTATCATGATTGTCGCGTTCATGGTCATCGCGCTCGTGGTCGCCATGCTCTTTGTACCACGCCTCGTCATGCTTGCCGCCTTCTTTATGCGACTTCTTTTCGAACTTCTCTTTTTTGTCGCCGTCTTTCTTGTCCGCTTTTTCCATCGCGAGGTTTTCGAGGTTGACGGTCTTGAACGTCAGCGAACCTTCGTCGATGCCGACGGCTTCGGCGGCTTTCGCCTTTGCCTCGTCCTCGCTGATCAGCGTGACATTCTCGCGCGCTGCCTGGCTCGCGACGAGCTGGCTGCGGGCTGCGTCTTTCGCCGCGCGCTCGGCCTTGTGCTGCTGCACGTCATAGACGGCGCCCGCGCCGCCGAGGATGGCGAGCGCAACGACGGCCGCGAGGCCTTTCTTCCAATACTTCTTGCAAGCGCCTTTTGCCTGATTCTGCACATTGTTCATCTTTTCCATATCCATGATGGATTCCTCCTTGCATATCTGCTTTTGCTTTTTGCTTTTCGTTTTTTTGCCGTTCCCTTGGAACAGTTCTTATGATAGCAGGCAGTTTGAAACAGCGCCGCAACCATTTCGAAACAAAAGCTAAACAAAATCTTGCAGAAGCAGAAACTTTGCCCTGCACGCGCAAAAGCCCCCTTTCTTCGCCCAGATTCTATGATAGAATGAAGGAAAACGAAGGAAGGGGGCTTTCTCGTGCTCCATATCCGCGACATCTCGCTCAAAAAACGCATCTTGACAGCGCAGTTCCTCATGGTCTTCATCCCCGTGCTGCTGCTCTTCGTCGCCGGGGCCGCGATGCTCGGGGCGCTGCGCCTCGCGGGCACGGCGCGGCAGAACGATTTCGCCGCGCTCTGGCCCATGCAGGGGCCCGCGCTCTCGATCCAGTACGCGATTGACGATCTGCGCATCGAGGCGGACAAGCACAAGACGCCGCATCTCAAATCGTTCGAGGACTCCGTCGCCATCCTTGAGAGCGCGGGCCTCTCGGTCGCCATCGCGGGAAAAGACGGGGCCATCTACGCCACGCCGGGCACGAGCGCAGAGGCGCTCGCACGGCAGGCGCTGCCGAAAGATACGCTGACCCAGCAGGCGCCGCTTCCCGACCTCCATGACGGCCATCATGCCATGCACCCGCACGATACCGCGCCGCCCCTGCTGGCCCCGCAGGGCGGCGAACGGCCGCAGGATGACGCCGCCGAGCAGCTGCTCTGGACGCGCGACGGCCTGTTCTTTTCCTATACGTCCCCCGTCACGGGCACGACGGTCCGCGCGGCTGGGCGGCTGCCGTTCCTCGCACAGGAACGCATGAAGATGGGGCCGGAAAAAGCCGTCGTCGAAGGGCTGCTGCTGCTGATCGTCGGCTCGGCCATCCTTTTCATCGTCTGCCTCGGCATCTACCTCTCGCGGCTGCTGTCCGAGCAGATTCTAGGCCCCTTGGGCGCGCTCCGCGAAGCGTCTGCCCGCATCCGCACCGGCGACCTCGCGACGCCGATGCCGCCGATGGGCGGCGACGAGATGGGCGACGCCTGCCGCGATTTTGACGCGATGCGCGCCGAGCTCAAAGCCGCGCGCGAAAAGCAGGCTCGCTATGATCAGAGCCGCAAGGAACTCATCGCGGGCATCTCGCACGACCTCGCGACGCCGCTGACGCTCCTCAAAGGCTACGCCGACGGCCTGCTCGCAGGCCTCGCCTCGACGGCGGAAAAGCGCGAGCAATACGCCCAGCGCATCTATGGCGCGGCCTGCACGATGGAGCGCCTCGTCAAGAACCTGCGCATGTTCTCGCGCCTCGAGCTCGGCCGCATGGTGCTGACGCCCGAGCCCGTCGCGCTCGATGCGTATTTCGCCGATTACGTCGCCGAGGAAGCGCCGGCGCTGCGCGACCGCGGCCTCGTGCTGACGCTCGCCGAAACGCCGCCGGAAGGACACGCCCGCGCCGCCATCGACCGCGACGCCTTTGCCCGCGTCGTCGACAACATCCTCGGCAACGCCATCAAGTACAAGGAAGACACGACCGTCGCGATGGAGCTCGGCGTCGCCGTGCAGGGCGCGGCGTGCGTGCTGACGTTCGCCGACCACGGGCCCGGCGTGCCGGAGGAGGCCCTGCCGCATCTTTTCGAGACGTTTTACCGCACGGACAAGGCCCGCACGGACACGAAGAAAGGCAGCGGCCTCGGCCTCGCCATCTGCCGCGAAATCATCACGGCGCTCGGCGGCCGCATCGCGGCGAGCGCGACAAAGGGCGGCGGCCTCACAATCACGATTCATCTGCCCATCGCCAACGAAAACGATGCGGAACCGCCAGAAACCGCAAGCAGTGAAAAAGGAGATGCGACCCCCCGATGAACAAGATTCTGATTATTGAAGACAACATCGAGATTGCCGAAATGGAGCGCGATTTCCTCGAAGCGTCCGATTTCGCCGTCACCATCGAAACGGATGGCGAAAAAGGCCTCGCGGAGCTCGCGAAGGGCGGCTACTCCCTCGTGCTGCTCGACATCATGCTGCCGGGCCGCGACGGCTTCGCCATCTGCCGCGACATCCGCGCGAAAAGCGAAGTCCCCGTCCTCATCGTTTCGGCGCGCGGCGAAGACATCGACAAGATTCGCGGCCTCGGCCTCGGCGCCGACGACTACATCACGAAGCCGTTCTCGCCTGGCGAGCTCATCGCCCGCGTGAAATCGCACATCACGCGCTACGAGCGCGTCCTGCGGCAGGGCGCAGAATCCGGCGCTGCCGAGGCATCGGCTGCGTCTTCGCAGGAACTTGTGCGCGGCGAGCTGCGCATCGAGCGCCTTTCGCACCGCGTCTTCCTCGGCCAAAAAGAGCTCGCGCTCCCGAACAAGGAGTACGAGCTCCTGACGTTCCTCGCCGAGCACCCCGGCATCGTCTTCTCGAAAGAGCAGCTCTTTGAGCGCGTCTGGGGCCTCGACGCCATCGGCGACACGGCGACCGTCATGGTTCACGTCAACCGCATCCGCAGCCGCATCGAGCCGGATCCTGCGCACCCGATTTACATCGAGACCGTCTGGGGCGCGGGGTATCGCTTCCGTGAGAGCTGACGTATTTTCCTGTAAAATTTTTGGCAGAAATCCTCCGAAGGCCGGTTGACTTTTGGGGGATTTCGCTTTATACTGCTAGATAGTTAGCTTACTAATGACTTCGAAAAGGGAGCGATGCGATGCGGCGGGAAAGCATGCCGACGATGGCGGAGCTGGAAGCGCATAAGAAAGTGGTGCCGGAAATCGATCCGGCGTCGGTGATTGCAATGCTGGAGATCCGGCAGGCGGGCGAGCAGGTCGCGGAGCAGATTCTCGCGGTGCTGCAGAGGGACTACCATCTGTCAGAAGGGAAGTTCTGTGTGCTGATCGTGCTGCACCAGCATCCCGAGGGCATCGCGCCGTCGGAGCTCGCGGCACATGTCGGCGTCGCGCGGGCGACGATCAGCACGATGCTGCAGCGGCTGGAAAAGGCCGGTGATGTCGTGCTCGAAGAAGATCCGCAGGATCGCCGCTCGAAATGCGTGCGGCTGACGGAAAAGGGACGGGACTTCATGAACGAGGTTCTGCCGCCGCATTACTTGCGCGTCACGAAGCTCATGGAGAAATTGACGCGTGGCGAACAGGAAGAGCTGATTCGTCTATTACGAAAGCTCGCAGGAGAATAACTGTGTGCTCAAAATTCCAGCCTCCCTCTAGAGGGAGGGGGACCGCGAAGCGGTGGTGGGAGTAGTAGGGGCTGAGTTCTGACAAGAAAGCAGGCATTGCTAAAGTCCTTTAGCAACCTTCTGCATGTTTGTTTGTCTCCAGCATCTAACTACTCCCCCAGTCAGCTTCGCTGACAGCCCCCTCATTGAGGGGGCCTGAGATGGAATGGCTTTTATCATAATAGTTAGCATACGAATTACAAGGAAGGAAGATTTTCATGAATGCAAGGCAGAAAGCGGAGCGGACGGGGCTGTTGTTCCTGGCGCTGCTCCTGATTGGCGGGGCGGTGCTGATGTACCGCGGCAATGATGCGGTGGCGCTCGGCGCATCGGAGAAGGAGGGCATCCTGACGGCGGAGCAGGTCAAGATGGCGTTCCATTCCGTCAGCGGCCGCTTGATCAAGGTGAACGTGACGGAGGGCGATGTCGTGAAGAAGGGCGATGTCGTCATGAAGCTCGATGCGAAGGATACAGACCTCGCCATCAAGAAGACGAAGGCGCAGATTGCGCAGATTGATGCGCAGATCGCTTCGACGTCGGGCTCGCAGGCCGTGAACTATCTGAAAGCCGACAATGACGAGACGCAGTCGTTCCGCCAGATCGACCAGCAGCGCGCGGCGGTTTCGAGCGCGCAGGCGACGCTCAAGAATGCACAGCTCGACTATGACCGCAAGACGTCGCTCGTCGAGGCGGGCGCGATTGCGCAGTCGCAGCTCGATGATGCGACGATGACGCTGAATGTAGCGCAGGCGAATGTGGAGCAGCAGCTCCTCGACAAATTGCTGTCGGGTGCACAGGACACGGGCGCGACGGATGGCATTGCGCTGCCGACGATTGCGCAGGAACGCGCGAGCGCGGCGAACATGAGCAATGATGTGTCGGCGCTCGAAAGCCAGCGGCAGGCGCTCGTCGTGCAGCTCGAAGAGCTCGAGACGCAGAAGGAACGCCTGACGCTGCGCGCACCGGAGGATGGCAAGGTGCTGAAAGTGCTCTCGAAGGAGGGCGAGATGGTCTCGGCAGGCACGCCGGTCGTGCTGCTCGAAAGCGATCGCAGCTATTATGATGTCTATCTTTCTGAAGAGCAGGCGGCAGGCCTCCATGAAGGCGACGAAATCACGGGCGTGACGGTCGCGGGCAAGAAGGAAGTCAAGGGCCGGGTTCAGCTCCTGACGCAGGCGCCGGGCTTTGCCGACCTCAAGCAGTCGCGCGAGAAAGGACAGGCCGATCTCTCGGCGTTCCAGGTGCGCATCTACATTGAGCCGACGGATGGCGTTGTGCCAGGCATGACGATCGGGGTGAAAGGGTGGTAAGGAGCCCGCGAAGTTCGTAAAGCCCGCGAAGAACATGCATGTTCGTTGGAACATAGGTTTCGCGAAAGGGAATGCGTGCCCGGCGGCAAGGGGGCTTCCAACGAAATCCGGGCCATTCCCGGTGGTCATTCAAACGGATTTCTTATGAAAGCCCCCTTGTCGCTCGAAGGGACATTCTATTGATGAATGCAACGTATACAGCAGCCCCCTTCTAGAGGGGGGAGGGCCCGAAGGGCGGGGGGAGTCCCCTGTACGGCAAAACAAATACGTACAACGTTTCTTCCGCGGGTGCGAAGGGGAGAAATAAATCTTGGAAGCATTAAAGAGTGAAATCAAATTTCTTTTCTCAGGGAGGGGCATGCCGTATGAGAAGGTGTGCCTGCTCGTTGCGATGGTGGTGACGGTGATTCTTTCCGTGCTGCTGTCGGGCAATTTCGCGAAGGACGCGAAGGTCGTGGTCATCGACCTCGACAACAGCGCGTACACGCGGGAGCTCATCACGCGCATCGACGCGTCGGAGTACATGCAGGTGACGGCGGTCATCAACACGCCGACGGATCCGAAGAAACTTTTTTACGAGGACAAGGCCGTCGCGGTGCTCTATTTCCCGCGCGACCTCGAAAAGAACCGCTTCACGGGCTCGGCGTCGAACATCGGCGTGTACTATGACAACACGAACACGGCGCAGACGGCGAACATCAAGGAGGCGCTCCAGGAGCTCCTCGCGCTCGACAATGCGGCGGCATCGGGCGATGTCGGCTCGACGAATGACAGCGTCGCGGGACAGGTGCAGCTCGCCGACCGCAAGCTGTTCAATCCGCAGGAATCGACGAGCAACACGGAGACGCTGGGCTTCCTGTTCTTCTTCGGTTCGATGTTCTTCACGTTCGCGACCATCGGCATGGGGCCGCGCCTGCGGCTGACGCATGAGATGGACCGGATGATGGAGAAGGGGACGCCGTGGGAGCTCATCGCGCGCATCGTGCCGTATGCGGGCTGCCTCATCGTGTCGTTCGTCGTGGGCATGGCAGTGCTGCGCGTCTGGGGCGACCTGAATTTTTCGGGAAGCCTCTTGACGTTCCTGTTCACGCAGCTCTTCTACGTGATGACGGTCGGCATGCTGAGCGTGTCGTTCGGCTGGACGGCGGCAAATCCGGGCATCGCGTCGAGCCGCATGATCCTCTTCATCCCAGGCGGCTTCATCCTCGGCGGCATGACGGGGCCGGTGACGTATTATTCGGACTGGGTCGTGCATGTCTCGCATGTGTTCCCGCTGACGTGGGAGTTCCATTTCCAGCGCGATATCATCGCACGCGGCGCGGGGCTCTCCGACATCTCGGCACTTTTCGGCGCGTTTCTCGTCTACATGGCGGGCGCGGCGCTGCTGCTGTGCTGGAGATTTTATAGCGAGCGGAAGAAATATTATGCGATGAAGCGGAAAGAAGCGCGGGCACGCGCGAAGATGCAGGAGCTGGCGAAAGAGATTTGAGCGGTCGCGAAGATGCGGTGTCGCGGAGATACAGAGTGCCCGGCGGCAAGGGGGCTTCCAACGAAATCCGGACCATTCCCGTTGGTCATTCAAACGGATTTCTTATGAAAGCCCCCTTGCCGCTCGAAGCGAGAGTGCTTGTCCGCGAAGGCGCTTCGCTGTCCGCTGTGGGGAGTTGCTGTTTGCAACGGAAGGTCGCATCTTTCGCTGGGGGAAGGATGGATGATTTTTATGAGTGACAGAGAAGAAGGAAAGTCACCAGAAACGATTATCGAGGAAATCAAGAAGCGGAATCCGCAGGAGATTCATTGTGACCGGATTCTTGTGCCGACGGATGGGTCGGGGCAGGCGTTCCGTGCGGTGGGGCAGGCGATTCATCTCGCGGCGGTGACGGGGGCGGAGCTGACGCTTTTGATGGCGGTGGATTACAACAAGGAGGTCGCGGCGTTCGAGCAGGTGAGCCTCGGCGGGTATGTGCCGGCAGAGCTGCAGGTCGCGGCGTACAAGTTCCTCGCCGACCTCATGCACGTCATCCCGCCAGAGATCCGCGCGCACACGCGCGTCAAAGTCGGCGATGCGCGCGACATCATCGTGGGCGTTGCGACGGAGGAGGAGAGCAACCTCATCGTCATGGGCTCGCGCGGTCTCGGCACGCTCGGCGGCATCCTGACGGGCAGCGTCTCGAGCTACGTCCTCGCGCACGCGCCGTGCCCCGTGCTGCTCTGCAAGGGCATGCCGGATGACTGGGAGGATGACGAGAACTATCTGTCGCAGGACTAAGGGAAAGGCGTTGCATGAAATCGTGCAGCGCCTTTTTTTGATGGAATGCAGAGATTTGCAGTTTGCCGATAAATTTTCATGCAGTCCTGCTATGATGAAGCGGAAATCAGAATGCAGGAGGAACGTCTTTTGCTGAAATCTTGGAGAAAGAAACTCGCACGCGTCGCCATGGCGGCGATTTTTGCAGGCGCGGCCATCGCGCCGCTGCCAGCCTCAGCTGCGAGCGGGACGGGCTGGGGCATCGCGGCTTCGGCGCTCTCGGGGTTCCTTGCGTACAAGTCGGGCCTTTCCATGATGCTCGACATCGGGAACAATGCGCGCTACCAGCAGCAGAGCCTCTGGCAGGACAAGAAGGCGAACGGCACGGACGGCAATGCGCGCGATGTGGCGATCATTGACGGCGTCATGACGCGGCTGACGCAGCCCGATGTCTTCGTGCTGCCGGCCGACGCGCTGCCGTTTTCGTGGCATGTGAATGACAGTGCGCTCTTCAATGCGGCGTGCTATCCGACGGACTACATCTCGGTGAACCGCGGTCTCGTGCGCATCCTCGGGCACGAGGCGGAAATCGCGGCCGTGCTCGGGCATGAGATGACGCATGGCCTCGAGCACCACAGCGCCGAGGTCTACGCGAAGACGATGGCGACGTACTACGGCCTCTCGCTCCTCAACATGGCGACGGGCGTCATGGACTGGCAGCAGCTCCAGCAGCTCACGGTCTATTCGTCGGCAAAGCTCTTCACGCTGCCGACGGAGTATGCGGCCGATGCGGGAGGCTTCCAGATCGCCGCGCGGGCGGGCTTCAACCCGGGCGGCGGTGCGGCGGCGATGGCGCGCATGACAGCGTATCTCAAGGACGAGTCGCGCGATTTTCGCGAGTACCAGGATCCGAAGGAAAAGACGGACGTCAACTACAACGACCATCCCGACACGGAGCTCCGCGAAGCGCGGCTCATGAAGCTCCTGACGGACTACAGCGCGGGCCATGTGACGGTCGAGGCCCGCAAGGACGTCTGCATCGACGGCACGCGGCTGCTCTCGGGCGTGTTCACGGCCGAGACGTATGACGATACGGCGGAAAACGCGTACCTGCTCGCGGGCGAGCTCGGGCGGCTGTTCCACGACTGCCGCACGGCAGAGGCCTGGGGGCTCGGCGCGGCGGGCGACTGGGAAAACGCGAAGGCGCCGATGCTTTCGGCGGCCGTGCGCCAGCAGGGACTCAAGGACACGCTGCGGACGCTCGTGACGGCGGCGTATGCGGGCGAAGCGAAATCCGGCGCGCGCAAGAAGCTCGACGCCGCCGAGGAAAAGGAACGGCAGGCGCTCGCGAAAGCCTATGAGGCCGTGCTCGCAGCGAATGCGAAGCAGGCGAAGCGCATGCGCATGAACAGCGACATCTACAGCGACCTCGGCGACAGCCGCAAGGCGCTCGCGATGATCGACCGTGCGCTCGCGGCGAAAGGGCTCGACGACCATGCGGAAAGCCTCGGCATCCGCGGCCGCGCACTCGCGGTCGCAGGGGATTTCGACGGCGCGCTTGCGGCGGCGGACGCGGCCTGCGCGGAAGACCCGAAGAACGTCTACAATTTCCTGAACCGCGCCGACATCTACTGGATGAAAGGCGACCTCGCCGCGGCCATCGCCGATGCCGCGCAGGCCGTTGCGGCCGACGAGAAAAACGCCGACGGCTACCGCATGCGCGCCATCCTGGAGGATGAGGCAGGCGACCGCGACGGAGCGCTGGCGGATTACCAGAAAGTCCATGAGCTCGCGCCGGCGTCCGAGTGCATTCCTGACGAGTATCTGAAGGAAATCGACGCAAAGGCCTATGATGCACGCGTGAAGAAGCGCGAGGAAGCGGCAAAGGCGGCCGCCGAGGCGAAGAAGACAGAAGCGCAGAAATCGACGTCCGAGTCAGCGGAGAAAGCACAGAAAACCACAGAGAAAGAACAAAAAAGAACGTGAATGCTAGAACTTTAAAGACTTCCAGAGACGAACGTGATATAATGAGCGAAAAGGGAAGAAAAAGACTTGGGAGAGAAGTCTGAATGGAGGGAATGATAGGGATGCGAGTCTCCATTCATAAGAAATATACCGTCGTTGTCAGCATCGCGCTGCTGGCGACCGTCGTGGCATTCATGGCTATTGTGCGCTGGGCTGTTGTCGGCTACTACGAAGAAAAGGTCCGCGCGAACGACGCGCAGATCACGCGCGTGCTCGCGCGTCATATCGAGCGGTCCATCCGCTCCGATGACGAGGTCATCGGCATGATGGCCGATTATCCGGATTTGTTCGAGAGCTCGACGGAAGAGCAGCAGTTTGTTCTTTTGAAGACGGCGCGGAATCATCCGCACTACGAGCTCCTCGCCATCGTCGACATGGACGGCATGCAGATTGCGCGGTCGTGGGGGCAGTGCGCCCCGCGCGGCGACCGCCAGTGGTTCCTCGACTTTGCAAAGACGAAGCGCGGCGCCATCAGCAACGTCTACACGTCGCGTTCGACCGGCAATCCCATCGTGACGATTACGAAAGGCCTCTATGATGAGAACGGCAACGCGATGGGGCTCATCATGGCCGACATCCGCACGACGGATCTCCAGCAGGTCATCCGCTCGTGCAACAGCGACCCGGACTGCGACGTCTATCTGCTGGATAACGGCGGCAATGCCATCGCCGCGCCTGACACCAAGGACGCGGCATCGATTGATGCTGCGCTCGAGGGCGCGAGCTCGGGACGTCATTTCATCAACGATGCCGGCAAAGAATGCATCGGCGTCTACCAGACCATCGACATTCCCGAAATCAACCTGCACTGGAGCCTGATGTTCGTGCGCGATTACGACGCGGCGCTCGCGCCCGTCACGGGCATCATGCAGCGCACGGCGCTCCTCGGCGTCATCGTCGTCTTCATTGCGGCGCTCGCGCTCTACTTCATGAGCCGCCGCATGACGCGCGGCTTCCTGCGCGCGGGGCAGGTTCTGCGCCTCGTCGGGCAGGGCGACTACAGCCAGCGCTTCGAGTACCATGCGGACGACGAGCTCGGCGACATCGCAAAGAATCTCAACCACATGATCGACCTGCTTGTCAGCGCGCAGCGCAAGCAGCAGGCGGCCGCGGAGAAGATCGAGGACATGGCGTATCACGACGGCCTCACGGGTCTGCCGAACCGCCGTCATTTCATGGAGACCGCGCGCGACGTGCTCGTGCGCGCCTATGGCACGAACCGCGTGGCCGCGCTGTTCTTCATCGACCTCGACAAGTTCAAGGCCGTCAATGACACGTACGGCCATGCGGCAGGCGACGAGCTCCTCATCGAGGTCGGCCGCCGCCTCACGCACATCGCGGGCCGCATCGAGCTCGTCTGCCGTCTCGGCGGCGACGAATTCCTGATGTTCCTGCCAGGCGCGAACGACCTCGAGGTCGCGCAGAAAGGCCAGCACATCATCGATGTGCTCGAGCGCCCCATCCACCTTTCAGGCGCAGGCGTCGATGCCCATATCTCTGCGAGCATCGGCATCGCGCGCTACCCCGTCGACGCCACGACGATCGACGCCCTCGTCCAGCTCGCCGACGCTGCCATGTACGAGGCCAAGGCTGCTGGCCGCGGCAGGTACGTCATCACGCAGGAAAAAGAAGAATAAATCACAGCCATCGCTTGAAAGGCCGGCCGTTGCATGCTTCCCATGCAGCGGCTTTTTCGTGTGGATACAATCCGGCAATGGCTTGCAGAATTCTCGAATTGTATGCAAGGATACAGGATAAAATAAAAGTGACTTGCATCTTTTGCCTGCTCTGTGCTACACTGTGAGAGAACCGTGAGGAATCAAAAGGGGGAGACGATATGCAGATTCTCGAGCAGCTCGATCATCCTTCCTTCCGTCCGTCGAAGGCGGACCGGCGGCTCCTGGCGTATGTCCGGGAGCACGCGCAGGACGTGCCGCGCACGACCATCCGCGCGATTGCCGAGGCGGCGGAGACGACGGAGTCGACGGTGACGCGTTTCGCGAAGAAGATGGGATTTTCCGGCCTGCAGGCGTTCAAGATGGCGCTCGCGGAAGAAGTGGCAGAGCGGTCGAACCGCTACATCATCCACCGCAGCATCGAGCGTGACGAGTCCGCGCTCGTGACGGGGCGCAAGCTCCTCGACACGAACATCGCGGCGCTCGAGCGGACGCTGGCGCATCTGCCGGAAGGGCGCATCGAAGCGTGCGCGAAGCTCCTTCTGGGCGCGCGCCGCCTGCGCTTCCTCGGCCTCGGCAACTCGGGCTTCACGGCGCGGGATACGGCGTATCGTTTCTACCGCATCGGGCTCGACAGCATCGGCACGGACAACAGCCATGAGATGTACATCATGGCGGCGCTCGCGCAGGCGGGGGATGCCTTCCTCGCCATCTCGCATTCCGGGACGTCGCGGGAAGTGCTGACGGCCGTCCGCGCGGCGCGCGAAAACGGCGCCGAGATCCTCGTCGTGACGTCGGATGGTGCATCCGAGATGGCGGCTGCCGCCGACATCTGCCTCGCCTACGAGGCAAAGGAATCACTGCTCGAGACGGGTTCCATCGCGGTGAAGATGGCACAGAGCTTCGTGCTCGACCTGCTCTACACGCAGGTCGTGAAGGAGCTTGGCGATCGTGCCATCGAGCGGAAGCAGAAGACCGCGCAGGCATTCCTCCGCATGGAGGGCGGCGCGGCGAAGTGACAGTGCCCCGGAAGGGGGCTCGGAGGAAAGGAGGGAGGAGCCTTGCGCATCATCCTCGCGGATTCGTACCGGGAGATGAGCATCGAGGCGACGAAGATCGTCGCCGGGCAGATCTATCTGAAGCCCGCCAGCGTGCTCGGCCTCGCGACGGGCAGCACGCCTGAAGGCCTGTATGACAACCTCGTGGCCGTCCACAAGACGATCGGCCTCGATTTTTCGCAGGTCACGACGTTCAACCTCGACGAGTACATCGGCATGGTGCCAGAGAATCCGCAAAGCTATCATTTTTTCATGCACAAGCATTTCTTCGACCAGGTGAATGTGCGGCCGGAGAACATCCACATCCCGGATGGCTGCGCAGAGGACGTGCCGGCGGCCTGCAGGGCGTACGACAAGCTGATCCAGTCGAAGGGCGGCATCGACCTGCAGGTGCTCGGCATCGGTCGCAACGCGCATATCGGCTTCAACGAGCCGGATGTGAAGTTCGAGGCGAGGACGCACAAGGTGCGGCTCGACGACGAGACGATCCAGGCGAACGCGCGCTTTTTCGAGGAGGAAGAAGACGTGCCGCGCTACGCGATCAGCATGGGCATCAAGACCATCATGCTGGCGCGCCGCGTCGTGCTGCTCGCCAGCGGCAAGGAAAAGGCCGAGGCCGTGCGGAAGGCTGTCTGCGGCAGCGTGAGCCCCGCAGCTCCGGCCTCCATCCTGCAGCTGCACCCGGACGCGACAATCATCGTCGACCGCGATGCGGCCGCCGAACTCCCGGGGGATTGTCTCGCGGGGGAAGAATAGGAGGAAACCATGGACGCATTCTGGAATCAGCTGAAGGGGAAGCTGACGGTCTCGTGCCAGGCATTGCCGGACGAGCCGCTTCACAGTCCGTTCATCATGGGGCGCATGGCGCGCGCTGCTGCGGAAGGCGGCGCGGCCGGCATCCGGGCGCAGAGCGTCGCGGACATCGAGGAGATCCGGCGGGTCGTCGACCTGCCCATCTTCGGGCTGATCAAGCAGCCGTACGACGACTCGCCCATCTACATCACGCCGACGCACCGCGAAGTCGATGCGCTGCTCGCTGCACCATGCGAAGTCATCGCCATCGACATGACGGATCGTCCGCGTCCGGAGGGGGAGCAGACGAAAGACCTCGTCGACCGTGTCCATGCGGGCGGCAAGTTCGTGCTCGCGGACATCTCGACGTATGAGGAAGGCATCGCGGCCGAAAAGCTCGGCGCAGACGCCATCTCGACGACGATGGCGGGTTATACGGAGGAATCGGAGAAGCACGATGGCCCGGATTTCGGCCTGATTGCGCGTCTCGTCCACGATGCCTCCATTCCCGTTTTTGCCGAAGGACGCATCAATACGCCTGAAGACCTCCATCTCGCGATGGAGCTCGGGGCGTTCGGCGCCATCGTCGGCTCGGCCATCACGCGGCCGCAGCTCATCACGGCGCGCTTCGTCCGCGCTCTCGGCTGAAGATTTCACACGCATCTTCGTCATACTACTTGCTAGGAGGGGAAATCCATGAAAGATTTCACACAGGCAGGCAGCAACAGTTCGTTCTTTGCCAAGGCACAGCGCTTCGGCAAATCGTTCATGCTGCCCATCGCAGTCCTGCCGGCTGCCGGCATCCTGCTCGGCATCGGCGGCGCGTTCTCGAATCCGAACACGATCAAGGCCTACCCGTTCCTCGACATCGGCTGGCTGCAGGACATCTTCATCATCATGGCGAACGCTGGGAACATCGTCTTCGCGAACCTCGCCATCCTCTTCGCCGTCGGCATCGCGGTCGGCCTCGCGCGCACGGACAAGGGCACGGCAGGCCTCGCAGCCGTCCTCGCGTTCCTCGTCATGAACTCGACGATCAACGCGCTTTTGCAGATCACGGGCACGCTTGCGAAAGACAACCTCGCGGGCGTCGGCCAGGGCATGGCGCTCGGCATCCAGACGCTCGAGACGGGCGTCTTCGGCGGTGTCGTCGTCGGCATCATGACGTATCTCCTGCATAAGCGGTACAACAAGGCCGAACTGCCGCAGTTCCTCGGATTCTTCGGCGGTTCGCGCTTCGTGCCGATCATCTGCTCGTTCGCGGCCATCTTCCTCGGCTGCATCATGTTCGTCGTCTGGCCGCATTTCCAGAAGATCATCTTCGGCATGGGCGCCATCGTCGATTCGACGGGCTACATCGGCACATTGATCTATGGCTTCGTGCTGCGCATGCTCGGCCCGTTCGGCCTGCACCACATCTTCTACCTGCCGTTCTGGACGACGGCGCTCGGCGGCTCCGAAATCATCAACGGCCAGCTCGTCGAAGGCACGCAGCGCATCTTCTTCGCGCAGCTCGGCGACCCGGAGACGACGAAGTTCTACATCGGCACGTCGCGCTTCATGTCCGGCCGCTTCATCACGATGATGTTCGGCCTGCTCGGCGCCTGCCTCGCCATGTACCACACGGCGAAACCGGAGAACAAGAAAGTCATCGGTTCGCTCCTGCTCTCGGCCGGCCTCACGTCGTTCCTCACGGGCATCACGGAGCCGATCGAGTTCTCGTTCCTCTTCGTGGCACCGGCGCTTTACGTGCTCCATGCCTTCTTTGATGGCTGCGCATTCATGCTCGCGCACATCTTCTCCATCACGATCGGCCAGACGTTTTCGGGCGGCTGCATCGACTTCATCCTCTTCGGCATTCTGCAGGGCGTCGACAAGACGAACTGGATCTACGTGCCGATGATCGGCATTCCGTGGTTCTTCCTCTACTACTTCTCGTTCCGCTTCCTCATCACGAAGTTCAACCTCAAGACACCGGGACGCGAAGATGAGACGGATGATGAACCCGTCGTGGCCATGCCGCAGGGCAGCGGCGATGCACTGCGCACGCAGCTCATCATCGACGGCCTCGGCGGCCGCGAGAATATCGTCGAAGTCGACTGCTGCGCGACACGCCTGCGCGTCACCGTCAAGGACGGCAAAAAGGTCAGCGAGCGCCTGCTCAAGGAAAGCGGCTCGCGTGGCGTCCTCCAGAGCGGCACGGGCGTGCAGGTCATCTACGGCCCGCAGGTCACAATCATCAACAACGAGCTCGAAGAAGCCTTGCAGAAGAAGTGAGACTTCTTCCAGCCGTGACGAAAGAGGTTTTTCGAAGTGAAGGCAATCGTACATGGCAGGCTGATCCTGCCAGATGAGAACGACGATTTCGTCATCGCAGACGGCAAAGCGCTCGTCTATGATGAAACGGGCATCCAGGCCATCGTGGATCCAGAGGTGTACAACCAAAAATATGGAAACATCCCGATGGAAGATGTCATCGACGCGGACGGCGCCTACGTTTCCCCGGGTTTTCTGAACGTTCATATCCATGGCTGCGGCGGCGCCGACACCATGGACAAGGAAGGCGATACGTTCGACATTCTGCGGGATGAGCAGGCCGCGATGGGCGTGACGGGCTTTTTGCCGACGACCATGACCTGTCCGTGGAACGAGATTGCGGGAGCGCTCACGCGCATCCGCGCGGCCATGCAGCAGCACGGACGCGGCGCCGACATCCTCGGCGCGCACATGGAAGGGCCGTTCATCAGTCCGGCCGAGAAAGGCTCGCAGGAAGAGACGAACATCCTCCCTGCGGACTTTTCAAAGCTCGCGCCGTTTGCAGATGTCGTGCGCCTCGTGACGCTCGCGCCGGAGGAACTGCCGCTGCGCGATACGGCGGCAGTGCATGGGATGGGGACGGCGCCGGAGGAGCACGACTGGAGCTTCCTCGAGCAGTGCGAAAACGCCGGCGTCATCGTCTCCATCGGCCATACGGCCGCGACGTATGAAATGGCGGCTGCTGCCGTGCGCTCGCATGGCGTTCATCATTTCACGCATCTCTTCAATGCGATGACGGGCCTCCATCACCGCCGCCCCGGCACGGTCGGCGCGGCGCTCGACACGGATGCCCGCGTCGAGCTCATCTGCGACAACATCCACATCGCACCCGCCGTCCAGCGCCTCGTCTGGCGGCTGAAGGGACCGGACAGCCTCATCCTCGTCACGGACTCCATGAGTGCCTGCGGCATCGGTGACGGCACGTATACCTTTGGCGGCCACGAAGTCACCGTGCGCGGCGAGCGCGCGACGCTCGCCGACGGCACGATCGCCGCGAGCATCGCGACGATGAACCGCTGCATCCATCGTTTCTGGCAGAACACCGGCGCTCCGATCGAGCAGGTCATCACGACCGTCACGAAAACGCCGGCAAAAGACCTCGGTCTCTACGAAGGCCGCGGCAGCCTCGCCCCCGGCAAGCGCGCCGACATCACGATTTTTGACGATGCGCTCGCCATCCACGCCACCATCGTCGGCGGCGTGCAGGTGTGCTGAAGCAACAAGAAAAACACGCTGCGACAAAACAGGGAAACTCGTGCTATACTATCGGTAGATAGACAGCACGAGTTTTTCTTTTTGGAGGTGGATGGCGATGAAGACCGTCATGCCGATCGGCACGGAGTACTTTGCAAAGCTCCGCGCGAATTATTATTTTGTGGACAAGACGACGTTTCTCAGTGACTTTTTCCGCGGCCATGCGGACGTGACGCTCATCACGCGGCCGCGCCGCTTCGGCAAGACGCTGCTCTTATCCATGACGCAGCAGTTCCTCGATATCGAGGATGCCGAGAAGCATCGGAAGCTCTTCGAGGGGCTCAAGGTCATGGACGATCCTGTCGCCATGGCCGAGCAGGGCACGCGGCCCGTCGTGTTCATGACGCTCCGCGATTGGGATTCGAATACGTGGGAATCGATGCAGGAATTCATTGCGTTCGGCTTGCAGAGTGTCTGCCGGCCGCTCCGTTATCTTCTGGAGAGCGACAAGGTTTCGACGAAGGACAAGAAGGATTTTGACCGTCTCTGGAATCGGGAAGGCGATCTCGGGCTCATGCGCCGCGCCCTGCCGCTCTTGTGCGAGATGCTCCGCGACCATTACGGCCGGGACGCCGTGCTGCTGATTGACGAGTACGATGCGCCGCTCCAGTCGGCGTGGTCGCATGGATATTATGAAGACGCGATCGACTTCTATCGTGGCTTTTTTGCCTCGGCGCTGAAATCGAATCCTGCGCTCGACTTCGCCATCCTCACGGGCGTGCTGCGCATCGCAAAGGAAAGCATCTTCAGCGGGCTGAACAACCTCAAGGTTTCGACCGTTCTGCGTGGCGGCTTTGCCGATGCCTGCGGCTACACGAAGGCAGAAGTCACAAAGCTCGCGCACGACCTCGGGCATGAAGACAAGCTCGAAGAGCTCGCGTCCTGGTATGATGGCTACGCTTTCCAAGGCACGGAAATCTACAATCCCTGGTCGGTCAACAACTATTTCAGCGAGCACTGCGAGGCGGAAGCCTACTGGGTTCATACCTCTGGCAACAGCATCCTGCGCACCATGCTCGAGTGCATCGACCAGAATCGTGCACGCGATTTTGCGCGCCTCATGGAGGGGAAGACGATCTGCGCGCAGCTGGAAGATTCCTTCATCTACCAGGACATCGAAGAACATCGGGCGAATCTCTATGCACTGCTCCTGACGACGGGCTACCTCAAATGCGTCGGCCGCACGAAGGAAGACGATGCCACATGGTATGACCTCGCCCTGCCGAACCGCGAGCTCCGCTCCGTCTTTCGCCGCGAGATCATGAAGAATCTCAGCTACGATGACATGAACATCCTCTACGACCTTCTGCAGGCGATGCAGGGAGGCGACACCGAAGAATTTGAAGGAGACCTGCAGACCGTCCTGCGCAACTTCGTCAGCTGCCATGATGCTGCGCATCCTGAGAGCTTTTACCACGGTCTCATGCTCGGCCTGACGGTCTGGCTCGAAAAGCGCTACCGCATCCAGTCGAACAGGGAAAGCGGCTACGGCCGCTTCGACCTCGCGTTCTTCCCAAAGAAAGAAAACCTCCCTGGCATCCTGCTGGAATTCAAGGCCGTCAAAGAGGAAGAAGAGCTCGCCGCTGCTGCAGAAGCAGCCTGCCAGCAGATCGAAGAAAAAGCATACCTTGCTGCGTTCCAGACCGCAGGCGTCGGAGACGTCTGGCGCTACGGCGTCGCGTTCTGCAAGAAGCAGGTCGTCGTGAAAGCAGGATGAAGCGGCTGGAAAATCTTGATTCTTTCCGGAGGGCGTGGTATCATAAGCGTAGATACAGAGATACCAAAAGGGCGCTGTGTCACCAGCGCCCTTCGGTTGAGTACAATCGACGGTTCTACCATCGGATGGCTGCAAGCATGCAGAGCGCGGTCGCGACCGCGATGACAAACTTGCTGGAAACGTGTAGTTTGAAGTTTTTCGTCTCCAAATCCATGGTACCACCTCCTGTATTCAGTTTTGGCGGCCAGTCATATTGCAGTATGACTGGCCGCTTGCTTTATTTTAGCACAAAGTCTTTCCTTCGAACAGGCGTTGCATGAAGCAGTGCAGCGCCTGTTTTGCCTTGCTGTACGAAAAAATCCACTGCAAATCGCGCAGATTCTGATGAAATGAGAATACAGAGTGCAAGATTTTATAGTCCGACGCGAAAAAAGAATGAAAAATTTCGAAAACATGGACATGCAGAAAAACAAAGATGCCACTATTTTATAGGAATGTGTTCCAAAATAGCTCTATAATATATACATCAAGTGAACAAAGAAACCCTGAAGAATGGGGTCGTTGAGAAAGGTGGAACTTTGAAATGATCAAAGTTGGTATCATCGGAGCAGGCCGTATCGGCCATGTGCATGGAGAAAGCATCTCGAAGTTCGTCAAAAACGCTACGGTCAAGACGATCGCGGATCCGTTCATGAACGAAAAGACGGAAGCCTGGGCGAAGTCCCTCGGCGTCGAGAAAACGACGAAAGACTACCATGAGATATTGAATGATCCGGAAATCACAGCCGTCCTCATCTGCGCATCGACGGATCAGCACTCCCCGTTGTCCATCGAGGCTCTGAAAGCTGGCAAGCACGTCTTCTGCGAGAAGCCGATCGACCATGATGTCAACAAGATCAAGGAAGTCCTCGAAGTTGTCAAAGAGACGGGCAAGAAATACCAGGTCGGGTTCAACCGCCGCTTCGACCATAACTTCCGCGCCATTCACGAGGCTGTGAAGGCCGGCAAGGTTGGCAAGCAGCAGATCATCAAGATCACGTCCCGCGATCCGGAGCCGCCTTCCATCGATTACGTGAAGGTTTCGGGCGGCATCTTCCTCGACATGACGATTCATGATTTCGACATGGTTCGCTATCTCTCCGGCTCGGAAGTCGAAGAAGTCTATGCAGAAGGCTCCGTCACGGTCGATCCTGCAATCGGCAAGGCCGGTGACATCGACACGGCGGTCATCACGATGAAGCTCGCGAACGGTGCTACGGCCGTCATCGACAATTGCCGCGCGGCTTGCTACGGCTATGACCAGCGCGCCGAAGTCTTCGGCACGAAGGGCTGCGTCGCGATCTCGAACGATTCCGATTCCAATGCGGTCTACAGCTGCAAGGATGGCGTCATCGCAGAGAAGCCGATGTTCTTTTTCCTTGAGCGCTACATGATGGCGTATGCAAACGAAGTCAACGAGTTCGTCGAAGCCATCGTCAATGACACGGAGACCCCGGTCAACGCGAACGACGGCCTGCAGCCGGTCCTCATCGGCCTCGCCGCGAAGAAGTCCGTCGAGGAGCATCGCCCGGTCAAGGTTTCTGAGATCCGCGAGCAGTACGGCCTCTGATTTTTCAAAAATAAGTTCCTGAAGGGAGGGCGCACGCAGTTGCGCCCTTTCGGAGGGAATGCAATGATTTCATATTTTTTCTAGGAGGAAATCCTCATGGCAAAGATCAAACTCGGCATCGCACCGATTGCGTGGACGAACGATGACATGCCAGACCTTGGCAAAGAGAACACGTTCGAGCAGTGCGTCAGCGAGATGGCGCTCGCAGGCTACGAGGGCTGCGAAGTCGGCAACAAGTATCCGAAGGATCCGAGCATCCTCAAAAAGGCGCTCAATCTTCGCGGACTGCAGATTGCGAGTGCGTGGTTCAGTTCCTATTTACTCACGCAGCCGTACGAGCAGGTCGAAAAAGACTTCCGCGCACATTGCGCGTTCCTGCAGGCGATGGGCGCGAAATTCTGCAACGTCGCGGAGCAGGGCACGAGCGTGCAGGGCAAGCTCGACGTGCCGGTTTTCGCCGGCAAGCCGATTAACACGGAAGAACAGTGGAAGATGCTGACGGAAGGTCTCGACAAGCTTGGCAAAGTCGCGAAAGAAGACTACGGCCTGACGATGACGTATCATCACCACATGGGCACGTGCGTTCAGACGACGGCGGAGATTGACCGCCTCATGGAGCAGACGAACCCGGAGTATGTCTCTCTCCTCTTTGATACGGGCCATCTCGTCTGCTCGGGCGAGGATCCGGTTGCGATTCTCAAGAAGTACCTCCCACGCATCCGCCACATCCATCTGAAGGACATCCGCATGAAGGTGCGCGACAAGGTCAAGGCAGAGAATATGAGTTTCCTCGATGGTGTCCGTGCTGGCATGTTCACGGTTCCGGGCGATGGCGACATCGATTTCGGTCCGATTTTCGACATCGTCATGAAGAGCGACTACGAGGGCTGGGCGGCTGCCGCGCCTGGAGTATGTCTGTGATGTCGACTCGGCCGCTTCCTCGATGCCGCGCGATCTCCACGCGCATCCTGGTCTCGCAGAGCTCTTGCTCGTCTATCGCGGAAATGGCATCTATCGAGTTGGGGGCGGGCGGTATGTGGCGGGCGAGGGGACACTCGTCGTTCTGAATGCCGGTATCGTCCATGAGGAAATCGGCGGTTGCGCGGAAGGCATGGCGAGCTACTGCCTCGGCGTCTCAAGCCTCGAGCTTGCCAGGCGTCCGCCGAATTGCATCCTGCCGGAGGATGCGATGCCGCTGCTCCAGCTGCACGACGATTACGAAGAGATGCTCGATCTTTTTCGCATGACTGTACGCGAGGGGTATGCTGGCCGCGTGGAAACGGCGGAGATGCTAGCGCGCGCCATCATCGTGCGGACGTGCGAGATTCTGTCCACGCAACGAGAAAAAGCCGAGACGCGGGAAAGTGCGCTCGGCAGGGAAATCCGGCGGTACCTTGACCGGAACTATACGGAAGATCTGCATCTGGCAGATGTCGCGGCAGCACTCCATATGAGCGTGTCACATGCATCGCATTTATTCCGGAAAGAAAACGGACTGTCGCCGATGCAGTATGTCGCCCTGCGGCGCATCGGCGAGGCTCAGAACCTCCTGATCAGTACGAAGATGAGCATGACGGACATCGCTGCACAGGTCGGTTACAACAACTCGAATTATTTTCAGAACGTCTTCCGCCATGCACTCGGTATGACGCCGCGCGAGTACCGACGGCGCTGGACGACCTGAGTGCGCTGGGCATCCCAAAAACTTCACAGATTTCCCGTGCGGCTGCTTCCGCTGGTTTCCGGCGTGAGCAGCCGCACGTTGTTCGTCGTGCAGTAGGTCTGATAGCGTTCGGGCGGCAGCTTGTCGAGGACGAGGCAGTCCATCGAGGCGAGGCTCGCGTAGCTCATGAGCGAGGCGACATCGATCTTCGAATGATCGACGAGCAGGTATTTTTTCGACGGGAGCCCCGTGAGATAGCGCTTGATCTCGCATTCGAGCGGCGAGGCGTTTGTTGCGCCGTGCTCGATGGAGATGCCCGTCGATGCGAGGAAGATTTTCGAGATGTTGAAATCCCGGAGGCAGCGGATGACGCTGGATCCGACGAAGGCTTTCGATGGCACGTAGAGCGCGCCGCTTGTCGTGAGCACATCGAGCGTCGGATAGTCGAGTGCCATATTGATGACGTTGAGGCTTGACGTGATGACGGTGACGCGCCCCTTTCCTGCGAGAAAAGGAATCATATGCATCGTCGTCGTGCCAGAATCGATGTAGATGACGTCGTCCTCCAGGACTTCGGAAGCGGCCAGGCGGGCGACAATCTTCTTGGCATTCTCGTTTTTCGCCGCGCGGCTGTCGAATGGCTCCGGCGCAGAGGAATCGAGAGCTTCTTCGTTCAAGACGATGCCGCCGTAGACCTTGCGGATGAGCCCTTGCTGCTCAAGCTCGCTGATGTCGCGGCGAATGGTGTTCTTGGATACCTCGAAGCGGCGGCAGAGGTCTTTGATGGAAAGCGTGTGCTCTTCGAGGAGCAGCTTGCGGATTTGCTGGATGCGATTGATTTTCATGGAAACCACCTGCTTGGCAGGAAGCAGCCTGTCTGCTTCCTGATGACGTTGAAACCTTATGAACCTATATGCATTATAAGAGGAAATGGGAAAAGATACAAGTCCTTTTGCAAGAAATGACTATCTTTTAACCACATAGCTCCATAAGATGCTAGAAAATGCGGGAACTGTATGAGGACTTTTGCGCTTTTTCAAAAAAGATATTGACAACGCAATCAAAAAGTATTAAATTAAAACCATCAAGTGAGCAAAACGTAATCAAAACAAACTCGTACAAGCAACAAAAAGGAGAATGCATCATGGGGTACACGTTCATGGTTCCGGAGAAAATCCTGTCGGGGACGGGCGTCATCGAAGAGCTCGGCCCGCACATCCAGGGCAAGGGTACGAAAGCGCTCATTGTCACGGATGCGTTCATGGTGAAGTTCGGCAATGCCGCGAAAGTCGAGAACGCGCTGAAGAAGGCGGACATCCCGGATGTCATCTATGATGGTGCGAATTCTGAGCCGACGGACAAGATTGTCGATGCCGGCCTCAAAGTCTACCGCGAAGAGAAATGCGACTTCGTTGTCGCGCTCGGTGGCGGCAGCCCGATGGATACGGCGAAAGCCATTTCCTTCCTCTCCACGCAGCCGGAGGGCACGAAGATCAACAGCTTCATGCACAAGACGATTGACATGAAGGTTCCGTATCTCGTCGCGATTCCGACGACGGCCGGCACGGGCTCCGAAGTCACGAAGAACACGATTATTTCCGATACGGAGAATAACGTCAAGATGCTCCTCGGCGGTCCGTCGATCATCCCGAAGCTGGCAGTCGTCGATCCGACGTTCACGATGACGGCACCGGCGGGCGTCACGGCAGCAACGGGCATTGATGCACTCTGCCATGCGATCGAGGCTTACACGTCCCGCAAGGCGCAGCCGCTCACGGATACATTCGCGCTTTCCGCGATTAAGAAGATCCACAAGAACCTGCCAATCTGCTACAAGGATGGCAAGAACGTCGAAGCACGCCTCGCGATGTCCGTCGCGGCACTCGAAGCAGGCATTGCTTTCAATAATGCTTCCGTCACGATCGTGCATGGCATGAGCCGCCCAATCGGCGCCCTCTTCCACATCGCGCATGGCGTTTCAAACGCTGTCCTCCTCCCCGCTTGCATGGAGTTCGCCATCGAGGAGAACACGGAGCGCTTCGCGACGATCGCCCGCACGATGGGGGTCGCAGACGAGAATACGCCGGCGCATGAAGCGGCCGAGGCTTTTGTCAGGGAAGTCACGCGCTTCTGCAAGGAAGTCGGCATCCCCAGGGTCGAAGACCTCCTCAAGAAGGGCGGCAAGACGAAGGAAGATTTCTTCGCACAGCTCGACAAGATGGCAGACGATGCGCTCGAGAGCGGCAGCCCGCAGAACACGATGCGCATCCCGACGAAGGAGCAGATCATCGAGATTTACAAGAAATTGTTCTGATTGGCGAGGAGGGACAAATCAATGGCACTCGTCAAACTGTCCGAGCTGCTTGCGCAGCCGGATGACACATATGCAATCGGAGCGTTCAATGTTTCTGACATGGAAATGGCTTGGGGCGCGATCCAGGCGGCAGAGGAACTCCGGGCGCCGATGATTCTCCAGATCGCGGAGGGACGCCTGCGCTATTCGCCCCTCGACCTCCTCGGCCCCGTGATGGTCGCTGCCGCGAAGAAATGCAAGATGCCAGTAGCCGTCCATCTCGACCACGGTAATACGATGGAAACGATCAAGCTCGCGCTGGATTGTGGATTTACCTCCGTTATGTTCGACGGCTCCCGTTATCCGCTGGAGGAAAACATCTGCCGCACGAAAGAGGTCGTGAAGCTTGCGAAGAGCTACGGCGCGGACGTCGAAGCCGAGATCGGCAGCATCGGTGGCGCAGAAGGTGACATGGCAGAAGCGGACATCGCCGTCACGGATGTTGCGGAAGCGAAGCGCCTCGCCGAAGAAGCGGGCGTGGACGCACTGGCCGTTGCGATTGGCACGGCGCATGGCAATTACAAGAAAAAGCCACATCTGCGCATCGACCGCCTGAAGGAGATCCATGCAGCGCTCATGACCCCGCTCGTCCTCCACGGCGGCACGGGGCTGACGGAAGAAGATTTTAAGAACTGTCTTCGGAACGGCATCCAGAAGATCAACATCGCCACGGCATCCTATGATGCCTCGGCGCGCGAAGTCAAACAGGCCGTCGCAGAAAAAGGCAACGAGCTCAAGTATTTTGACGTGAGCGACGCGATCGTACGCGGCACGTGCGCGAACGTCGAACGCCACATGAAAATCTTTGGCATGGAAGGAAAAGCAAGGCTCTGACATCGACATGCCTGTTGATCAAATAGGAGGAAAACAGAAAAATGGCACTCGTAGAATTTGGCAAGGACAAGCCGATGGATGTCGTCCTGATCGGACGTGTGACACTTGACTTCAATCCGAACGAGATGAACCGCACGCTTGATAAGGTCAAGACATTCTCCATGTACCTCGGCGGTTCGCCGGGCAACATGGCTGTCGGCATCAACAAGCTCGGCAAGAAAGTCGGTTTCATTGGCTGCGTGTCGGATGACCAGTTCGGCGACTTCGTCCTCAACTATTTCAAGGATCGCGGCATCGACACGTCCCAGATGACGCGCGCACAGCACGGCGAGCGCATGGGCCTGACGTTCACGGAGATGAAGAGCCCGACGGAGAGCAGCATCCTCATGTACCGCGACCGTGTGGCGGATCTCGAGATCCGCCCCGAGGATGTCAGCGAGGACTATATCGCGAAGGCGAAGATCCTGATCATCTCCGGCACGGCACTCTCAAAGAGCCCGTCACGCGAGGCCTGCCTGCTCGCCGCGCAGTACGCGAAGAAGCACGATACGCGCATCATCTTCGATCTCGACTATCGCCCGTACAGCTGGCGCGCGAAGATTGACATCGCGGTCTACTGCTCCATCGTCGCTTCGATGGCGGATGTCATCATCGGCTCCCGCGACGAAGTCAATCTCACGGAGGGACTCGCAGAGGATGCGGCATTGCCGGCGGATCACGTGCTCGCCGAGAAGTACATCGCGCAGGGCACGAAGATCGTCATCATCAAGCACGGCAAGAAGGGCTCGATTGCCTATACGTCCGACAAGCAGGTGTACAAGGTTGAGTCGTACCACATCCACCTGCTGAAATCCTTCGGCGGCGGCGATGCGTATGGCAGCGCGTTCGTCTATGGCCTGCTTGCCGGCTGGACGGTGCCGCAGGCGCTCCAGCATGGCACGGCGCATGCTGCGATGGTCGTTGCAAGCCACAGCTGCTCGGAAGCAATGCAGACCGTTGAGCAGATTGATGCATTTATGAAAGAACATGCATCCGAAAAAGTCATTTCGGAACTTGAGTGGGAGGCAGCATTATGAGATTCGGACGTCTGGGAACGGAACTGAAACATGGGTATAATGCCATGACGACGCGCGAAAGCGACATGATGATGGACATCGGCTATCAGGTCATGGACAAGAGCGAGCACGTCTCGTTTGAAGACCGTTTTCAGGAGACGGCGTTCGTCATCCTGACGGGAAAGGTGGAGATCGAATGGGGCGGCGCGACACGCGTCATGGAACGCCATTCTCTTTTTGACGAAAATCCGACGTGCCTGCACGTCCCGTGCGGCACGCATGTCGATATTCGTGCGCTCGCACCGTCAGAGGTCCTTGTGCAGAAGACGATGAACGACCGCGCCTTTGAGCCAGTATTCTATCGCCCCGAGGACATCCAGTGCGACATCTTCGGCCACGGCCTTTGGAGCGCCAGCGCCGAGCGCACGGTCCGCACGATCTTCGACTATGACAATGCGCCGTATTCGAACATGGTCAACGGCGAGGTCATCAACACGCCGGGCCGCTGGTCGGGATACATCCCGCATCATCATCCGCAGCCGGAAGTCTACACGTACAAGTTCGACAAGCCGCAGGGCTTCGGTGCGGCCTTCATCGGTGACAACGCCTTCAAGATCACGCACAACAGCTGGGCGGAGATCTCGGCCGACCTCATGCATCCGCAGGTCACGGCGCCGGGCTATGCGATGTGGTACAGCTGGATGATCCGCCACCTCGATGGCAATCCATGGAAGAAGACGCGTACGGATCTCCCCGAGCACACCTGGCTCCTCGATCCGAAAGCAAAAATCTGGGCGCCCCATTACGACGATTGACGGCAGGAAGCGCTGCGTTTCAGGAGGCAACATCAAATGGCAAATACGATCCGCTTGACAGTCGCACAAGCACTCGTCAAGTTCCTCAACAATCAGTACATCGAGTTTGATGGCGAAGAGTATCCGATGTTCGATGGCATCTTCGGCATCTTCGGCCACGGCAACGTCGTCGGCCTCGGCCAGGCGCTCGAAGAAGACGCCGGCCACCTCACCGTCCACATGGGCCGCAACGAGCAGGGCATGGCTCATGCCGCCATCGGCTATGCGAAGCAGAAGCGTCGCAAGCAGATGTACGCCTGCACGTCGTCTGTCGGCCCGGGCGCTGCGAACATGGTCACGGCGGCGGCCACGGCAACCGCGAACTGCATCCCGGTCCTGTTCCTGCCTGGCGACACCTACGCCGACCGCCAGCCGGATCCGGTGCTCCAGCAGATGGAGCAGCCGACGAGCCTTACGGTCACGACGAACGATGCGTTCCGCGCTGTCTGCAAATACTGGGATCGCGTGACACGCCCGGAGATTCTCATGACGGCCTGCATCAATGCGATGCGCGTTCTCTCTGACCCGGCAGATACCGGTGCGGTCTGCATCGCACTGCCGCAGGATGTTGAGGGCGAGGCCTGGGATTATCCGGAGTACTTCTTCCAGAAACGTGTCCACCACATCGACCGCCTGGCTCCTTCGGCGCGCGCCATCAAGGAAGCAGCGGCGCTGATCCAGCGCAAGAAAAAGCCGCTCATGATCTTCGGCGGCGGCGTGAAATATTCCGAAGCGGACGAGACATTCCGGAAGTTTGCGGAGAAATATCACATTGCTTTCGGCGAGACGCAGGCAGGCAAAGGCTGCATCACTTGGGAGCATCCGCTGAATCTCGGCGGCCTCGGCGAGACGGGCGGCCTCGGCGCGAACCTCCTCGCAGCGGAAGCCGACCTCGTCATCGGCATCGGCACGCGCTATACGGACTTTACAACGTCCTCGAAGTGGATCTGCCAGAACCCCGAGGTTGAGTACCTGAACATCAATGTGTCCCGCTTCCATGCGTACAAGATGGACGGCCTCCAGGTCGTCGCAGACGCGAAAGCCGCCCTCGAAGCACTCGATGCCGAGCTTTCCAAGACCGGCTACCAGACGAGCAAAGAGTATCAGGCGGCGGTCGCGGACTACAAGAAGCGCTATGATGCAGAAGCCGATCGCGTCTTCCACATCGAGTACACGGGCGATGACTTCGTCCCGGAAGTCAACGATGACCTCGACTTCAAGAAAGTCAGCAAGGAATTCATCGAAGTCACGAAATCCTCCATGCCGCAGACGCGCGTCCTCGGTGTGCTGAACGAGACCATCGACAAGAACGCCATCATCGTTGGTGCATCGGGCAGCCTTCCAGGTGATCTCCAGCGCGTCTGGCGCACGAAGTCTGTCGGCGGCTACCATGTCGAGTACGGCTTCTCCTGCATGGGCTATGAAGTCAATGCAGCCCTCGGCGTCAAGATGGCAGAGCCGGAGCGCGAAGTCTACGCGCTCGTCGGCGATGCTGCCTACATGATGCTGCATTCCGAACTTCCTCAGTCTATTGCCGAACACAAGAAGATCAATGTCATCCTCTTCGACAACATGATGAACGGCTGCATCAACAACCTCGAGATCGGTCACGGCCAGGGTAGCTATGGCACGGAGTTCCGTTTCCGCAACGAGAAGACCGGTCAGCTCGATGGCGGCTTCGTCCCCATCGACTTTGCGATGAACGCCCGTTCCTACGGCTGTGTCGCCTACACGGTGCACAATGCGGAAGAGCTCAAAGCAGCGCTCGAAGACGCGAAGAAACAGACCGTCTCCACGCTCATCGACTGCAAAGTCCTGCCGAAGACGATGGTCCACGGCTATGGCGACTGGTGGCGTGTCGGCGTCGCGCAGGTTTCCAAGAGCCAGAAAATCCATGACTGCTACGAGAATCTCATGAAGCCGCACTATGATGCAGCGCGCAAATATTGATTCCTGAAATCGCTTTTTTCCCTTTATTTTTCGATCTGACTTACCCCCAAGAAATCGATTGCCGGTCAGCCCTTGGCCTATCAAAAGGGCTGGCCGTTTTTTGTCCGGAAATGTTTTTCGCGGACAAATCCTTGCAAAAATGACAAAGAAACAAAGGTTTTCGTCGGATTCCTACCAGAATCTGGAGGAATTGCGTGGCAGTTTTGTCTATAATGAATCTTGTCAGCAATGCAGATGCTTTTTCTTTGCGTCATCCCGGGCAGACGCATCGAGAAGCACGATTTAAAAACGGTTTCAAGAGGAAAGGAAGCAACTGAAATGTTCCAACACCCATCCATCAAGGCGCGCATCGGCGTCCTGGTCTCTGCGCTCATGCTCGCTTGCGGCATGGCGATTGCGGCAGAGCCGGACGAGGGCATGCAGGTTTTGAAATTCGACCGTCCTGCAAATGTCGCGTCGATGCCGGAGAATTTCCGCACGAACCAGAGTGATTTCAAGCGTGTGCACGGCGATGTCTATCCGACGCGCGAGGGCCTCGAAGGGCTGAATGACTCGGGCAGCAGCGTGTTCTCGAAAAACGAGTTCCAGTCGCTTTTGAAGCAGATTCCGGCGGACAAGAAGGACATTGTCGTCGTCGATCTGCGTGACGAGTCCCATGGCTATATCAATGGTCACGCAGTCAGCTGGTACAGCCGTTACAAGACATTCAACAAGGGCCTTTCTGCAGAGCAGGTCATGGCGCGCGAGGAAGCGCTCCTCAAGGCTGCGCAGAAAGCGGGCACGGTCGAGGTCGCGATGCAGGCGAAAGACAAGAGCAATTCATTCGTCGCCCCGATCCAGGTCGAATCCGTGATGACGGAGAAGGAGCTCGTCGAGTCGCAGGGCGCGAAGTATTACCGCATCCCGATCATGGATTATTCGGCGCCGACGCGCGCGAATATTGATCAGTTCGTCGCGTTCTACAAGGCCCTGCCCAAAGGCACCTGGCTGCATTTCCACTGCGAGGCAGGCGTCGGCCGCACGACGATCGCGCTCAGCATGGTGGACATGATTCACAATGCAACGAAACTTTCCTATGACGAGATCATGACGCGCCAAGTCCTCCTTGGTGGCCAGGATGTCCGTCAGTCGGCGGCCACGACGACGGATCCGTACAAGAAAGTGAACTATCCGAAACGCGCCGCATTCACGCAGCATTTCTACGATTACGCCAAAGCGCATCCATCGCTCGACATCACATGGAGCCAGTGGTGCGACCAGCAGGGATATGATTTTTGAAGGATCTGAAGAAGGATGAGGAGGAGACTCATGAAAAAATCAGCACTCGCGTCTCTCGCACTGGCGGTGGCGATTTCCGTGCAGACGGGGACGGTCGCCCTCGCGAGCGAGCAGCCAGCTGGCAATCAGGCGAAGACCGCCAGGGAATTCAAGGCACCGGATCTTGCGCTCAAAGTGGACCGCTATGACAAAGACCAGCTGCCGCGCAACTTTCGTACCTGCAAAGATGCGTTCACAGGCATGACGCGCGATGGCGTGATGCCGACGGAAAAAGGTCTGAGGGATGAGAATGTCTCCGCGAGCAGCTGCTTCTCGGAAAAGGAGCTTGAGAAAATTCTCGCGACCATTCCAACGACGCCGGACAAGTTCTACGACATCGACTTGCGCCTCGAATCGCACGGCTATCTTGATGGCATGGCGGTCAGCTGGTATGCCTACAAGGATTGGGGCAACGACGGCTGGGATCCCGCAACGGCGAAGCACCGCGAGACGGATCAGCTCAATGACGCGATGATGAAGAAGCCCATAGAGGTTTACACGTTCGATGACAGCAGCAACGAGGTCGGCGAGCCGATCTACGTCATCTCGAAGAAAGCCAGCACCGAAGAGCAGATGGTCAAGAAGCACGGCGCGAACTACTTCCGCATCGCAATCGAGGATCATTTCCGTCCGGCGGATGCGCAGGTGGACCAGTTCCTCGACTTCTACAAGCAGCTCCCGAAAGATGCCTGGCTCCACTATCATTGCTTCGCCGGCATGGGCCGCACGACGATCTTCATGGTCATGCACGACATCTTGAAGAGCGCGCCGCTTGGCGTCTCCTTCGATGACATCATCAAGCGCCAATACCTGCTCGGCAAAGTCGATCTGAGCGACATCCCTGACAAGAAGCAGAACTGGGAGCGCCAGCTCTACATCGAGCGCTATCGCTTTACGAAGCAGTTCTATGATTACGTCTGTGCGCATCCGAAGCTCGACATATCGTATCAGGAGTGGACGAAGAAGCATAACTACACGGACGGTGCCGTGAACTATCAGGGCTTCGTCTGGCGCCGCGACGCGGAGAACGTGGCCGAGCTGCCGCGCAATTTCCGCACCTGCCAGTCCCCGTACACGAATGAGATCACGGACAAAGTCGCGCCTTTCATAGAGAACCATCAAAATCCGACGCGCAAAGGCCTTGACACGCTGGACATTTCCGGCAGCGCCGAGATGTCGCGCAAAGGCTTTGCGGCAGCGCTCACGGAAATCAAGAAATACGCGAAAGGCCCCATCTACGACGTCGATCTCCGGCAGGAGTCGCACGGCTACTTCGACGGCACGCCCGTCAGCTGGTACGGCCTGCGCGACTGGGGCAACGCGGACAAGAACGAAGATCTCGCGCTGATCCAGAAGGATGAGAAAATGCGTTTGAAGGCCGCGCAAAACAGCAAGGACGGCGTCGTGACGGCAGACCTCGAGTCCGGCGCGTACGACAAGTACGCGACGAACGTCGAGAAGCGGAACGTCCAGAAGGCGCAGACGGAGGAAGAGGTCGCCAAGGAACTCGGCGTCAGCTATTTCCGCATCCCGGCGCGTGACCATCTCTGGCCGTCGCCTGCGATGGTCGATTGTTTCATGGATTTCTACAAGACCCTGCCGGAAAATGCCTGGCTCCATTTCCACTGCGAAGCGGGTGCCGGCCGCACGACGGCATTCATGGTCATGACGGACATCTTGAAGAATCCGGATGTCTCGCTTGAGGACATCCTCGCCCGTCAGTACCTCATCGGCGGCAACTACACGGCCTACACGATCGCGAACCCGAAACCGAAAGAGTACAAGGCGCAGTATTACTGGGACAAGGCGCGCATGGTGAAGTGGTTCTACCGCTACGTGCAGGCAAACAAAGCCTCTGGATTTGCAGTCCCGTGGTCTGCCTGGATTGCGGAAAACGATCAGGTGGATTGAAACGATTCGGGCTTCCCGGACGATTTGCAGGAAGGAATCAATCAACATGAAAAAATTTGCAACAACCAGCGCCGCACTCGCGGCCGCCCTGCTCCTGCCAACATTTCCTGCTGCCCCGGCATCTGCCGCCGCGCAGGATCCTGACGTGCAGGATGTCACGCAGATGAAAGCGGAGATCCAGCAGCTGACCGACCGCCTGAACGCGCTCGAGGCGCAGCTCGAGAAAGCCGGAAAGGATGCCGGGAAAGCGGACAAGAAGAAAGCGCCAGAGCTCAAATGGTCTGGCTCGACGAAGATCGGCTACATGTACGATCAGAACAAGACAAGCAAGTCGAAAGGCGAGATCCGCCTCAAGGCGAAGACGAAAGTTGATGACCGCTATGACGTGGCATTCGGCTTGAAATTCAAGGCGACGCAGTCCGAGGGCGGCGATGAAGCGTATCCTTCGGAGAAGAACCGCGTGAAGCTCGATGAGGCGTCGGTCGGGCGGCAGTTCGGCCCCGTGTACCTGAAAGGCGGCGTCCAGTCCGCGACCATCGGCGAAGGTCTCTGGCTCGGCAAGAGCAGCATCAACATGGTGTCGGCGAAATACGATGTCACGCCCCGCGATGCGCTTTATCTCGGCTACGGCCGCGATTCGCAGGCGTATCTTGCGGAAGAAACCTCGAAACCGCGCGCGCGCACGCTCGCGTTCCTCCAGTATCAGCACACGTTCGCGGAGGATGCGCTCCTCGGCATCTACGGCGGCAAGCAGCAGCCGGAGAGCTATCTCGGCATCTACGCGGAAACGCCGGTCGTCGGCAAGCTGCATTTCCGCGGCGAGTTCGTGCACAATACGAACACGGATCACGCTTTCAATGAAACGGACAGCGATGGCAATTCCATCAAGTATGGCTACAAATATTATGGCTCGAAATCCCATGCGGACGGCTATCTCCTGAGCCTCGCATATGGCAAGGCGGAGAAGAAAGGGGATTTCGTCCCGAGCGTCAACTATTTCAACGTCGATCAGAACCTTTTCATGAATTCCAACTATACGTCGTATGATGACTATATCGGAGAAGAAGGGTTCAAGGGCTTTGGCGTCGTGCTCGACTACATGACGAGCGACCACTCGAAACTCTCCCTCGAACGCTATTGGGCGCACACGAAGCCGGACGATGCCAACCGGAAAAACGGTACGGGCAAATCTTTGGAGAAGGCTCCGTACGACTTCCTTTACCTCAAATTCACGACGAAATTCTGATCGCGCCGTTCTTCTTTCGGCAGAGAGCCGCAGCTCCATGGCAATCACGAAGCTGCGGCTTTTCCGTCCTTTGGCAGCGGTTCCCCAAAAAGCAAAAAAGTTTATAAATGAGGCGAGAAAAGCAAAAAATTGGATTCAATACCGGGAGATGCCGCACGTATAATGAAGAATGGAAATGAGAATGGTTGCAGGAACAGGAGGATGCAGAAAAAATGAAATGGATCAACGATGTGCGGGTGTCCATCAAAATCCTGGCGCTCGCGGTGATTGCGGCTGTCGCTCTGCTGTCGGTCGGCTACACGGGGTACAGCATGCTGCAGGCCTCGAATTACCGCATGAGCAAGATGTACAACCAGAAGCTCAAGAATGTGCAGATGGTCAGCGAGCTCAAGTATTTCATGCGCGACATGCAGGTGCACGAGCTGAACCTCGCGGACAGCGCGGATCCGGCAGTGCAGGAAAAGAACCGCAAGACGATCGAGAGCATCAATGACCGCTTCCATCAGACGCTCGATGCGTACAAGGAAAATTCGAAAGGGCTGGATGGCGTCGAGGAGCGCGTGCAGACCATCGAGGCGAGCTGGGAGAAGCTCTACCAGACGGGCAGGAAGATCGACGGGCTCGTCAAGGAGGGCAAGATGGATGAGGCGCGCGCTCTTTACTACGACGAAGGGCAGAAGAACAGCACGGCGGTCGGCAATCCGGTCAAGGAGCTCTTGGAGCTCATCAATACGAATGCGGAGGAGGTCTACCAGCGCAATCTCGAAAAAGCGGCGGAAGCGACGCGCAACATGCTAATCGAGGGCCTTGTCGCGCTCATCGTCTTTGTTTTCGTGGCTCGGATCATTGGCAGGGGCATCACCTCGCCGCTCTATGAGATGAAACTGGCGTGCGAACGCCTGCGCGATGGCGATTTCCGCGAGAGCGAGCGCAGGGTCGTGCGTGGCGACGAATTCGGCGAGATGGCCACGACCGTTGCAGAGATGCGCACGAGCATCGGAAAGCTCATGCGCGGCACGAATGACTCGGCGCAGCAGATTGCGGCGGCGAGCGAAGAGCTCACGGCGAGTTCCTCGCAGTCGGCGCAGGCGTCGGATCAGGTCGCGCAGTCGGTGCAGCGCGCGGCGTCTGCCGTGACGCAGCAAGAAAACGAAGTGCAGGAATCTTCGGGAGCCGTTGCAAGTGTCAGCACGGCGGTTGACAAGATGCAGGATCAGGCGATGCGCGTGGCAGCGCATGCTTCCGAAGCGTACGACCGCGCGGCATCGGGCGGCAAGGCAATCGCAGGCTCCGTCCAGCGCATCCAGGGCGCGGCCGCGACGGTGCGGCAGTCGGCACAGATCGTGGACAAATTGGGAGAGAATTCCAAGGAGATCGGGAAGATCGTCGAGACGATCTCGGGCATTGCGGAGCAGACGAACCTCCTCGCGCTCAATGCCGCGATCGAGGCGGCACGCGCGGGCGAGGCTGGACGCGGCTTTTCCGTCGTCGCGGACGAAGTCCGGAAGCTCGCCGAGGAGTCGGCGGAAGCCGCGCAGCGCATCACGTCGCTGATCGAGTCGATCCAGCGCGATACGGATGCTGCCGTCGCGTCCATGAAAGACGGCAGCGAGGCCGTCGGCGGCGGCGCATCGTCCGTCGAGCAGCTGAAGGAGATCTTCGACGAGATCCGTGTCTTCGTAGACGGCGTCTCGCGCGAAGCGCAGGCGATGGCGGGCGAGATCCAGAACGTCAACACGCAGGCAGGCGCCATTTCTGCGCAAGTGCAGCAAGTCGAAGCGCAAGGTCACACGGTCGCGAGCGAGATGGAGAATGTCTCGGCCGCGACTGAGGAACAATCCGCATCGGCAAGCGAGATTGCAGGCGCCAGCGAATGCAGGAGCGTGTCGAAGCGGCCAAGGAGCGCGCGGCGGCGCAGGTTGCGGCTGCGCAGGCAGCGGCGGAGTCGGCAGCGGCGAAAGCTGAGAGGGCGCATCTGCAGGAGGTTGCGACGCTGAACGCGCGAATCGTTGAACTGGAAACGGTACTGGCAAAATCTACGAAGCCGAAGGAGGCTGAGAAACATGGTGACGTTGACTGAGTATGTGGCTGTGATTGGCATCCCTAGCAATCCCCTTGACGTGAAAGCATCTGAGTATACGTTTACGACTATTTCGTTTGATGCACCGGCACATAGCACCGTTCCTGAACTGGCGGAGCTGGCCGTGCGAAATTCCGAAGAACATTTGACTGTTACGCAGTTCAAGACGGAGCGTGAGCAGGAACGGCTTGCACAGCTTCAAGAGGTGTCGGCGCTGGCCCAGGTTGAGGCCGACAAAAAGAATAAGGAGGCAGCATCAGCTGAGAAGAAAGC